>DASWGT010000148.1:0-21901 GCA_036393575.1 Rhodospirillales bacterium | reverse complement strand
GGCTACCGGGCCATCTACGACCTCAGCGACCTCAGGCAGTCGCGCTTCGTGATCGCCACCGGACAGTCCGGCAACCCGTTCTCGCGCCACTACAATGACCAGCTCAACGACTGGCTGGAGGGCCGCTCCGTCAGTCTGTCGCCGGCCGTCGCATCGTTGAAGTCGGCCAACGCCCCGACGCTGGTGCTGAAGCCCGCGGCGGCCCGCTGAGGGGAATCCGGAGATGGCAAAACGCGCGCGATCGTCGAAGGCGAAAAGGCGCCGCGCCGCGGCTGCCGGGGCCGGGCGGGCGGCGGTCACCGTCGACGGCATCCGCGCCGCCGAGCGCCTGCTCGCCGGCCGGGTGCTGAGGACGCCGAGCCTCTCCTCGCAGGGGCTGTCGGAACTGACCGGCGCCGACATCGTGCTCAAGCTCGAGAACCTGCAAGTCACTGGCTCGTTCAAGCCGCGCGGCGCCTACGTCAAGCTGATCAGCCTGAACGCCCGCGACAAGAAGGCCGGCGTCGTCGCCGCCTCGGCCGGCAACCACGCCCAGGGCGTCGCCTACCACGCCCGCAACCTGAAGATTCCGGCGACCATCTACATGCCCGAGGCGACGCCGTTCACCAAGGTCGGGCGCACCGAGGCGCTCGGCGCCAAGGTGGTGCTGGAAGGCGAGACGCTGAGCGAGGCCCGCGCCGCGGCGATGAAGTTCGCCCGCTACGCCGGCCGCGCCTTCATCCATCCCTACGACGACGCCAAAATCATCGAGGGCCAGGGCACGGTCGGCCTCGAGCTGCTGGCGGATTTTCCCGACCTCGACGTCATCGTGGTGCCGGTCGGCGGCGGCGGGCTGATGGCCGGCGTCGCCGTCGCCGCCAAGGCGCTGAAGCCGAAGATCGAGCTGGTCGGCGTCGAGGCGGCGCTCTACCCCTCGATGTCGCAGGCGTTGAAGGGCGAGACGCCCGGCGGCCGCGGCCAGACGCTGGCCGAGGGCATCGCCGTCAAGACGCCGGGCGCGCTGACCACGCCGATCATCGCCAAGCTGGTCAGCGACATCCTGCTGGTCGACGAAGCGGCCCTGGAACAGGCGGTGCAGGCTTACCTGGAGGTGCCGCGGCTGGTCGCCGAGGGCGCCGGCGCGGCGTCGCTGGCCGCCGTGATGGCCAACCGCAAGCGCTTCGGCGGCCGCAAGGTCGGCCTGGTGGTGTCCGGCGGCAACATCGACTCGCGGCTCTTGGCGTCGGTGCTGATGCGCGGGCTGGTGCGCGGCGGCCGGCTGGTGCGGCTCAGGGTTGAGATCACCGACAATCCCGGCGTGCTGTCGAAGGTCACCGGAAAGATCGGCGATTGCGGCGGCAACATCATCGAGGTCTATCACCAGCGGCTGTTCTACGACGTGCCGGTGAAGCAGGCGGAGGTCGACGTGGTGATCGAGACCCTGGATGCCGACCACGTGCGCGAGATCATGACCGGCCTCGAGAAGGCAGGCTTCGCGGTCAGGCTGCTCGGCGGCACCTCGCTCGGCTGACCCGTCGCCATCCCCGCCGCCGTTCACATCCGCCACACGCGCAACGTCGTCCGCCGCAGGTCCGGCACCTCGCGGGTCTCGTCGGCGGGGTGGTCGGGAACCGCGAACGTGTTGCTGATCAGGAGAGTCCCCGGTCGCATCTGGCGCTTCGCCTTGTCGTAGAGCGCCGGCATCGGCACCGGCGACAGGAAGCAATAGACGACGTCGTAGGGCGCGAGGTCCAAGGACCGGAAATCGCCGTAACGGACGCAGGCGTTCGGCCGCCGCTGCACGAGCAGCCGCGCCCATGTCAGCGCGTACGGCATCGGCGCCGACTCGATGCCCTCGAAGCGGCCGTCGGGCCGGCGTTGGGCGAGATCGATCAGCGGCCCGCCGAAGCCGCTGCCGAGGTCGATGAACCGGAAGCCGGGCGTCTCCGGCAACAGACCGGCCAGCGTCGCGCGCGTCTCCCGGTTGGTGAGATAGAGCGGCACCCCGGCGACGCTGTTCCAGTAGAACAGCAACAGGAACACGAACGCCGCCAGGAACACCCACGGCGGCAGCCGCCACAGCAACGCCGCGGCGACCGCGAACGGCACCACCATGTGGATCGGCGCCCACCAGTTGGCCAGCCCGAAGCGGCGACCGAGGTGCGCCGCGCCGACGCCCTGCACCGCCAGCAGCGCGATCAACGGCAGCCGCACGCCGGCGCCGGCATCGAGCGCGACGGTGCCGCCGAACACGATCGCCGCCGCCAGCCCTTGTGCCGCCAGTGCCGCCGCGATAGGCCGCCACCTTCCCGTCACCGGACTAGGCGTCGTCGAGGCGGTCATAAGCGCTCCGGTAGAACAGCAGCGGCCGGCCGTCGTCGGCGGTCTCTATGCGGTCGACGCGACCGATGACGATGATGTGGTCGCCGGCCGCGTGCACGTCCGTGCGCGTGCATTCCAGGTTGGCGATGCACCCGGGCAGGATCGGGCAGCCGCTGTCCCAGGTATCGAAGGCGCGGTTCCTGAACCTGTGCTCCTGCGGGCCGGCAAACGCCTTCGACAGCGGCTCCTGGTCCTCGCCCAGTATATTGACGGCGAACCGCGTGCCGGTGCTGAAGGCGCTGAGGCAGCCGGTGGTGGTGGCGAGGCAGATCAGGATCAGCGGCGGCTTCAGCGACACCGAGGCGAAGGCGTTGACGGTGACGCCGACCGGCACGCCGTCTTCCGTCAGCCCGGTGACCACGGTCACGCCGGTGGCGAAATGGCCAAGCGCGTTTCGGAACTTCCGCGAATCGACCGGCACCGGATTCGACCCCATCAGCGGTCCTCGGACCGTGCCGCCGAAGCCCGGCCGATGGCCGCCGAAACGGCCGGCCGGCGGCCCGCCAAGACAATGGAAGCGCCCTTATTTGGGGATGGAAGTTTCATTTTCCTTCACGATAAAATCTTGTCCCGCCCGGCCGCAAACTATAGCGTGCAGACCTAAGGAGAACAAAACAACCGGGGCGTCGCGACGGCCCGGGTGCGCGGGGGACTGGGGTTCTGAATGTTTTTCATCATCGGATTGCTGGTCGTCGTCGGCTCCGTCCTCGGGGGCTACTCGATTCACGGCGACTTGACGCTGCTGTGGCAGCCGATCGAATTCGCGATCATCTTCGGCGGCGCCTTCGGGGCGTTCCTGATCGGCAACCCGAAGCGGGTGGTGATGGGCGCGCTGAAGTCGATGGGCAAGCTTTTCAGTGGGCCGAAATACAACAAGACCGCGTACGAGGAGCTGCTGGGCGTGCTGTTCGCGGTCTTCAAGCTGGCCAAGACCAAGGGCGATCTCGCCCTCGAGAGCCACGTCGAGCGGCCCGCCGAAAGCCCGCTGTTCGCCAATTTCCCGAAATTCAAGGGCGACCATCACGCCGTCGAGTTCCTGTGCGATTACCTGCGAATACTCACGCTCGGCGCCAACAACCCGCACGAGGTCGAGGCGATCATGGATAGCGAGCTGGAGATCCATCACAACGAGAACCACGCTATTTCGAACGCGCTGGCGACCATGGGCGACGCCGCGCCGGCGCTCGGCATCGTCGCCGCCGTGCTCGGCGTCATCGTCACCATGAGCTCGATCACCGAGCCGCCGGAGGTGCTCGGCAAGCTGATCGCCGCGGCGCTGGTCGGCACCTTCTCGGGCATCCTGATGTCGTACGGCCTGATCTCGCCGGTCGCCCGTTCGCTCGAGCAGACCTTCGACTCGGAAGCCAGCTATCTGAATTGCATCAAGACGGCGCTGATCGGCCACATGCAGGGCTACGCGCCGCAGGTTTCGGTCGAATTTGCCCGCAAAACCTTGGGGTCCGAGGTTCGCCCGACGTTTGCGCATGTCGAGGAAATGTTGAGCCACCTGCCTTCCGGTTAGGCTCCTGACTCGTTAGAATCGGCGCATGGCCGAAGACAAGGCAAAACAACCAGTCATCATCAAGCGGATCAAGAAATCCGCCCATGCGACGCACGGCGGCGCGTGGAAAATCGCCTACGCCGACTTCGTGACCGCAATGATGGCGTTCTTCCTGCTGCTGTGGCTGTTGAATTCGGTCACCCAAGAGCAGCTCGAAGGCATCTCCAACTACTTCTCGCCGGTCAGCGTCTCGCGCTCGACGGTTGGCTCGGGCGGCGTGCTCGGCGGCTCGTCGGCGACCGTCGAAGGCAGCGCCAAGAGCGCGACGGCCAAGGACAGCGTGACCCAGGACCTGCCGCCGCCGAAGGCCGGTTCCGGCGGCGAGCAATCGTCGCTGACGCCCGACGAGGAAACGGCGGCCGAGGTGCTGCGCCAGAAGGAGGAGGAGCAGTTCAAGCAGGCCAAGGAGCAGCTCGAGAACACCATCGCCGGGATGCCGCAGATGAAGCAGCTCGCCGACAGCCTGATGATCGACAACACGCCGGAGGGGCTGCGCATCCAGTTGATCGACAAGGAAGGCCTACCGTTGTTCCCGAGCGGCAGCGCCGAACCGTACCTCCACACCAAGCGGATGTTGGAGTTGGTTTCCAAGGTGATCCTGAGCATGCCGCAGCAGATTTCGGTTTCCGGGCACACCGACGCCAAGAAGTTCGTCAGCGACACCGGCTACAGCAACTGGGAGCTTTCCGCCGACCGCGCCAACGCCGCGCGGCGCGAGTTGACGCACTTCAAGGTGCCGTACGAAAAGGTGTCGCTGGTGGTCGGCAAGGCGGCGACCGAGCCGCTGGTGCCGGAGGATCCGCAGAACGCCCGCAACCGGCGGCTCAGCATCGTGCTGCTGCGCGGCACCGGCGACAGCAACCCGGCCAATCCCAAGAACCTGGAGAAGAAGGAGAAGAAGAAGCCGCAGCCGGTGCAGGAAAAGGCACAAGCCCCCCAGGCGCCAAAGGCCCCGAAGGCCGGCGCGCCCCTGCCGCCGCGCGTCAAGGCGACCGAGGGCGAGGCGTTGCCCGGGCTGGAGGCGATCCGCCGCAAGCAACTCGAGGAAGGCAAGTCGCCGGCGCCCGCACCGCCGGCGCCCCCGAAGCAATGATCCGGCGTGCCTCGGAATTGTACGGCCGGCGCCGGAAAATAGGCTTCGGCCGGCGGCCGCGGCTGCGGTAAAATGGCGGTCCCACCGGAAACGCCGGAGCCTTCGGCCGACATTCGACGATGAAGCACAAGCCCATCCACGACACGCGGTTCTTCTTCGCCACCGCGCCACTCCCCTGCCCCTACCTGTCCGGCCGCATGGAGCGGCGGGTGGTGACCGAGTTGGTCGGCCGCGATGCGGCGGCGTTGCACGACCGTTTGTCGCTGGCCGGGTTCCGGCGCAGCCACAACATCGCCTATGCGCCCGCCTGCCCGGGTTGCCAAGCCTGCGTCGCGGTCAGGATTCAGGTCGCGCGGTTCCGGCCGTCGCGCTCGCAACGGCGGGTATGGAACCGCAATCGCGCCGTGACGGCGGCGGAAATGGTCCCCAACGCCACCAGCGAACAGTACGAGATATTCGCCGATTACCAGGAATCCCGGCACAACGGCGGCGACATGGCGAAGATGGAATTCCTCGACTTTCAGGCGCTGGTCGAGGAAACGCCCGTCGACACCAGCCTGGTCGAATTCCGCGATCGGGACCGGCGGCTGATCGCGGCCTGCCTGTTGGACCGGGTCGAGAACGGCCTGTCGGCGGTCTACAGCTTCTTCAAGCCGGAACTCGGACGCTTCAGTGTCGGCACTTACATGATCCTGTGGATGGTGGCGCGCGCCCGCGAACTCGGCCTCGCTTACGTCTACCTTGGCTATTGGATCGATGGCTGCGACAAGATGTCGTACAAGGCGCAATTCCGGCCGCTCGAGGCGCGCACGCCCGACGGCTGGCAGCCGCTCGTCGCGGGCGCCTAGTCCGGGTCGATAGAGCCTTCGTGCCGGGTTTTATAAACATTATGTTTCAAGGCGATATCGGAGAATCCTAAAGTCATGAAACGGCGTCGATTCGTGGCCGGCGCGGCGCGCGCCGTGGCCGCCGCCGGGCTCGCCGCGGCGACGCTGCCGGCGCCGGCGTTGGCGCAAGGCAAGCGCGAACTGCGCATGGTCACCACCTGGCCGCGCGATTTTCCCGGCCTCGGCACCGCGGCGCAGCGCCTGGCCGACTCGATCACGGCGATGAGCGGCGGCCGGTTGACGGTGAAGGCCTTTGCCGCCGGCGAGCTGGTGCCGCCGTTCGAATCCTTCGATGCGGTTTCCGGCGGCGCCGCCGAGATGTATCACGCCATCGAGCATTACTGGCAGGACCGGTCGCGGGCCTTCAACTTCTTCGCCGCGGTGCCGTTCGGGCTGACCGCCAGCGAGATGGCGGCCTGGATTTACGAGGGCGGCGGCCAGGCGCTGTGGGACGAGTTGGCGGCCGGCTTCAACGTCAAGCCGTTCCAAGTCGGCAACACCGGCGTCCAGATGGGCGGCTGGTTCAACCACCAGATCAACGGCCTCGCCGATTTCAAGGGCCTGAAGATGCGGATGCCGGGCCTCGGCGGCGAGGTCGTGCAGCGGATCGGCGCCGTCACCGTGTCGCTGCCGGGGGCCAAGATCTTTCCGTCGCTGCATTCGGGGGCCATCGACGCCAGCGAATGGGGCGGCCCCTGGAACGACCTCGAGCTCGGCCTCTACAAGGTCGCCAAGTACTACTACTACCCAGGCTTCCACGAGCCGGGGACGGCGCTTTCCGCCGGCGTCAACCTGAAGCTATGGCGGAGCCTCGGTGCCGACGACCAAGCCCTGATCGCCCATGCCATGGCGGCCGAGAACGCCCGCGCCACCGCCGAATACAACGCCAGGAACGCCGCCGCGCTGGAGACGCTTCGGCGCAAGCACAAGGTCGATCTCCGGCGCTTCCCCGACGACGTGCTCAGGGCGGCCGGCGCCGCCGCCGGCGAGGTTGTCGGCGGCATCGGCGCCAGCAGCGATCCCCTCGCGCGGCGCATCTACGAGAGTTTCAGGGGCTTCCGCAAGCCGGCCCTGGCCTGGTCGCACCACGGCGACCAGTCGTTCACCAACGCCCGGCTGATGCCGTTCAAGT
This sequence comes from Rhodospirillales bacterium, assembly GCA_036393575.1. GTDB lineage: Bacteria > Pseudomonadota > Alphaproteobacteria > Rhodospirillales > Casp-alpha2 > JACPJY01. The sequence goes on along the minus strand of DASWGT010000148.1, from coordinate 14,867 downwards.
ACTGACGCGACGCGCGAGCGGCCAGAGGCGGCCGGCGCTTGCGTGGGGCGGAATTCCATGCAAATAATGTTGCCAATAAATCCGGCGAAACAGGCGGACGCCCGTAATCGCCGGAACAGGCGGGAGGCCCCCAGACAACCGAAAGCCATACGCCTGCGATGTCGCGGCCGAAGCGGCTGTAATAGCCGTGCGGCCGGGCGATACGAACACTCAATCGGGAGGTTCAATTCATGACAAAAAAGAACACGCCGAAGCGGACGGTCACGCGTCGTAACGTGATCAAGAGGGCCGCTGCCTTCGGCCTGGTGGCGAGCGTCGGGCCATTCATTATGCCGCGTCCGGCGAAGGCCGCCAAAACCCTGAAGATCTTGCAATGGGTCCACTTCGTGCCCCGCTTCGACAAGTGGTTCAACGAAAAATACATCAAGGAATGGGGCAAGAAGAACGACACCGAGGTGATCGTCGACAACATCAGCATCGCCCAGATCAACGCGCGCGGGGCGGCCGAGGCGTCGGCGAAGAAGGGCCATGACATGTTCATGTTCAACTGGCCGCCACCGGTTTACGAAGACCTGGTCATCGACCACGCCGAGATTTACCAGGAAGTGGCGAAGAAATGGGGCAAGCCGATCGACCTGGCGGTGAAGAGCACCTACAACCCGAAGACCAAAAAGTACTACGGGTTCTCGGACAGCTTCGTTCCCGATCCGGTCAACTACCGCAAGGACCTGTGGGACGACATCGGCATGAAGCCGACGAGTTGGGACAACATCCGCAAAGGCGGCGCGGCGATCAAGAAGAAGCACAAGATCCCGGTCGGCGTCGGCCTGTCGGCCGAGATCGACACCGCCATGGCGCTGCGCACGATCATGTATTCGTTCGGCGCCTCGGAGCAGGACGCCAACGGCAACCTGATTCTGAATTCCAAGGAAACCAGGGAAGCCTTGAAGTTCGTCAAGGCGCTGTTCGAGGAGGCGATGACGCCGGAAGTGCTGGCGTGGGACGCGTCGTCTAACAACCGTCAGATGCTGGCCGGCAAGTCATCGCTGGTGCTCAACGCCATCTCCGTCACCCGCACCGGCGAGAGCCAGAAGCTGCCGATCACCGACAACATCTATCTCACCAAGGCGGCCCAGGGCCCGGTACGCGCCATCGGCCTCGAGCACGTGATGAACGTCTACTGCATCTGGAACTTCGCCCAGAACATCGAGGGCGCCAAGAAGTTCCTGATCGACTTCATCGACAACTACAAGCAGGCGTTCATCGAGAGCGAGTACTACAACTTCCCGTGCTTCGCGAAGACCGTGCCCGATCTAAAGCAACTCGTCGCCAAGGACGAACGGGCCAAGCCGGCCGACAAGTACAAGGTCCTCGAGGACGTCCTCGACTGGGCCACCAACGTCGGCTTCCCCGGCTACGCCAACGCGGCGATCGACGAAACCTTCAACACCTGGGTGATCAACACCATGTTCGCCAAGGTGGCGACGGGCGCCGAGTCGCTCGAGGACGCCCTCAAGGTGGCGGACGCGCAGTGCAAGCGCATCTGGGCGAAGTGGAAGGAAAAGGGCAAGATCTAGCCTTGCCTCCGAGCCGCAAAGCCGGCGCGCCGGCAATGCGGCAACGGTTACCAGGCATCGGGAGGCTCCGGTCTGGCGGAGCCTCCCCTTGTCTGTCGGCGTGGCGGCGCGGCAGCGATAACGGGCGCGGGACGACCGAGGAGAACCCATGAAGACCGTTGAGGCCAGGGGGGTCACCAAGCTTTTTGACGACGTCCACGCGGTGGACGGCATCGATCTCACCGCCGAGGAAGGCGAGTTCCTGGTGCTGCTCGGCCCGTCGGGGTGCGGCAAGACGACGCTGCTCAGGATGATCGCCGGCCTCGAACAGCCGTCGTCGGGCGACATCCTGATCGACGGCAAGGTGGTCACCCACTTGCCCCCGCGGGCCCGCGACATCGCCATGGTGTTCCAGAGCTACGCCCTCTATCCCCACCTCACTGTCTACAAAAACATCGCCTTCCCGCTCGCCGCCCAGGGCATGGCCAAGGACGCGATCAAGGAGAAAGTCACCTGGGCCGCCGGCATGTTCGGCATCGAGCATCTGCTGGCGCGCAAGCCGCGCCAGCTTTCCGGCGGCGAACGTCAGCGCGTCGCCCTCGCCCGCGCGCTGGTGCGCGAGCCGGTGGTATTTTTGCTCGACGAGCCGCTATCGAATTTGGACGCCAAGCTGCGCACCTCGGCCCGCGACGAGCTGCAGCAGTTTCAGCGCCGCATCGGCACCACCACTATCTACGTCACCCACGACCAGATCGAGGCGATGGGCCTCGGCGACCGGGTGGCGGTGCTGAACGCCGGCAAGATCCGCCAGATCGGCACGCCGGAGGAAATTTACTCCGAGCCGACCGACACCTTCGTCGCCACCTTCATCGGCGCGCCGCCGATGAACCTGGTCGAACAGGACGGCGCCATCATCGGCTTCCGGCCGGAACACCTCGGGCCCGCTGACGGCGACAAGGCGCCGGCCGGTACGATGGCGGTGCCGTTGCGGCTGACCCGCATCGAATATCTCGGCGCCGACGAGCTGGTCTACGGCGTGCTCGAGCCGCCGTTCCCGCAGGAAAAAATCATCGCCAAGCTGGCCTCGGCCGAGCAGTACCGCGCCACCCCGGGCAGCCGCGTCTTGTTCGTGGTCAAGGACAAGGACGTCAGGCGTTTCGACCGCCAGACGGGCCTGCGGATCGACGCCCCCGGGGACGCCCAGGGGGCGGGCAAGGGAGCGAACAAATGACACCGCCCCAGGACGCCGGCACGGCGGCCATGGCGATCGCGCCGCGCCGCTTTTTCGGGCGCCTGATCGACAGCGAGGAATGGCTGGGCTGGGCGATGATCGGGCCGGCGGTGGTCTACATCGTCCTGCTGGTCGGCTTCCCGTTCCTGCTGGCGCTGTTCTACAGCGTCAGCAACATTACCGTCGGCAGCGCCGCCACGAAGTTCGTCGGCCTCCACAACTTCAAGATGATCATGGAGAACCCGTCGTTCTGGGTGGCGCTCAAGAACACCTTCATATTCACCATCGTCTCGCAGGTGATCGTGCTGGTGCTGGCGAAGATTCTGGCCATGGCGCTGATGAAGGACTTCCGCGGCAAATGGTTCGTGCGGTTCTTAATATTGCTGCCGTGGGTGGCGCCGGTGTCGCTGGGCGCCATCGGCTGGCTTTGGATCTTCGATTCCATCTACAGCATCATCAACTGGACCGGCCGCGCGCTCGGCATCTTCGGCCCCGACGTGTGGCCGATCTGGCTCGGCCAGCCGGGTCTGGCGATGGCCTCCATCATCACCGTCCACGTGTGGCGGATGCTGCCGTTGGCGACGGTGATCGTACTCGCCGGGCTGTCGTCCATCCCGCACGATATCCACGACGCCGCCCAGGTCGACGGCGCCGGGTTCTGGCGGCGGCTGTTTCAGATCACCATCCCGTTGGTGCTGCCGATCCTGATGGTAGCGATGCTGTTCGGCATCGTCTTCACCTCGACCGACATGGTCGTGGTATACGTGCTGACCCGCGGCGGACCATACGATTCGACCCACGTGCTGGCAAGCCAGGCGTTCTTCACCGGCATCGAGGGCGGCGATCTCGCCGAAGGCGCGGCGACCGCGCTGTTCCTGTTCCCGATCCTGGTCGCCGTCGCGATCGGGTTCCTGACCGTCGCCCGGCGCTCCGAGGTCGCCTGACATGGCCGCGCCGCTTCCCGCCCGCATCAAGCGTTGGGCCCTGGACTCGGCCCATTACGGAACCATCGCGCTGTTCGCGCTGTTCGCGGCGTTCCCGTTCCTGTGGATGGTGATCACCACCTTCAAGGAAACCAACGACCTCCTCGATACCGAAAACAACCCGTTCATCTACAATATGCCGCCGACGCTGGAGAACCTGCGGGTGCTGTTCTTCGACACCCAATTTACGCAATGGGTTTGGAACACCGCCTGGGTCGGCGTCGCGGTGGTCCTGGTGACTTTGTTGCTGTCGGTGCCCGCTGGCTACAGTCTGGCCAGGTTATCCGGCAAGTGGGCGCAGCGCCTCGCCATCGCCATCTTCCTCACCTACCTGGTGCCGCCGACCATCCTGTTTATCCCGTTTGCCCGCGTGGTCGGGGACCTCGGGCTGCAGGATTCGCTGTGGTCGCTGGTGCTGGTCTACCCGAGCTTCGCGGTGCCGTTCTGCACTTGGTTGTTGATGGGCTTCTTCAAAGCCATCCCGCGCGATCTTGAGGAAGCGGCGATGATCGACGGCTTGAGCCGCTTCGGCGCCTTCCTGCGCGTCGTGGTGCCGGTGTCCACCGCCGGCATCCTGACCGTGGTCATCTTCGCGTTCACACTGGTGATGCAGGAGTTCATCTACGCGCTGACGTTCATCACCGCTTCGTCGCGGCTGACCCTCAGCGTCGGGGTGCCGACGTTCCTGGTCCGCGGCGACGTCTATTTCTGGGGCTCGCTGATGGGCGCTTGCGCGATCGCCAGCATTCCCATCGCCATCGTCTACAACTTCTTCGTCAACCGCTTCGTCGCCGGCTTCACCGTCGGCGCCATCAAGTAGCGTACCCGCCGGGATAAAGAACGCCACAGCGAAGGGCCGGCGCGTATGCCGGCCCTTCACCCCCTCATTCTAGCGCCGCCGCGGGCGGCGGGAAACAGCGTCCACGCCGCGGCTGGGGCCGCGCCGCCGGTCCCCCTCGCCTCCCTACCCTCAGAAACGATTGGCGCGGGCGAAGCCTTTCGGCACCATCAGCCCGGCCTGCGCTCGCTTGCCAATCCAGCGCTTGATGTCGGGCTCGCTGCGCACGCCCTGCTGGCCGGAGCGCCACGACAGCCCCTCCTTGGCCTTCAGCGTGGTGACGTCGGCGAGGCCGCCCTTGCTGTAGCGCTGCAGGATGACGCCGCGGCCGCGCCCCATCACCGGCAGCTCGGCGAGCGGGAAGATCAACAGCTTGCGGTTCTGCCCCAGCACCGCCAGGTGATCGGCGCCGTCGCCGACCACGCAGGCGGCCGCCGCTTCCTCGCCGGCCGGCAGGTTGAGCACCTGCTTGCCGTTGCGGGTCTGGGCGATCACGTCCGCCTCCTCGACCACGAAGCCGCGGCCCTTGTCGGAAGCCACCACCAGCTTGCGCGGCGGCTGCCCCGACCCATTGGCGGGCTTGGCGATGAACATGGCGACCGCGTCGTGGCCTTCCGCCAGGTCGATCATCAGCCTGAGCGGCTCGCCGTGACCGCGACCGCCCGGCAACTTGTCGCAGCCGATGGTGTAGAAGCGGCCGTTGCTGGCAAACACCAACAGCTTGTCGGTGGTCTCGGCGTGCAGCGCGAACTTGCCGTTGTCGCCTTCCTTGTACTTGAGCTCCTCGAAGTTGGCGACGTGGCCGCGTTGGGCGCGGATCCAGCCCTTTTCCGAGGCAACGACGGTGATCGGCTCCTTCTCGATCATCGCCTCCAGCGGCACCACGACGGCGGTCGGCGGCTTGCCGATCTCGGTGCGGCGCCGGCCCAACGGCGTCTTTGGCGAGAACTGTTTCTTGATTTCGGCGATGTCGGCGGCGATCGACTTCCACCGCCGTTTCTGGTCCTTAAGCAGGCCGCGCAGCGCCGCGGCCTCGGCGGTCAGCTGGGCGTGTTCCTTTTCGATCTCCTTCTCCTCGAGCTTCCTGAGTTGCCTGAGCCGCATGTTGAGGATGGCTTCCGCCTGCACGTCGGTGAGCTTGAAGGTCTTCATCAGCTTCGGCTTCGGTTCGTCCTCGGCGCGGATGATCCTGATGATGCGGTCGAGGTTGCGATAGGCGATGCGCAGCCCGTCGAGGATATCGAGGCGCAGCTCGATCTTGGCCAGCCGGTGCTTGGAGCGGCGTTTCAGCACCTCCATGCGGTGCTCGAGGAAGGACTTCAGCGCATCGCGCAGGTTCATCACGCCGGGCGTGTTGCGGGCGTCGAGCACGTTGAGGTTGAGGGCCACCCGCACCTCGAGCTCGGTCTGGCGGAACAGCTGCTCCATCAGCATCTCGGCATCGACGGCGCGACTCTTGGGCTCCAGCACGATGCGCACGGCGTCCGTCGATTCGTCGCGCACGTCGGCCAGGATCGGCAGCTTGCGGGCGATCACCAGCTCGGCGATCTTCTCGATCAGGCGCGATTTCTGCACCTGGTACGGAATCTCGGTCACCGCGATCTGGTACTGGCCGTGGCCGAGCTTCTCGACTTCCCACCGGGCACGCAGCCGGAACGAGCCGCGCCCCGTCCGATAGGCCTCGACGATGCTCTGCCCGGGCTCCACCAGCACGCCGCCGGTCGGGAAATCCGGCCCCGGCACCAGGCTGACCAGCTTGCCGACCTGGGCGTTCGGGAACTTGATCAGGTGCAGGAGCGCGTCGGCGAGCTCGCCGACGTTGTGCGGCGGAATGCTGGTCGCCATGCCGACGGCGATGCCGGCGGCGCCGTTGGCGAGCAGGTTCGGAAACCGCGCCGGCAACACTACCGGTTCGGAATCCTCGCCGTCGTAGGTGGCGCGGAAATCGACGGCATCCTCGTCGATGCCTTCCATCAGCAGCCACGCCACCTCGGTCAGGCGAGCCTCGGTGTAGCGCATGGCCGCCGCGTTGTCGCCGTCGATGTTGCCGAAATTGCCCTGCCCGTCGACCAGCGGATAGCGCTGTGCGAAGTCCTGCGCCAGCCGCACCAGGGTGTCATAGACGGCGGCGTCGCCGTGCGGATGGTATTTGCCGATGACGTCGCCGACGACGCGGGCGCACTTCTTGAAGCCGGATGCCGGATCGAGCTTCAGCCGCCGCATCGCGTACAACAGCCGCCGATGCACCGGCTTCAGCCCATCGCGCACGTCTGGCAGCGAGCGCGCCATGATGGTGGAGATCGCATAGGCGAGGTAACGCTCGCCCAGCGCGTCGGCGAGGCGGGTATCGCGGATGTCACCGGATGGGGCGCGGGCGGCCTTGGCCATGATGGCTGCTCATATTCCGAGTTCGGCGGCAAAAAATTACCAAATATAGTAGCCGATCGCAGCCGATCGTCAATCTGTAGGATCGCGGCTTGCCCCGGGCCAGGCCCGGGGGCGGCCCGGCCGCGGTCGGCCGCGGGGCTACTTGCAATTCACTTGCAAACCGTCGAAACAGCCGGTATTTGGGATTATTGGTTGAGCATCGTGTCGAAGTACTTGAGCAGCCGTCTTCACGTCTAGCCTAGATACTCCCTGACATTGTGCAGCCTATTGATCGACCAGTTGGTGCCGAACGTCCGACTGTTACTTCGAGACCACGTAAGGAATGGTGATGGCTACTGGAACCGTGAAGTGGTTTAACCGCGCTAAGGGCTATGGCTTCATCGAGCCGGAAGACGGCTCGAAAGACGCCTTCGTACATATTTCGGCCGTTCAACGCGCCGGCATGGCAACCCTCAACGAGGGCCAGAAGGTGCAGTTCGACCTGGTCGAGGGGGCCAACGGCAAGTTTTCGGCCGAGAACCTCGTCGACATGGGCGGCGGATCGAGCGAATAACACGACCGCGCCCCCCGAGGGGGGGGGACGGGCGCGTTGCAGGATAGACCACCGGCCCGGCCACGGGCCGGGTGTCCGCCTTTCCGGCATTCCCAGGGAATCAGCTTAAGGCGTCGCGGCCTCGGGCCTGCCGAGTCTTTGCGCCAACCGGTTGCGCGCCGGCGGCAGGCCCTTCTCCAGGTGCCGGAAGACGTTGCTTTCGAGGAAATATCCCGTCAGCTTGAGGCCGAGGGCCACGTCTCCCGGGCTGCCGACTTCCGTCTCGCTCAGCATGAAACCCGGCAACTCGAGAAGCCGGCGCCTATAGGGCTCGCCCGCCGCCAGCGACACGGCGCGCCCGGATTTCGGCGACACGTAGGCGAGCTGGTCGTTGCGGCCGGTGGCGGCGCAGGCCGAGAGATCGAGGCCGAACCCGAGCTCGCTCAGCAGCGCCAGTTCCCAGCGCACGTAAGCCGACGGCCAATGGTTGCCGGCGAGCGCGGCCAGCAGTCCCGCCAGGCCGTCGTAGACCCGTGGGTGCGGCTCGCGCTCGGGCAGCGTCGCCTCGGTGACCGCGCAGGCGGCGCTCAGCCCGGACAGCCTGAGCCGGTCCTTGAGCAGCGTCGCCGCCACCGCCTCGATCATCTCGCAACTATAGGCGCCGAGATGCTCGCTGAGCCGTGCCCGCCAGCGGGCGTGCACCCGGTTGCCCGGCTGCAACATGCCGCGCGCCCGGCGGCCGGCGCCACCCCTCACCAAGCCGAGGTGGCGGCCATGCGCCCGGGTCATCAGGGTGACGATGGCGGAGGTTTCGCCATGCTTGCGCGCCGCCAGCACGATGCCGTCGTCGGTCCAGTCGATCATGGCCGGGAGTTTACCGGATCGGCCGGGGAATGGTATAGTTTCCCACCGGCTCCGCGGGCAATCCGCGGGCGACGCAGCAGGGAAGCTCAACCGTGAAATCGTTCTCGTTTTCGGACGCGCACCGGGACTGGATGCGCCGGGACCAGGAAAGCGTCCTCGGCTGGCGCTACGAGCCCCGCATCATCTTCGAACGCGGCAAGGGCGTCGTCATCACCGACGTCGACGGCAACGACTACTACGACATGAGCTCGGGCATGATGACGCTGCCGCTGGGCCATGCCCACCCGGAGGTCACCGAGGCGCTGCGCGAGCAGGCCGGGCGCTTCGTCCACGAATCGTCGTGGTATTCCAACCCGCAGGCGATCGAGCTGGCGGAACTGATCACCAGCACGCTGCCGGACGGCCTCGACGTGGTGAACTTCGCCGTCACCGGCTCGGAAGCCAACGAGATCGCCATGCGCATGGCAATCGCCAAGACCGGCGCCTTCGACATCGTGTCGGTGATCCGCGGCCTGCACGGCGGCTCGCTGGCGGTCGAATCGGTGACCACCGTCGGCGGGCCGCGCCGCCAGGGGTTGGGTCCGCTGATGACGCCGGCCAGCGCGCCGGCCGTGCTGGCGCCGTTCTGCTACCGCTGTCCGATCAACCTCGAATACCCGGCATGCGACGTCGCCTGCCTGGAAACCAGCGAATGGCTTCTCGAGCACCTGACGACCAAGAACATCGCCGCCATCATCGCAGAGAGCATCCCCGTCCCCGGCGGCATGATCGTGCCGCCCAAGGAATGGCTGCCGCGGCTGAAAGAAATGGCGAAACGCTGGCGCGCGCTGTTGATCCTCGACGAGGCGCAACTGGCGCCCGCCCGCACCGGCAAGATCTGGGCTTTCCAGCATACGGACGTGGTGCCCGACGTCGTCACCTTCGGCAAGGGCATGTCGGCCGGGTTGCCGATCTGCGGCACCGCGACCACCCGCGCCATCGCCGACGAGGTTTCGGGCCGCCTCGGGTTGCCATGGTCCGGCACCTATCCGGCCGACCCGCTGGCCGCCGCTGTGGCGCTGAAAAGCCTGCAAATCGTGCTGCGCGACAAGCTTGCCGAGCGGTCCGAGACGCTGGGCGTCACCCTGCGCCGGCGGCTGGACGCCCTCAAGCAGGCCTACCCGTTTATCGGCGACGTGCGTGGCAAGGGCCTTTACCACATGCTCGACATCGTCACCGACCGCGATTCCAAGAAGCCCGATGCGGCGATGGCCGAGCGCATCCGCTACAACGCCATGCTCGAAGGCGCCGCCTTCATCGCCGTCAAGAATTTCATCCGCGTCTGCCCGCCGCTGATCATTTCCGAGGCCGAGCTGGACGACGCGCTCGGGCGGCTAGAACGGGCGCTGAAGCTGGCATCCCAGGGCCACCCGCGGAATATCGACTTCTCCAGGTCGTCGTCGCTGGCGGCGGCAGAACGTTAGCGGTCCGGCGAGCCTTTGGCGGCCCGCCGAACGGACGCCTAAGCGCTGGAAATTAACCGCCGCCCGGCGTAAGAATATCGCTATCCGTCGATACACCATCCCAAGGGGAGGATAAGAATGATCAAGAGATTAGGGGTTTTAGTCGCCTGTCTGTTCGCGTTTGCGGCGGCACCGGCCGGCGCCGCCGAGCTTTACGGCACGCTGAAGAAGGTCAAGGAAAAGGGCGAGATCGTCATGGGCCATCGCGAGGCGTCGGTGCCCTTCGCCTATATCGGGCCCGACGGCAAGCCGATCGGCTATTCCGTCGACCTGTGCAACAAGATCATCGACAAGGTCAAGGCCGAGTTGAAGATGCCGAACCTGAAGGTCAAGCAGGTTCCAGTCACCCCGCAGACCCGCATCCCGCTGCTCGCCAACGGCACCATCGACATCGAGTGCGGCTCGACCACCAACAACCTGACCCGCACGCAACAGGTGGACTTTTTGGCCGTCACCTACATCACCGGCACCAAGCTGGCGGTGAAGAAGGGATCGGGGATCAAGGAGATCGAGGACCTCAAGGGCAAGGCCATCGGCCTGGCGCTCGGCACCACCAACGAGAAGGCGATCAAGGCGGTGGCCGACCAGTTCAAGATCGACCTCAAGTACCACATGGTGAAGGATCACCCGCAAGGCTGGCTGGCCCTGGAAACCGGCCGCGTCGACGCCTACGCCACCGACGACGTGCTGCTCTACGGCCTGATTTCGAAGTCCAAGGACCCGTCCCAGTACATGGTCGTCGGCCGGTTCCTCAGCTACGATCCGTACGGCATCATGGTCAGGCGCGACGATTCCGCCATCCGGCTGCTCGGCAACACCGTGCTCGCCGACCTGATGCGTTCGGGCGAGATGCAGAAGATCTACGACAAGTGGTTCAATCCGGGCCCGACCAACATCAAGATGCCGATCAGCGCCGACCTGAAGAAGGCATACGAGATCCAGGCCTTGCCGTACTAGGGCTTTTGTCTCCGGGAGGTGCTTCGGCACCTCCCGGTTGACCTACTTTCCCCGGTTCCCGGCGCGCCGGCGAAGGGTGATCCATGGCCATGAAATATAACTGGGACTGGTCGGTCGTCCTGTGCCGGGCTCCCGAGGGGGCCGCCACCGGCACCGGCGGCTCCGGTGCGCAACTCCCGGGTGGCACTTCGGCGTTCACCGGCGGCGCGGCGCAGACCTTCGACACCGGCGCCCACTGCGCCCAGCCCTATTTCGACTGGATCGTCTCGGGCCTCGGCTGGACCGTGGTCGTCTCCATCTTCGCCTGGGTGATCGCCTTTTCCGTCGGTTCCGTGATCGGCGTGGCAAGAACGCTCGACCAGCCTTGGGTGCGCCGCGGCGCTACTACCTACGTCGAGTTGTTCCGCAACGTGCCGCTGCTGGTGCAGATGTTCGTGTGGTTCTTCGTCGTGCCGGAGCTGCTGCCCAAGGAGACGGGGAATTTCCTCAAGCGCCAGCTGCCGCTCCCGGAATACTGGACGGCCATCGTCTGCCTCGGCTTCTACCACGCATCGCGCACCGCCGAGCAGGTGCGCGCCGGCATTGAAGCGATCCCCCGCGGCCAGACCGATGCCGCCCTCGCCATGGGCCTGACACCGGCGCAGGTTTATCGCTACGTCCTGCTGCCGGTCAGCTACCGCATCATCATCCCGCCGCTGACCAGCGATTTCATGGGCATCTTCAAGAACTCATCGGTGGCGTTGACCATCGGCGTCCTCGAGCTGACGGCGCAAAGCCGGCAGATCGCCGAATACACATTCAACATATTCGAGGTGTTCACCGTCACCACCGTGCTCTACATACTGATTACCCTCATCGTCAGCACCATCATGCGCTTCGTCGAAAAAAGGCTCCACGTTCCGGGCACCATCGCCCTGGGTGGGAACTGAGATGTTCGGAGCCTTCGATTATCAGGTCATCATCAGGAACCTGCACCTCCTTTGGGACGGGATGCAGATCACCTTCCTGTTGACCGGCGTCGCCATCGTCGGCGGTATACTTTTCGGCACCGTTTTGGCGCTGATGCGGCTCTCTCGATCCATGGTGCTGTCGTTCTTGGCCGGCCGCTACGTCGACGCATTCCGCTCGACGCCGCTGATCCTGGTCATCTTCTGGTTCTACTTCGCGGTTCCCATCGCCATCGGCCGACCGATCGGCGACCTCTACTCGGTGCTGATCGCGTTCACGCTGTTCGAGGCGGCCTATTACTGCGAAATCATCCGCGCCGGCATCCAGAGCATCCGGATGCCGCAAATCCACGCCGGCTTGGCGCTCGGGCTCACCCGCTGGCAGACCATGAAAAACATCGTGCTGCCGCAGGCCTTCCGCAACATGGTGCCGGTGCTATTGACCCAGGCCATCGTTCTGTTCCAGGACACCTCGCTCGTCTACGTGGTCGGGCTCAAGGATTTCCTGACCGCCGCCGACCTGGTGGCCGCCCGCGACAACCGCGTGGTCGAGCTCTACCTGTTCGCGGCGTTGGTCTATTTCCTCCTGTGCTGGCTGGGCTCGCTGCTGGTCAAACGCTTGCAGAGGCAGTACGCCATATGATCGAGGTCGACAAGCTTTCCAAGTGGTACGGCGATTTCCAGGTCCTCGACCAGTGCTCGACCCGCGTCGCCAAGGGCGAGGTGGTGGTCATCTGCGGGCCTTCCGGGTCGGGGAAATCGACCCTGATCAAGTGCATCAACGGCCTTGAGCCGTTCCAGCAAGGCGCCGTCACCGTCAACGGCGTCTCCGTCGGCGCCGAGGGAACCAACCTGCCGAAGCTGCGGGCCTCGATCGGCATGGTGTTCCAGAACTTCGAGCTGTTCCCGCACATGACCGTCCTCGACAACATCTGCCTGGCGCAGACGAAGGTGCTGAACCGCAACCGCGCCGAGGCCGAGGAACGCGCCATGCAGCTGCTCAACCGGGTCGGCCTCGCCGATCAGGCGCCCAAGCACCCGGCGCAGCTCTCCGGCGGCCAGCAGCAGCGAGTCGCCATTGCCCGCGCGCTCGCCATGGACCCCATCGCGATGCTGTTCGACGAGCCGACGTCGGCGCTCGATCCGGAAATGATCAACGAGGTTCTCGACGTGATGGTCAAGCTGGCCCTGGAAGGCATGACCATGATGGTGGTCACCCACGAGATGGGCTTTGCCCGTAAGGTGGCCGACCGCGTCGTGTTCATGGACGGCGGCCGCATCGAGGAGGACGCCAAGACCGACGAGTTCTTCGGCGCGCCGCGCGGCGAGCGGGCGCAGCTGTTCCTGTCGAAGATCCTCACTCACTAGTCGTGGGCATCGAAGATGACGACGGCGGCATCGGGCGCGCGGCCCGACAAACTGGGGGTTCTCGGCGGCATGGGGCCGCTGGCGACGGTAGATTTCCTGCGTAAGCTGATCGCCTTGACGCCGGCTATGGCCGACGACCAGCACATTCCCGTCGTCGTCACCTCCGAGCCGCAGATCCCGCCTCGCCCGGCGGCCAGGCTCGACCCGGCGAACCCGTCGCCGTTGCCGGCGCTGCTGGCGCGGCGGGATTTCCTCGTCGGCGCCGGCGCGCGGGCCATCGCCATGCCGTGCAATACCGCGCACTTCTGGTACGACGAACTGACCGCCGGCCTCGCCATTCCGTTCCTGCACATCGTCGAGGCGGTGATCGCGGCGCTTGACGGGCGTGGCCTCGGCGGCGCCACCGTCGGCCTGATCGGCACCCGGGCCACACTTGAGGGCCGTCTCTACGAGGCGCCGCTGACCGAAAAGGGCTTTCGTTGCCTGCTTCCTGCGGAAGCGGTCAACGTCGAGCTGGTGTTCCCGGGCATCAAGCTGGTCAAGCAGAACAAGCCCGCCGAAGCCGGCCGCCTGTTCCGCCGCGCGGCTGAAAAACTCCTCGACCAGGGGGCGGCGGTGGTGGTGCTCGCCTGCACCGAGGTGCCGGTCGGGCTGTCCGACGCCGATCCGTGGGTGGCCGCGCACTGCCTCGACCCCAACGAAGCGCTCGCCCAGGCGTGCGTGGACTGGGCGCTGGCGACAAGAAAGGGGGCCGGGCTGGTGTAGCGACCGCCGCGGCGTGGCAATTCGGGTTTCGATCGGCGAAAATTTGTCGGTATAATCGACCCCGCAATTGCATCGGCGGGACGTCGCGAAGCCTTTGAATCGGAGCGCAGTTTCCATGGTCAGCCTAGTCGGCAACATCAAGGACGGGGATATCCGCGCCGAGCCCTTCCCACATGTTTGCTCGACGGCCGCCCTTCGTCCCGGCCATTACCGCAAGCTCGCCGAGACTTTCCCCGATGTTGTCGCCGCTTGTCCGGAGCTGATGACGAAGAACAACTCGGGCGAGGCGTTCTCGGCCCTGGAGGCGCGGGAAGGTGGCTTCCTGTCGCCGGCGTGGCGCGAGTTCATCGATTACCATTACTCGCGGGCGTTCTATCTCGACGTCATCAGGCTGCTCGGCGACCAGATGCGCAAAGTCCACCCGCACCTGGAGGCACAGCTCGGAAAGCCGCTGGAAAGCCTGACTGTTGCTCCCCGTCCGACGCCGGGCAACGCCGACGTCCTGGTCGAATGCCAGTTCTGCATCAACACCCCGGTGCGCGAGGTTTCGCGGGTTCGAGGCGTGCACGTCGACAGTCCGAAGAAACTGTTCAACGCGCTTCTTTACATGCGCCTGGACGAGGACGACGTCGCCGGTGGCGATCTCGACCTGTGCCGGTTCCGCGACAAGCCCCGTTTCCAGCAGGTATCGGTGCCCGACGAGGCGGTGGAAATCGTCGATCACGTACCGTATCGGGCCAACACCTTGATCCTTATTATCAATTCCCCGTTCGCCCTGCACGGCGTCACGCCCCGGCGCCCGACCCACCACATCCGCCGCTACTTCAATTTCCTGGCCGAGCTGCGCCAGCCGATCTTCGACCTCGCCCCTTATCAGGACCGGCAAACCCCGTGGGCGCTCATGGCCGGCGCGGCGAAATACTGAGCCCCTGTGAC
>DASWGT010000147.1:0-3901 GCA_036393575.1 Rhodospirillales bacterium | reverse complement strand
CGCTTCCTCGTATCCCTCCGCCTTGCCGCAGCCGTAGTCGAGAATTGTTCTGAGGCCGAAAGTCTCGACCGCCCGCCCTAGTGTATTAATGTGGTTTCTGAGGCTGCGCCCGTCGAACGTGTTTCCGGCAGGGATATTGTTCAACTTGTCGCCACGCTCGTGCAGATCCTTGTAGACGTGTAGCAGCTCGACGTAGCGCGGACTGGGATTGGCGCGACTGTAGGCCACGGGATTCCTTCCAAATGTCAGGCACATCCTTGCAGCGCAGGAGCGGCGATTATCACTACTCCACCGTGACGCTTTTGGCGAGATTGCGTGGCCGGTCGACGTCGGTGCCCTTGATGACGGCGGTGTGGTAGGCGAGCAACTGCACCGGAATGGCGTAGAGGATCGGCGCCACGAACGGATCGACCTCGGGAAGCACGATGGTCGCCGCCGCCTGCCAGCCGAGCCGCTGCACTCCCTTGGCGTCGGAGAGGAAGATGACGCGGCCGCCGCGCGCCATCACCTCGGCGATGTTGGACGCGGTCTTGGCGAACAGCTCGTCCGACGGCGCGATGACGATCACCGGCACGCCCTCGTCGATCAGCGCGATCGGCCCGTGCTTCATCTCGCCCGCGGCGTAACCCTCGGCGTGGATGTAGGAGATCTCCTTCAGCTTCAGCGCGCCTTCCATGGCGATGGCGTAACTGGTGCCGCGGCCCAGGTACAGCACGTCGCGGGCCTTCGCCACCTCTTCCGCGATCTCGCGCAGCCGCTCGTCGTGGTTCAGCACTTCAGCCGCCCGCGCCGGCACCTCGGTCAGCGCCCCGACCAGCCGCGCCTCGGCGTCGGGCGTGATGGCGCCACGCGCCCGTCCTATCGCCAAGGTCAGGCAGGCGAGCACGGTGAGCTGGGTGGTAAACGCCTTGGTCGACGCGACGCCGACCTCGGGCCCGGCGTTGGTCGGCAGCACGGCTTCCGACTCGCGGGCGATGGTGCTCTCGGGCACGTTGACGATGGAAAGGGTGTGCTGGCGCTGCTGGTTGGCGTAGCGCAGCGCCGCCAGCGTGTCCGCCGTCTCGCCCGATTGCGAGATGAACACCGCGAGCCCCCCTTCCGGCATGTCGGCGCCGCGGTAGCGGAACTCGGAGGCGATGTCGACCTCGACCGGCACCCTGGCCAGCCGCTCCAGCCAGTACTTGGCGACCAGGCAGGCGTAGAACGAGGTGCCGCAGGCGATCAGCGTGATCCTGGTCGCTTTCGCGGGGTCGAACGGGAACGCCGGCAGGGTCACCGCCCGCGTCGCCGGGTTGACGAACGAATGCAGCGTGTCGCCGATCACCTGCGGTTGCTCGTAGATCTCCTTCAGCATGAAGTGGCGATAGCCGCCCTTGCCGACCGCGGCGCCGGAAACCGCGGTCTTGCGCACCTTGCGGCGGATCTCCCGTCCTTCGGCGTCGTAGACGGTGACGCCGTTGGCCGTCATCACCGCCCAGTCGCCGTCCTCGAGATAAAGAATCTTGTCGGTCAACGGCGCCAGCGCCAGCGCGTCGGAGCCGAGATACGTCTCGCCGGCGCCGATGCCGATGGCGAGCGGGCTGCCGCGGCGGGCGGCGATCATCAGGTCGTCGCGGCCGGCGAACACGATGCCGAGCGCGAACGCGCCTTCGAGGCGCGCCAGCGCCCGCTTGGTCGCCCGTGCCGGCTCGTCGCCTTCCTCGAGATACCGCGTGATCAGGTGCGCCACCACCTCGGTGTCGGTATCGGAGGCGAGCCGGCGGCCGGCGGCGACCAGCTCATCGCTTAAGTCTTGGAAGTTCTCGATGATGCCGTTGTGAACGACCGCCACCCGGTCGGTGGCGTGGGGATGGGCGTTCTTCTCGTTGGGCACGCCGTGGGTGGCCCAGCGGGTGTGGCCGATGCCGGTGCGGCCGGCGATCGGCTCCCTGGCCAGGCGCTTCTCCAGATTGTCGAGCTTGCCCTCGGCGCGGCGGCGCTCGATGCGGCCGTCGACGAGCGTCGCGATGCCGGCGGAATCGTAACCGCGGTATTCGAGTCGCCTGAGCGCCGCCAGCAGCTTCTCCGCGACGGCGTCCTTGCCGATGATGCCGATGATGCCGCACATCGGGGCGTCAGGTCTTCGCCTTGGCGGCTTTGGCGCGGGCTCCGGCACGCTTGGCGAGCTTCCTGGCGCCGCCCGCAGTCGCCCGCTGCGGGGCGCGGGTGAGCGCGAGCGCGTCCGCGGCGACGTCCTTGGTGATGACGCTGCCGGCGCCGACCACGGCGCGGGCGCCGATGCGGACCGGCGCCACCAGCGCCGTGTTGGAGCCGATGAAGGCGCCGGCGCCGATGTCGGTATGGTACTTGCCGAAGCCGTCGTAGTTGCAGGTGATGGTGCCGGCGCCGACGTTGGCCTTGGCGCCGACCCGGGCGTCGCCGACGTAGGTCAGATGGTTGACCTTGGCGCCGGCGGCGATGTCGGCGTTCTTGATCTCGACGAAGTTGCCGATGTGCGCGTCCTCGGCGATGGCGGCGCCGGGGCGCAGCCGCGCGAACGGCCCGATCCGGGCGCCCGGCGCGATGCGCGCTCCCTCGATGTGGCAGTAGGCGAGGATCTCGGCGCCGTTGCCGACGCGCACGCCGGGCCCGAACCAGACGTTGGGGCCGACGGTGACGTCGCGGCCGAGCTTGGTGTCATGGCTAAGGTAGACCGTCGCCGGGTCGATCAGAGTGGCGCCGGCGTCCATGGCGGCGCGGCGCAGCCGGTCCTGCAAGACAGCCTCCGCCTTGGCGAGGTCGGCGCGCGAATTGACGCCGATCAGCTCCGCCTCGTCGCCCTCGACGACGGCGCAAGTAAGCTTCTCGGCGCGCGCCAGCCTGACGATGTCGGTCAGGTAGTATTCGCGCTTGGCGTTCTTCCTGTCGAGGCGATCGAGCAGCCGCCACAAATGCCGGCCGTCGACCACCATGACGCCGGAATTGCAGAGCGTGAACCGCTTCTGATTCGCCGTCGCGTCGCGGGCCTCGACGATGGCCTGGAGCCGGCCGTCGCTGCCCAGCACCAGCCGACCATAGTCGCCCGGCTCGCCGGCGTGGAAGCCGAGCACCACGATTGCCGGTTTCGGGCGCCGGCGGCGCGCCTCCAGCATCCGCGCGACGGTCTCAGGGCGAATCAGCGGATCGGCGCCGAACACCACCAGCACGTCACCCTTGAATTTCTGCAGCGCCGGCTTCGCCGCCATCACCGCGTGACCGGTGCCGAGGGCGGGGTGTTGCACGACGGTCGGGTGCGGCCTCACCGCGTCGGCGACCGCCTGCATGCTCTTGCCGACGACGACGACGCGCGGGGCGAGCTTCGCCTTTTTGAGCATCGCCAGCAGGTGCAGGATCATCGGCCGTCCGGCGAGGGGATGCAGCACCTTCGGCGTCGCGGACTTCATCCGCGTTCCCAGGCCGGCGGCAAGGATGACGGCAGCGGTTTTTGTCTCGGTCATGGGCTGACGACGGTCCGATCAGCCGGGTTCCGGCGATGGCGGGCGACCTTGCCACATGCACCGATTCCCGCCAAGTCAAAGTTTGTTTCGATTTTTGTCAATGGGTTGCGGGATCGGACGCCGGCGGCCCCGTTTCCTTGACAGGTCTTCCAGCCCCGCCTTATATGGGCCGGTTCCCGGCCGTTTCCGGGGACTCGACCGGGCGCGTAGCTCAGCGGGAGAGCACTGTCTTCACACGGCAGGGGTCCCTGGTTCAATCCCAGGCGCGCCCACCATTTTTCCAAGGATTTGGACGTTAGAAGTACCCCAACATAGAAGTTTGGGCAGATGATTTAATTTGTAGTCTCGAAAACCGTCGTACCCGTGCCAGTACCGTAAGCTCGAATCCATCCCTCTTGTATCTCACGTCGGCGCCGGTTGGTTAA
>DASWGT010000146.1:0-8742 GCA_036393575.1 Rhodospirillales bacterium | reverse complement strand
AGCCCGGCCTTGAGATCATCCTCGGCAGCGGCGTCGTCGCAGGCGAATCCCTCCGCGATGCGCACGATCTCATCGGCGCGGTCGGCCGGCAGGCAGACGATGCCGGTGCCGTCGGCGGCGATGATGTCGCCCGGCGCCACGGCAACGTCATCGATCTCGACCGGCACGTTGATGGCCTCGACTTTGAGGCGGGTGCGGCCGGTGGTCGGCACCAGATGCCGGGCAAACACCGGGAACTCGAACTCGGTCATTTCCTCCAGGTCGCGCACGCCGCCGTCGACGACCAGCCCGGCGACACCCTTCAGCTTGGCGGCGCAGGACGCCATCCCGCCCCACGTCGAATAGAGGGCGCCGCCGGCGTCGACGACGATCACGTCACCGGCCTTGGCTGCGTCGATCATTTCGCCGACCTTGAAATCGGCGGACGTGAAGCTGCCGTACTTGCCGCTCCGCTCTTTGACCGTCACTGCCGGGCCGACGAACCGGAATCCGGGAGCAACCGCCTTGATCCCGACAATCACGTTGTCATGGAGGCCGACGTCGTCGAGGGCGTTGGCGAGCGTGCTGGTGGCGAGCGCGACGATTCGCTTGATCAGCGCACCCTTCGGTCGGGCAATATCCGGGCATCGCATCGCTGGCATCCTTCGCCGCCGTTACGGGAGAAGTTGTATCTCATATGGCGGGACCTAGGAAAACGGCGATTTCGACACTTACCCCGTGGCTATTGCGGGCGGGTGCGGCCGAAAGCCCGCGCAATGACGCCGCGGGCCACCTCGACGGCGAGACCCGCGGCAAGGCCGACGGCGACGTTGACCGTCACGCAAGCGACCGCCGTCGCCAGGATCGCCGGCAGGCAATCCAGCCGCGCCTCGAACAAGCGCCTGCTGAACGCCAGATCGGCGCCACCGACGACCAGCAGCGCGCCGAGCGCCGCGATCGGCAACGCCGCCAGCAACGTCACCGCGCCGGGCCCCAGGGAGACCCCGAGGCCGAGGCAGAACAACCCGAAGATGGCCGGCGCGAGGCCGGTGCGCGCCCCGAACCGGTGCTGGACGACGAGGCCGCCGGCGCCGTGGCACATCGGCAAGGCGCCGACCGGCGCCAACAGCAGGTTGAGGATGCCCGAGGTCAACGCCAGACGCGGCGGGGTGATGCGGTCGCGGTCGTCGGGAAACAGGCCGGCGGCGATCGCCGCCGTGGCCAGGACGGCGTTGGTGAGGGTAAGCGCAAGCTGCGGCAGCACCACCGTCTCGGCGGCGGCCACGAAATCGGCGCCGGTGGGGAACGCCAACCCCGGCAAATGGAAGCCGAGGGTCAGCCCTGACGGCAGGCCGCCGCCGGCCGCCTGCCAGGCGACGACCAGCGCCAATAGCACCAAGCAGGCGAGCGCCCGCAACGGCGTCAGCAGTAGGATCACCAGCAGTGCGAGGGCGAGGCCGCCAGTCAGCGGATCGGCGGCGACATGCGCGAAACCCACGAGGGCCAAGTGGGCTCCGATGCCGAGCTGAATTCCCAACAGCACCGATTGCGGTATCAGCCGCTCCAGCCGGCCGATGACGCCGGAAACCGCGAGCACGGCGAGCACCAGGCCCATGATCAGGCCGCTGGCCGCGATCGCCGCCGGCGTCAGGCCGGCGGCGATGACCACCGCGGCGACCGCTTTCATCGGTTGCACCGGGACCGGCCGACGGTAGATCGCGGCGGTGGCGAGGGCGAACAGACCGAACCCGACAAGCACCCCGGTCGGGTCGAAGCCGCGCACCGCCAGCACGCCAACGACCAGCGGCAGGAACGTGCCGAGGTCCGCGAAGGCGCCGGAAATTTCGCCGATCAGCCGGTTCAACCGCATGCCCTGCCCCCCGAAAGCACTGGGCCGCCAATACCTATAAGTAAAGGGGGCGCCCCATCGGGACGCCCAGTCATGCAACGGGTCGAAGTCCCGGTGCCCCCTCTGCACCGCCCCAGCTTTCCATAAACTGCACAGTTGCCGCAAATGAGGAAATAATGCAAGATTATGCATATCAATAGTTAATTGAGTGAAAAAGGGTGAAAAATGCAGGATTTCGGGCAGGCGTTCGATCTGGCCCTCGGCCTCGTGCTGACCGCCGATGCGGACCTGGTGGAGATCATCGGGCTGTCGCTGCGCGTCAGCGCGTCGTCCGTCGCCATCTCATGCCTGATCGGCCTGCCGGTGGGTGCCGCGCTTGGCATCGGCCGCTTTGCGGGCCGACATGCCCTGATCATCGGCTTCAATTCGTTGATGGGCATGCCGCCGGTGGTGATTGGGCTGCTCGTCTATCTGCTGTTGTCGAATGCCGGGCCGCTCGGCTGGATGCAGCTCCTCTACACGCCTGCGGCGATGATCATCGCCCAGACGATCCTGATCACGCCCATCGTCGCCGCCTTGTCGCGCCAGGTGATCGAGGACCTGCACAACGAATACGCCGAACAATTCCGCTCTCTTTGCGTGCCGCCGGCGGCAGCCATCCGGGCGCTGATCTGGGATGCGCGCTACAGCTTGATGACCGTGGCCCTGGCCGGCTTCGGCCGTTCCATCTCGGAAGTCGGCGCCGTCATCATCGTCGGCGGCAACATCGACCACCTGACCCGGATCATGACAACGGCGATCGCGCTGGAGACATCCAAGGGCGACCTGGCGCTGGCGCTGGCGCTCGGCATCGTGTTGATGACGCTTGCCGTCGCCGTGAATGCCGCCGTGATGTCGCTGCGCGCCACCGCGGCGCGGTACGCCTATGCGTGACGCCGCGACGACCATGATCGACCGGATCGGCGCCGCTGCTTCATCTGACGCCATCCTGCCGGCGGAAACGAAGGGGCTGGTGTTCGAAGCCGGCGGCAAGCGGTTGATCGACGGCATCGATCTGCAAATAGAATCTGGCCCACTCACCGTCGTGATGGGTCCCAACGGCGCCGGCAAGAGCCTGCTGCTCCGGCTTCTGCATGGCTTGATCGTGCCCACCGCCGGCACCGTGTCGTGGGCCGGGCGGCCGATCGGCGAGGAAGTCCGCAAGCGGCAGGCGATGGTGTTCCAGCGCCCGGTGCTATTGCGCCGCTCGGTTGCCGACAACATCGGCTTCGTGCTGCGTCTGCGCGGCGCCGATTCGGACGACCGCCGGCTCGAAATTCTCGATCTTGCCGGGCTTGCGGCCAACGCCCAGCAGCCGGCCCGCCTGCTTTCGGGCGGCGAACAGCAACGCCTGGCGCTGGCGCGTGCGCTGGCCACCGAGCCGGAGATGCTGTTCCTGGACGAGCCGACCTCGAGCCTGGATCCGGGCTCGGTCGCCATCATCGAGGACATGGTGAAGTCGATCCATGCCGGCGGCACCAAGGTCCTGTTCGTCACCCACGACATCGGCCAAGCGCGCCGCTTGGCCGACGAAGTGCTCTTCATTCACCGCGGCCAGGTCGTCGAGCACACGCCGGTCGCCCGTTTCTTCGATAACCCGGATTCGCGCCCGGCGCAGGACTATCTCGCCGGCCGCATCGTCCGCTGAGCAATCTCATAACGACAGGGAGGAACTGATGCTCAAGAAAACGATATTGACGTTGACCGCGACGGCGTTGATCGCGGTCGCCACTTGGGCGGCGCCGGCGCTCGCCCAGGACAAGGCGATCATCGTGCAATCGACTACCTCGACCCAGAACTCGGGCCTCTTCAAGCACCTGCTGCCGATCTTCGAGAAGAAGACCGGGATCAAGGTGCACGTGGTCGCCGTCGGCACCGGCCAGGCGATCAAGAATTCGCAGAACGGCGACGGCGACGTACTCCTGGTACACGCCAAGTCCGCCGAAGAGCAATTCGTCAAGGAAGGCTGGGGCGTCGCCCGTTTCGACCTGATGTACAACGATTACATCGTGGTCGGCCCGCCGGCCGACCCGGCCAAGGTCGGCGGTATGAAGGACGCCAAGGAGGCGTTCAAGAAGATCGCCGCCGCTCAGGTCGTCTTCCTCTCGCGCGGCGACAACTCAGGCACCCACAAGGCGGAGTTGCAAATTTGGAAGGCCGCCGGCGTCGATCCGAAAAAGGCCAGCGGCAAATGGTACCGCGAGGCTGGGTCCGGCATGGGGGCGACGCTTAATACCGGCGTCGGCATGGGCGCCTATGTGCTGGCCGACCGCGGCACCTGGATCAGCTTCAAGAACAAGGGCGATTTCAAGATCCAAGTCGAGGGCGCCAAGGATCTGTTCAATCAATACGGCATCATGCTGGTCAACCCGAAGAAGCATCCGAAGGTGAAGGCCAAGGAGGGCCAGGCCTTCATCGACTGGCTGCTAGGCGCGGACGGGCAGAAGGCAATCGCCGACTTCAAGCTCGAGGGCAAACAGCTGTTCTTCCCCAACGCAAAATCGCGGAAGTCCAGCTGAGCGGGTTCTAGGATCGTCGGACGGCTCGGCCGCGTTCAGGCGCCGTTGAAATGGACGCGGCCAAAACCGGACGCATCGTAGCCGTGCTGTTTGGAGGCGCGGGAGTGGAAGCTGTCGGTCCGGCAAAAATCTAGAAACTTTTGCATCGGCGGTTCGAACCACGCTCGCCGCTCGACCAAAAGATCGAATCGCTCGCGGACGATAGGCACGAAAGCAAGACCGAACTGAGCGGCCACGCCCTTCAGCCCGAACGCCACGTCGGCCGTGCCCTCGCGCACGACGGCGGCGGCATCGGTTTCACTGCGGGCTGGCGCCGCGAACGACACGTCCTTCGGCGTCAGGCCGGTCTCGCCCAGAAGATGCTCGAACAGGCGCTGGCTGCCGGCCTCGGGCTGGCGCGGCACCATGTGCATGCCTTTGAGACCGGCGATACCTGAGACCTTCTTCGCGTTCTTGGCGGCGACCATCAGGCCGCGCTCCCGCCATGCGAATTCAACCAGCACGATGCGCTGGCGGGCAAAACGGCTCTGCACCGCGGCGACGTTCCAACCCCTAGTTTCCGGATCGAACAGGTGAAGCCCGGTGGCCACGCCCTCGCCACGGGCGAAGCGGTCGAGCCCGTCCAGGCTGCCGTCGAAAAACGTCGCCAGCCCGCACCGCGATTCGCGAAGCGCCCACTCCAAAAGCGGATCGTGGCTGCCGAGGACGACCGGCGGGCCCTGGATAGAGGCGGCCGGGGCGTACCCCGAACTGTTCTCGGCCAGCCATGCCTCGACGGCATGGCGGGGGAACAGCAGTTTTCCCATCGCCCGTGAGCAGGGGATCTCCCCCGACGATGCCAGGTCGTAGACCTTGCGCTCTTTGATCCGGAGCAGTTCAGCCAGTTCCCTGGTAGTCAGATACTCGCTGATGGCCTGAGCCATAATCCTGGTAAATTTCCGGTTTCGTCGGCAGAATCGGAATTGTTGCAGGAATTCATCACAGAATCAATGCACCTACACCTGCCGGAGACCAAGCAACAGCGCACCACGTGTCTGTCGGGAGATCTGAGCCGGGTATCCGTTTCCCATCGCCTCAGGACGCAGCGCGGCAACGGCCGCCCGAGGCGCCTGGTGCCAGGCCGCCGGCCGAGACGATGAAGTCAATGATCCGCTCTACGCCTGTTCCCACCTTCAGATCGGTGAACACGAACGGACGAGCACCGCGCATCTTCTTGGCGTCCCGCTCCATGACCTCAAGGCTGGCGCCGACCAGCGGCGCCAAGTCGATCTTGTTGATGACCAGAAGATCGGAGCGGGTGATTCCGGGGCCGCCCTTGCGCGGGATCTTGTCGCCGGCGGCGACGTCGATGACGTAAAGGGTGATGTCGGCGAGCTCGGGCGAGAAGGTGGCGGCAAGGTTGTCGCCGCCGGATTCGACCAGGATGGCGTCGAGGCCGGGGAAGCGGACAACCATGTCGGCGATGGCGGCAAGATTCATCGACGCGTCCTCGCGGATCGCCGTGTGCGGGCAGCCGCCGGTCTCGACGCCGGCGATGCGCTCGGGCGGCAGCGCCCCGGAGCGGGTCAGGAACTCAGCGTCCTCGCGGGTGTAGATGTCGTTGGTGATGGCGGCGATGCTGTAGTCGTCGCGGAGACGCTTGCACAGCCAATCCATCAGGGCCGTCTTGCCGGAACCGACCGGGCCGCCGATGCCAATACGCAATGGTGAACTCATGACCGGAACAACCTCGTGTACTGGGTTTCGTGCTGCATGGACGTCCAATCGACCATCGGCGCGGCGCTGCCGATGGCCTCGAACGGCGTCGCCATCGCCTGATCCGCCGCCCGGCGCACGGCCGGCTCCAGATCGGCCAGCGCCCGTTGCCCGTCGCTCTGGCCGAGCGGCACCAGCCGCACCCCGGCGGACACCAAGTTAGCGGCCATCGCGTGGAGATAGGCAAGCAGTCCGTGACGGAGTGGCACCTGGGCGAGCGCCGCCGCCACGCCAACCGCGACCGAGTAAGCCGGCGCCCGGCCCGACCCGGCGAGCGCCGCCGTGCAGCGCGCCAGCCCGGGGGTCGGCCAGGCGGCCGAAAGCGCGTCGAGGAAGGCTTGCCCCTGGGCGGCGCTTTCGAGCGCCGTTTCGCGGGTCGCCCGCATGGCGTCGGCCCATTCCGCCGCCCGCACCAACGCCTCGTCGTCGTCCGTCGCCGCCTGCCAGGCAGCTCGGAAGAACCCGGCATCGAGCCGGCCGGCGCCGTTGAGCACGATGGCGATGATCCAGCGGCGAAGCGAATCCGGATCGGCGATTAACCCTTCCTCGACCGCCCGCTCGATGCCGTGGGAATAGGCGTAGCTGCCGACTGGGAATGCCGGCGACAGCCAGCTCAACAGCCGGTACAGGCCGGCGTCAGTGATCGTGTCCATGACCGTGTCCGTTCCTCGCATACGCCCCGGGCTCGGGCAAAAAGGGCGCTTGGTGCTGCACCACGCTGGCGCCCAGTCCCTCGAGCATGGCGATCAGCACGTGGTCGTCGCGGATGCGCAAGCCGCCGTCGGCCAGCACCTCGACCGCCGCGTGGCGGTTGCCGATGTGCCAGGCAAGCCTGGCGGTGTGCGCCGGCGACGAGCCGCGGACGTCGGCCACGGACTCATCGGCGGCGACGACGCGGATGAATCCACCGTCCTCCAACTTGAGGCCGTCGCCGTCGCCCATCAGCGTCGCCTCGGTGAGGTCCAGCAGGAACGCCTCGCCGAGGTCATCGGTGAGGCGGATCCGCCGCCGGTGGCGGTCGTCGAGGGCGAGCGTCACCGTGGCCACGGCGCTCTCCGCCGGCCAGCTCCCGCGATGGTGGATTTCCGTCGCCCGCCGCATGGTCAGAACAGGAAGTAACGCTGCGCCATGGCGAGCTCGGTTGCCGGCTTGCAGGTGAGAAGCTCGCCGTCGGCGCGCACCTGATAGGTCTCCGGGTCGACCTCCATCTTCGGCGTCAGATCGTTCAGAACCATGTCCTTCTTGCCGAGCTTGCGGGTGCCGGAGACGGCGACCAGCGGCTTGGCGAGGCCGAGGCGATCGCCGATGCGGTTGGTGACACCTGCCTTGGAGACGAACGAGACGCTGCTGGCGGTGAGCGATCTCCCGAACGCCCCGAACATCGGCCGGTAATGCACCGGCTGCGGCGTCGGGATCGAGGCGTTGGGATCGCCCATCGCCGCGGCGGCAATGGTGCCGCATTTCAGGATCAGGTCCGGCTTGACGCCGAAGAACATCGGCTTCCATAGCACTAGGTCGGCGAGCTTGCCGACCTCGACCGAGCCGACGTGGTCGGCGATGCCGTGGGTGACCGCCGGGTTGATGGTGTACTTGGCGATGTAGCGCCGGACGCGCAGGTTGTCGTTGTCGCCCTTTTCTCCGGCGAGGCGACCGCGCTGGCGCTTCATCTTGTCGGCGGTTTGCCATGTGCGGATAACGACCTCACCGACCCGGCCCATTGCCTGGCTGTCCGACGTGATCATCGAGAACGCGCCAAGGTCGTGCAGAATGTCCTCGGCGGCGATCGTCTCGCGCCGGATGCGGCTTTCGGCGAAGGCCACGTCCTCGGGGATGCGGCTGTCGAGATGATGACAAACCATCAGCATGTCGAGATGCTCGTCGACGGTGTTGACCGTGAAGGGGCGCGTCGGGTTGGTGGACGACGGCAGCACGTTGTGCTCGCCGCACACCTTGATGATGTCCGGCGCATGGCCGCCGCCGGCGCCCTCGGTGTGGAAGGCATGGATGGTGCGGCCCTTGAACGCCGCCGTGGTGTTCTCGACGAAGCCCGACTCGTTGAGCGTGTCGGTGTGGATGGCCACCTGCACGTCCATGTCGTCGCCGACGCTCAGGCACGTGTCGATGGCTGACGGCGTGGTGCCCCAGTCCTCGTGCAGCTTCAGCCCGCAGGCGCCGGCCTCGACCTGCTCGACCAGCGGCTCCTCGTCCGACGCGTTGCCCTTGCCGAAAAAGCCAAGGTTGACGGGAAGCCCGTCCGCCGCCTGCAGCATGCGCCCGATGTGCCAGGCACCGGGCGTGCAGGTGGTGGCGTTGGTGCCGGTGGCAGGGCCCGTGCCGCCGCCCAGCATGGTCGTGATGCCGCTGTAGAGGGCCTCCTCGATCTGCTGCGGGCAGATCCAGTGGATGTGCGCGTCGATGCCGCCGGAGGTGAGGATGCGCCCCTCGCCCGCGATGATCTCCGTGCCCGGGCCGATGACGATGTCCACGTTCGGCTGCACGTCGGGATTGCCGGCCTTGCCGATGGCGGCGATGCGGCCGTCCTTGAGGCCGACGTCGGCCTTCACGATGCCCCAGGTGTCGACGATGAGGGCGTTGGTGATC
>DASWGT010000145.1:0-27781 GCA_036393575.1 Rhodospirillales bacterium | reverse complement strand
CCGATCGCGCCGTTCGACGATGAAACCGGGGTCGGGCATGATTACGTCCACTCCCGGAATCGCGCCGTCGCTGAAGGTGACGCCGAGATCAACCATCACCCAGGTCTCGTCGCCGGGCGGCCCGTAGCCATAGAGGTTGAGATTCATGCCGATCTCGCCGGCGCCCCCGAGAGGCAGGAAGACGAGCTCGTCGCTCCGCTTTCGCGTCATTTGTTGCGGCGATGGACCAGCAGCAGGCCGCGCAGGGTCAGCTCCGGGTCCGATTGCTTGATGCAGCTCACGGCCTCGGTGAACAGCGGCGCCAGCCCACCGGTGGCAATCACCTCGACGTCGTCGCCGTGTTCGGCACGCAGTCGCGCCACCAGCCCCTCGATCAGGCTGACGTATCCCCAGTAGATTCCCGACTGCATGGCCGCGACCGTATCCTTGCCCGTCACCCGCTCGGTCTTCTTGACGTCGACACGCGGCAGCTTCGCCGCCGCCATGTGCAACGCCTCGAGCGACAGATTGACGCCGGGCGCAATGACACCCCCGAGATAGCTGCCTTTGGCGTCGATGATGTCGAAGGTCGTGGCGGTGCCGAAATCGACGACGATCAGCGGTCCGCCGTAGCGGTCGAACGCGGATACCGCGTTGACCAACCGGTCGGCGCCGACTTCGTCCGGCCGGTCGACCAGCACCTTGAGCCCGAGTTTGAGTCCCGGTTCGCCGACCACCCGAGGATCGCAGCTGAAGGTATTGCGGCACAGGGTCTTCAACGCAAACAGGGTCGCCGGCACCACGGTGGCGATGATCGCAGCGGTGACGTCCTTGGGCTTGAGACCGGCCTCCGCCATCAACTGCTTCAGCGACAGGCCGAACTCGTCGGCGGTGCGGTTGGGGCTGGTCGACAACCGCCATTCACCGCGCACCTTGTCGTTGTCGTCGAAGACGGCGAAGACGGTGTTGGTGTTCCCTGAATCAATGGCGAGCAGCATGGCGAATTCCCGTTCAGGCCGTGGTGAAGAACACGTCGCCGGCGGTGATCCTAAGCTCGCGCTTGCCGGATTTCAGCAACAAAGCCCCGTCCTGGTCGATATCCTTGAATACGCCCTTCATGGTCTTATTGGCCAGCCGGACCTCGATCTTGTCGCCGATGCCCTTGCAACGCCACAGCCAGTGCTTGCGGATCGCGCCGAACCCCTGGTCGAGCCAAGTGTTGGCCCAGGTCATGAAGTGGCGCGAAAATGCCTCCAGGCAATCGACCTCGATCACCGTCCAGCCGGACGCCTTTAGCGAAGTCGCCGGGAACTCCACGTTCGACGGATACTGGGCGACGTTGACGCCGAGGCCCATGATCACCCAGTCCGGCGTCTTGCCGCCGCCGGTCTCGGCTTCCAGCAGCAGTCCTCCGACCTTCTCGCCGTTCAACAGGATATCGTTCGGCCATTTGATTTGAACGATATGCCCTGGGGGGCTGATGGCGCTGAGCGCGTCGCATGCCGCCAACGCCCCTACGAAGCTCAGTTGCGCCGCCTGTTCGGCTGGCACTTCGGGACGCAGGATCAGCGAACAGTAGAGGTTGCCCCTCGGGCTTTGCCACTTGCGGCCGCGGCGGCCCCGTCCGGCGGTCTGCTCCTTGGCCCAAATCAGGGTGCCGTCCGGCGACTTCTCCTCGCCCAGGATGGCTAGCCGCCGGGCCTCGGCATCGGTGCTGTCGACCGTGTCGAGCATGATCAGCCGGTATGCGGGCGGAAGATGGGGTTCGCGCATCAGCCAGGGAAAAGGGCCGCGGCGGCAGCCGCGGCGCCCGACAGGATCGGCGCCGGGTAGACGAAAAACAGCACGATAATCAGCCCGGTGGCAGTGATGACGAGGCCGAGGTCGCGGCTGACAGGCCGGTCGAGCGCCTCCTCCGGATCGCTGAAATACACCAACTGCACGATGCGCAGGTAATAGAACGCTGCCACCACGCTCGACAGCACGCCGATGACGGCGAGCGCGTACAACTTCGCCTCAATGGCGGCGAGAAAAATGTAGAGCTTGCCGAAAAACCCAGCGAGTGGTGGGATGCCGGCCATCGAGAACATGAAGATGCCGACGGCCAGCGCCAGCATCGGATGGGTCTTGCCCAGTCCGGCGAGGTCGTTGATGCCCTCGACCATGCGGTCGCCGCGGCGCATGCACAGGATGCAGCCGAAGGTACCGACGTTCATGAACAGGTAAATCGCGAGGTAGATCAACATGCCGCGGACGCCGGCCTGGTTGCCGACGGCGAGCCCGATCAGCGCGTAACCGACATGACCGATCGAGCTGTAGGCCATCAGCCGCTTGATGTTGGTCTGGTTGATGGCAGCAAATGCGCCGAGCACCATCGACGCCACCGACACGAACACCACGATTTGCTGCCATTCCGCCAGCAACCCACCGAACGGCCCCACCATCACTCGGATGAACAAGGCCAACGCTGCGATCTTTGGCGCCACCGAGAAGAACGCCGTGATCGGGGTCGGGGCGCCCTCATAGACGTCGGGCGTCCACATGTGGAACGGCACCGCCGAGACCTTGAAGGCGAGGCCCGCCAGGATGAAGACGATACCGAAGATGACACCGACGTTGACGCCGCCGCCGGCGTGGAACACCGTCGTCAGCTTGTCGAAGTTGGTGGTGCCGGTGAAACCGTAGATCAGCGAGCTGCCGTAGAGCAGCATCCCAGACGCCACGGCGCCGAGCACGAAATACTTCAATCCGGCCTCGGTGGATCGCGTGTCGTCGCGCTGGAAGGCAGCGATCACGTAGAGCGACAGCGACTGCATTTCGATCCCCAGGTACAGCGAGATCAGATCGTTGGCCGAGATCATCAGCATCATGCCGAGCGTCGCGAACACGATCAAGATGGGATATTCGAACCGCGCCATGTGCTGGCGTTCGATAAAGCCCTGCGAGATGACGATCGCCAGCGACGAGCCAATCAATACCAGCACCTTGCAGAACACCGCGAACGGGTCGCTGACGAACATGTTGGAGAACGTCACCAGCCGGCCGCCGGCGAGCGTCGTTTCCAGGAGTCCCGCCAGCACCAGCACCAGGATCCCTAGATACGAGATCAGCCGCGAGGTCTTGACGTCCTCCTCGGCCAAGCCGCCCTTCTGAAACACACCGAACATCAAGAGCGCCATGATGGAAAGCGCCAGGAACAACTCCGGCAGCGCCGGCACCAAGTTCGGGACTTCCGCCATCATGGGTTCCCTGCTCCCTTTCCTAGCGCCCCGCCACGGCCGTCGCCGCGCCGACGTCGAGTCCCGCCTGCACCTGGATCAAAAGGTTGGCGACCGAGGCGTGCATGACGTCGAGGAACGGCGACGGATAGACGCCCATCCAAATCACCAGCACCACCAGCGGCGCGAACACCGCGATCTCGCGCGGACTCATGTCGAAGATCGCCTTCAGGCTGTCCTTAGTCAACACGCCGAAGATCACTCGACGGTAGAGATAGAGCATATACGCAGCGCCCAGGATCAGGCCGGTGGCCGCCAGTGCCGCCACCCAGGTGTTGACCTGAAAGGCGCCGACCAAGACCAGGAACTCGCCGATGAAGCCGGCCGTCCCCGGCAACCCGACCGAAGCCAGCATGAACAGCATGAACACCAGCGCATAGGCCGGCATGCGGTGGACCAAGCCGCCGTAGGTGGCAATGTCGCGCGAATGCATGCGGTCGTAAACGACGCCGACGATGAGGAACAGCGCCGCCGAAACGATGCCGTGGCTGAGCATTTGGTAGATCGCTCCCTCGATACCTTGCACGGTCAGCGTGAAGGTGCCGATGGTGACGAAGCCCATGTGGGCCACCGACGAATACGCGATCAGCTTCTTCATGTCCTCCTGCGCCAGCGCCACCAGCGAGGTGTAAACGACGGCGACGATGCTGAGGGTGTAGATCAGAGGCGTGAACAGCACCGATGCTTCTGGAAACATCGGCAGCGAGAAGCGCAGGAACCCGTAGCCGCCGAACTTCAGGAGCACGGCCGCCAGGATCACCGAGCCGGCCGTCGGCGCCTCGACGTGGGCGTCCGGCAACCAAGTATGCACCGGCCACATCGGGATCTTCACCGCGAACGAGGCGAAGAACGCCAGCCACATCCACGCCTGAAAAGCGGCCGGGAAGCGATGCGTCATCAACGTCGGAATGTCGGTGGTGCCGGCATCGAAGTACATCGCCAGGATCGCCAGCAGCATCAGCACCGAGCCAGCCAGGGTGTAGAGGAAGAACTTGAACGCCGCGTACACACGGCGCGGCCCGCCCCACACGCCAATGATGACGAACATCGGGATCAATACCGCTTCGAAGAAGACGTAGAAGACCACCATGTCGAGGGCGCTGAACATGCCGATCATGAAAGTTTCCATGATCAGGAACGAGATCATGTATTCCTTGATCCGGGCCTGGATGCTCTCCCAGCTCGCCAGCACGCAAACCGGAGTCAACAGGGTCGACAACAGCACGAAGAACATCGAGATGCCGTCGACGCCGAGCTTGTAATTGATGCCGAAGGCAGGCATCCACTGCGATTCCTCGACGAACTGGAACTTTGCGGTCGAGGAATCGAAGTTGACCCAGATGAACAGCGACAGCAGGAAATTGATCATCGACGTCCACAACGCGACGTTGCGGGCGTTGCGGGCAACCACTTCAGCGTCGCCGCGGATGGTAAGGATGAACAGCGCGCCCACCAACGGCAGGAAAGTCAACAGCGACAGGATCGGAAACTGCGTCATGATTCCGCTCATCCCGTATGCTGGAACAGATACCACGTGATCAGGACGACGACGCCCGTCAGCATGGCGAACGCGTAGTGGTAAAGATACCCGGTCTGCACCGCAGCGGCGCGGCGCGCGAGATTGAGGACCGCAGCGGAAACGCCGTCCGGGCCGACGCCGTCGATCAGGGTGCCGTCGCCGGTGCGCCAGAACCCTCTGCCAAGGTAAAACGCCGGCCGCACGAACAGGAAGTCGTAGAGCTCGTCGAAGTACCACTTGTTGAGCAGGAACCGGTATACGGCTTGGAAGCGGGCAGCGATCAAGGCCGGAATCTCGGGACGTAGCATGTACAGCACGTAGGCAAGCCCGATGCCGGCAAAAGCAACCACCAAAGGTAGGTACTTGACCCACGCCGGCACGTGATGGGCGGCCTCGAGTGCCTTGTGATGCGGCAGCACCGCGATCGCCTCGCCCCAGAATTCGCCGGCCTTTTGACCGACGAAGCTCTCGAAGCCGACGTAGCCCATGAATACCGAACCTGCCGCCAGCACGAACAGAGGCAGGATCATCACCTTCGGACTTTCGTGGACGTGACCCATGACGTGCGCGTCGGCGCGCGGCGCGCCGTGGAAGGTCATGATGATCAGCCGCCACGAATAGAATGCGGTCAGGAACGCCGCCAGGACACCCATCCAGAACGCGTAGCCGCCGGCCACCGTCTCGGCGGCGTAGGCGGCTTCGAGGATGGTATCCTTCGAATAGTATCCGGCGAACGGCCAGACGCCGGCCAGCGCCAGCGAGCCGATCCACATCAGCACGTAAGTGACGGGGATGAGCCGCCATAGCCCGCCCATCTTGCGCATGTCTTGCTCGGCCGACATGGCGTGGATTACCGAGCCGGCGCCGAGGAACAGCAGCGCCTTGAAGAACGCGTGAGTAATCAGATGAAAAATGCCGGCCGAATACGCCGAAACACCGGCGGCGAAGAACATGTAACCGAGCTGCGAGCAGGTCGAGTACGCGATCACTCGCTTGATGTCGTTCTGCACGCAGCCGATGGTGGCCGTCACGATGGCAGTCGAGGCGCCGACCACGGTGACCACGGTCAGCGCCGTTTCTGAGAACTCGAACAGCGGAGACATGCGGGCGACCATGAACACGCCGGCGGTGACCATGGTCGCGGCGTGGATCAGTGCCGACACTGGAGTCGGGCCTTCCATGGCGTCCGGTAGCCAGGTGTGCAGCCCGAGCTGTGCCGACTTGCCCATGGCGCCGACGAACAGCAACAGCGCGCATACCGTCAGTGCGTGGAACTCAATCCCGAAAACCATCAGCGTCGCCTTCGCCTTCCCGGGCGCGGCGGCGAAGATGACGTCAAAATCCACCGATTGGAACAGCACGAACACCGCGAAGATGCCGAGCGCGAACCCGAAATCGCCAATGCGATTGACGATGAACGCCTTGATCGCCGCGGCGTTGGCCGATGGCCGATCATACCAGAATCCGATCAGCAGGTACGAGCACAGGCCTACCCCTTCCCAGCCGAAGAACAGTTGCACCAGGTTATCGGCGCTGACCAGCATTAGCATGAAGAACGTGAACAGGCTGAGGTAGCACATGAACCGCGGCACGCCCGGGTCGCCGTGCATGTAGCCAATCGAATAGACGTGGATCACCGAGGACACCGTGGTAACCATGAACAGCATCACCGCCGACAGCGTATCGACCTTGATCGCCCAGCTGACCTCCATGGCACCGGAATCGATCCAGGTGAAAAGTTCCAAGGTATGCGGGCGGTCGCCGGGCACCACGTCCCAGAACACGAACCCGGCGGACACGGCGGCCAGTATCAGGGCGCCGGACGTCACCCACTGCGCGGCGGCATCGATGCGGGCCCGCGCGTTCTCGTCGGCCGGCGTGGCGAACGCCAGGCAGCCGGCGATGAACGAGCCGATCAGCGGCAGGAAGACGGCCAAGATTTCCAGCATCGTCGTCCTAGCCCTTCATCATGTTGATGTCTTCGACGGCGATCGAGCCTCGATTGCGGAAATATACCACCAGGATGGCAAGCCCGATGGCTGCTTCGGCCGCCGCCACGGTCAGCACGAACATCGCGAATACCTGCCCGACGAGGTCGCCCAGCGCCGCCGAGAACGCCACCAAGTTGATATTGACGGCGAGCAACATCAGCTCCACAGACATCAGGATGACGATGACGTTCTTGCGGTTGAGGAAGATGCCGAAGATCCCGAGCGTGAACAGGACCGCCGCCACCGTCAGGTAATGGGCAAGGCCGATGGTGAACATCAGATCCCCTTTCCCGTCGGCACGTCGCGGACCTCTACGCTTTCCTTGGCGCTGCGCGCGATCTGGTCGGCGATGCTCTGCTTGCGCACGCCGGTACGCCGGCGATGCGTCAGCACGATGGCACCAATCATCGCCACCAGCAGCACCATGCCGGCCGCCTGGAACAGGTAGATGTAATGCGTGTAGAAAAGCTCGCCGAGCGCATGGGTGTTGGTCACCGTGGCCGGGGACGGCATCGGCGCGCCGGCGGTTTTGGCCGCTTGCGGATCCAGCGCCCAACCGCCGATGACGACCAGCAACTCGGCCAGCAACAATAGCCCGATCATGCCGCCCAGCGGCAGGTATTGCAAGAATCCCTGGCGCAATTCGACGAAATTGATGTCGAGCATCATGACCACGAACATGAACAGCACCGCCACCGCGCCGACGTAGACGACGACCAGGATCATCGCCAGGAACTCCGCCCCCATCAGCACGAATAACGCCGCCGAATTGAAGAAGGTCAGAATCAGGAACAGCACCGAGTGCACCGGGTTCTTGGCGGAGATCACCATCACCGCCGAGGCGACGGCAACGAACGCGAACATGTAGAATGCCAGCGCCTGGATCATTACGTGGTTGCTCCCCTCGTCTCCCCTTGGCCGCTGGTCACCGGTACGGCGCGTCGGCACGCAGCCGTTCCGCCAGCTCGGTTTCCCAGCGGTCGCCGTTGGCCAGCAGCTTGTCCTTATCGTAGAGCAGCTCCTCGCGGGTCTCGGTGGCGAACTCGAAGTTCGGTCCCTCGACGATGGCGTCCACCGGGCACGCCTCTTGGCACAGCCCGCAGTAGATGCACTTCACCATGTCGATGTCGTAGCGGGTGGTGCGGCGGCTGCCGTCGGCGCGCGGCTCGGCCTCAATGGTGATCGCCTGCGCCGGACAGATGGCCTCGCACAGCTTGCAGGCGATGCAGCGCTCCTCGCCGTTGGGATAGCGCCGAAGCGCGTGCTCGCCGCGGAACCGTGGGCTAAGCGGTCCCTTTTCAAACGGATAGTTGATGGTCACCTTGTGGCGAAACATATAGCGGAATGTCAGCGCCAAGCCGCTCAGGAGCTCGGTCAGGAACACCGTTCTCGCGCCGCGGTCGATAAAGCTCATGGTCGCCTTCCTCTCAATCCGTTTCGGCCGCTTGGCCGCTTCAGCTTTTTGGCGCGATGTCGAACGCCACCACCGCGCCGCCGACGATCGCTACCGCCGCCAGCGAGATCGGCAGGAACACCTTCCAGCCGAGCCGCATCAGCTGGTCGTAGCGATAGCGCGGAAAAGTCGCCCGCACCCATAGGAACACGAACAGCACGGCCGCCACCTTGAGTGCGAACCACACGGGGCCCGGCACCCAGGTGAACGGCAGCACGTCCATCGGCGGCAGCCAGCCGCCCAGGAACAGCACCGTCGTCATGCCCGACATCAGGATCATGTTTGCGTACTCGCCGAGGAAGAACAGCGCGAACGTCATCGCCGAGTATTCGACGTTGTAGCCGGCCACCAGCTCGGATTCCGCCTCCGGCAGGTCGAACGGGTGGCGGTTGGTCTCGGCCAACGTCGAGACGAAGAAGATCACCGCCATCGGCAGCAGCGGCACCACGAACCAGACCTCCTTCTGCGCCTTGACGATGGCGGAAAGGTTCAGCGAGCCGGAACACAGCAGCACGGTGATGATGATGAACCCCATCGACACCTCGTAGGACACCATCTGCGCCGCCGAGCGCAACGCGCCCAGGAACGCGTAACGCGAATTCGACGCCCAGCCGGCCATCAGGATGCCGTAGACGCCGAGCGAGGAGATGGCGAATAGAAAAAGGATGCCGACGTTGATGTCGGCCAGCACCATGCCGTCGCCGACCGGGATCACCGCCCACGCGACCAGCGCCAGAATGAAGGTCACGCACGGCGCGATGACGAACACGCCGCGGTTGGCGCCGGACGGGATCACCGTCTCCTTCATGAACAGCTTGAGGCCGTCGGCGATCGGCTGCAGCAACCCGAACGGCCCGACGACGTTGGGGCCCCGGCGCAAGTGCATGGCGCCGATGACTTTCCGCTCGGCGTAGGTCAGGTAAGCGACGCAGAACAGAAGCGGCGCCACGATGGCGACGATCTTGATGACGATCCACGCCATCGGCCACAAATATGCGGTCCACAAATCAGCCATCGGTGCCGGTCTTCCCCGTGTCGCCGCCCCGGCTCATCGCCGTGCATTCGGCCATAGTCTTCGACGCCCGGCTGATTGGGTCGGTCATGTAGAAATTGTCGATCGGCGAGCGGAACAATGCCGTGTCAATCTCGCCGGCCTTGCCGAACGCGCCCCATTTCGCCGCCGTCACCTCATCGACCTTCAAGAACGCGTCGCTCGCCTTCAACAGGCGGGCCCGCAATGCATCTACATCATCGTAGGGCAAGGTCTTGCCGAGCATCGCCGACAGTGCGCGGATGATCGTCCAGTCCTCGCGTGCGTCGCCGGGTGGATAGACCGCTAGCCGTGTCCGTTGCGTGCGGCCCTCGGTGCTGACGTAGGTGCCGTTCTTTTCCGTATACGCTGCGCCCGGCAGGATGACGTCAGCGCGGTGCGCGCCCGCGTCGCCGTTATGTCCCTGGTAGATCATGAACGCGCCTTCCAGGCCGGCCATATCGATCTCGTCGGCGCCCAACAGGTACACCACCTCGATCTGTCGTTCCTTGACACCGGCCAGGATGCCGGCGACGTCGCGGCCGCCCCGTCCCGGCACGAACCCGAGGTCCATGCCGCCGACCCGGGCCGCCGCCGTGTGCAGCACATTGAAGCCGTTCCAGCCGGCCTTTTCGTCGATCATGCCGCGGCCCTCGGCGATCTCTCGCGCCAGCGCCAGCACCGCCGCGCCGTCCGGCCGGGCGAGCGCGCCCTGCCCCAGGATCAACATCGGCTTTTTGGCTTCCTTCAGCGTCTTGGCGAAGGGATGGCGGCCTGATGCCACCTGCCGCAAGGCGTGTCCGTCGCCGCCGACGTGCTCGTAGGGATAGGTCAGGTCGTCCTTCGGGCCGATCATGCCAATAGCAAACCCGCCGGCCAGGAACCGCTTGCGCAGCCGCGCGTTCAGCACCGGCGCCTCGCGACGCGGGTTGGTGCCGATCAGCAGGCACGCGTCGGCCTTGTCGATGCCGGCGATGGTGGTGTTGAACAGATATCCCGCCCGGCACGCGGAATCGAGCTTGGCGCCGTTCTGCCGGCAATCGGTGTGGGGCGAGCCGAGCGCCGTCATCAAGTCCTTCAGCGCCATCATCGATTCGCAGTCCGCGAGGTCGCCGGCGATGGCGGCGATGCGGCCGCCGGCGACGCCCTTCAGCCGCGCCGCGATGGCGTCGAACGCCTCGGTCCAGGACGCGGGCTGCAGTTTGCCGTCGCGCCGCACGTACGGCTGATCCAGGCGCTGCCGCCGCAGCCCGTCGCAGGCGAAGCGGGTCTTGTCGGAGATCCACTCCTCGTTCACGTCCTCGTTCAAACGCGGCAGGATGCGCATCACCTCGGCGCCGCGGGCGTCGACGCGGATGTTGGAGCCGACCGCGTCAAGCACGTCGATCGATTCCGTCTTCGTCAACTCCCACGACCGGGCCATGAAGGCGTACGGCTTCGACGTCAGCGCGCCGACCGGGCACAGGTCGATCATGTTCCCGGAGAGCTCCGACGTCAGCGCTTTCTCGACGTAGGTGCCGACCTCCATGCTCTCGCCGCGGCCGGTGACGCCCAGCTCGGGCACGCCGGCGATCTCGGTCGCGAAGCGGATGCACCGGGTGCAATGAATGCAGCGGGTCATGATCGTCTTGATCAGCGGACCCATGTACTTGTCCTTCACCGCGCGCTTGTTCTCATGGTAGCGCGAACGGTCGAACCCATAGCCCATCGCCTGGTCCTGCAGGTCGCATTCGCCGCCCTGGTCACAGATCGGGCAATCGAGTGGATGATTGATGAGCAGGAACTCCATCACGCTGCGGCGCATCTTCCGTACCTCGGGCGTATCGGTGTAGATGACCATGCCGTCGGCCACCGGCATCGCGCACGACGCGATCGGCTTCGGCGCGCGTTCCATCTTGACCAGGCACATGCGGCAGTTGCCGGCGATCGATAGCCGTTCGTGG
Organism: Rhodospirillales bacterium; assembly: GCA_036393575.1. Classification (GTDB taxonomy): domain Bacteria; phylum Pseudomonadota; class Alphaproteobacteria; order Rhodospirillales; family Casp-alpha2; genus JACPJY01. The sequence continues at coordinate 16,588 of DASWGT010000145.1, read as the reverse complement.
TAGCAGAAGCGCGGGATTTCGATGCCCGCCAGCTCGCACGCCTGGAGGACAGTCAATCCCGCCTCGACCTCGATTTGGCGGCCGTCGATGGTCAGTTTCGGCATCTTCGTCTGTTCCCTCTCCGTCGTCGCGCCCGTTAGGCGGCCTCCGTCTCGGCGGCGGCGCGGTCGGCGATACGCCGTTCGAGCTCGGGGCGGAAATGCCGGATCAGGCCCTGGATCGGCCATGCCGCCGCGTCGCCCAGCGCGCAGATGGTGTGCCCCTCGACCTGCTTGGTGACTTCCTGCAACAGGTCGATTTCCTCGATGGTCGCCTCGCCGCGGACCAGCCGCTCCATCATCCGCCACATCCAGCCGGTGCCCTCGCGGCACGGCGTGCATTGGCCGCAACTTTCGTGCTTGTAGAAGCGGCTGAGCCGGGCGATCGCGCGCACCACGTCGGTGGACTTGTCCATCACCATGACCGCCGCGGTGCCGAGGCCGGATTTCACTTTCTGCAGCGAGTCGAAGTCCATATGCACGGTGTCGCAGACGGATTTCGGCAGGATCGGCACCGAGGCGCCCCCGGGGATGACCGCCAGCAGATTGTTCCAGCCGCCGCGCACGCCGCCGGCGTGCCTCTCGATCAACTCCATCAACGGCACGCCCATCTCCTCCTCGACCGTGCACGGCTGATTGATGTGGCCGGAGATGTTGAAAAGCTTGGTGCCGGTGTTGTTGGGCTTGCCGAGCTTGGCAAACCATGCGGCGCCGCGTCTGAGGATTGCCGGCGCCACGGCAATCGACTCGACGTTATTGACGGTGGTCGGGCATCCGAATGCGCCGACGGCGGCCGGAAATGGCGGCTTCATGCGCGGCTGGCCCTTCTTGCCCTCGAGGCTCTCGATCAGCGCCGATTCCTCTCCGCAGATGTAGGCGCCGGCGCCGCGGTGGATATAGAAGTCGAACGGGTATCCCGATTTGCAGGCGTCCTTGCCGATCAGCCCGGTGGCGTAGGCTTCGTCGACGCCCCGTTGCAGCGCCTCGGTCTCGCGGTAGAACTCGCCGCGGACGTAGCAATAGGCGGCGTTGGCGCCGATGGCGAACGCCGCCACCAGCGCGCCCTCGATCAGCTTGTGCGGCTCGCTGCGCAGGATCTCGCGGTCCTTGCAGGTGCCGGGCTCGCCTTCGTCGGCGTTGATCACCAGGTAATGGGGGCGCGGGCCCATTTCCTTCGGCATGAACGACCATTTCATGCCGGTGCCGAAGCCGGCGCCGCCGCGGCCGCGCAGGCCCGAATCCTTGATCACCTGGACGATCTTTTCGCGCCCCATGGTGAGCAGCGCCTTGGTGCCGTCCCAGTCGCCGCGGGCGCGGGCGCCGGCCAGCCCGGGCTCGCCGAGACCGTAAATGTTGGTGAAAATGCGGTCGGCGTCGCTGAGCATCGCTATCTGTCCGTTCCCTTGTCGGCCATCTTGCGCTTCGCGGCCTTCATCGCCGGCGGCCCGGCGTCCGTCAGCGTCGTCAACCCGCCCGCCGGCTCGCAGGTATGGCGTCCGATCTGCGAGCCCGGCTTCGGCTTGCCGCCGGACTTCAGCGTACTCAGGATCTTCTCGGTAGTGTCGGAATCCAGATCCTCATAATAATCGTCGTTAATCTGCATCATCGGCGCATTGACGCAGGCGCCGAGGCACTCGACCTCGGATAGGGTGAACATGCCGTCTTCGGTGGTCATGCCAAAATCGATGGCGAGCGTTCGCTTGCAGGCGCCGACGACGACGTCAGAGCCGCGCAGCCAACACGGCAGGTTGGTACATACCTGGATGTGATGTTTGCCGACCGGCTTCAGGTTGTACATGGTGTAAAAGGTGGCGACCTCGTAGACCCGGATCGGCGGCATCTGCAGCATCTCGGCGACGTGGTTCATGGCCGCTTTCGGCAGCCAGCCGTCGTTCTGGCGTTGCGCCAGATCCAGCAGCGGCATCACCGCGCTCGCCTGAAAGCGCGGCGGATACTTGGTGATGATCGCTTTCGCCTTGTCTGCGTTCTCGGACGAGAACGCAAAGGTTTCCGGTTGCCGGGCTGTGTGCGCGTCGGTCATCGGTCGATCTCGCCGAACACGATATCGAGGGAGCCGATGTTGGCAACTACGTCGGCAAGCATGTGGCCACGGCTCAAAAAGTCCATCGCCTGCAGGTGCGCGAAGCCCGGCGCACGTATCTTGCAGCGGTAGGGCTTGTTGGTGCCATCGGACACCAGATAGACGGCGAACTCGCCCTTCGGCGCCTCGACCGCCACGTAGACCTCGCCCGCCGGCACGCGGTAGCCCTCAGTATAAAGTTTGAAATGATGGATCAGGGCCTCCATCGACTGTTTCATCTCGGCGCGGCGCGGCGGGCTGATCTTGTAGTCGTCAGCCTTGCACGGCCCGCCCGGCATGTCGTTAACGCACTGCTTGATAATGCGCACGCTTTCGTGCATCTCGAGGATGCGGACCACGTAGCGCTCGTAGCAGTCGCCGTGGGTACCGACGGGGATGTCGAACTGCATTTTGTCGTAGACGTCATAGGGTTGCGCCTTGCGCAGGTCCCAGGCGACGCCGGCGGCGCGCAGGTTGGGGCCGGTGAACCCCCAGTCGAAGCATTGTTCGGCGTTGATGACGCCGATGTCGACGGTGCGCTGCTTGAAGATGCGGTTCTCCGTCAGCAGCGTCTCGCAGTCATCGATGATCCGCGGGAAACGTTCGGCCCAGGCGCCGATGTCTTCGAGCAGCTTTGGCGGCAGGTCGAAGGCCACCCCGCCCGGCCGAAAATAGGCCATGTGCATGCGTGCACCTGACGCCCGCTCGCAGTATTCCATCAGCTTCTCGCGCTCCTCGAACATCCACAGCATCGGCGTCATCGCGCCGACGTCCATGGCATACGAGCAGATGTTGAGGATGTGGTTAAGGATGCGGCCGATCTCGGCGTAGAGTACGCGGATGTACTGGGCGCGCGGTGGAATCTCGAGGCCAAGCAGCTTCTCGACCGCCAGCGCGAAGGCGTGCTCCTGGTTCTGCGGCGCGACGTAGTCCAGACGGTCGAAATACGGCACTGCTTGCAGGTAGCTCTTATATTCGATCAGCTTCTCGGTACCGCGGTGCAGAAGCCCGATGTGCGGATCGGCGCGCTCGATGATCTCGCCGTCCATTTCCAGCACCAGGCGCAGCACGCCATGTGCCGACGGATGCTGCGGTCCGAAATTGAGGTTGAAGTTGCGGATTTGGGTCTCTGCCATCAGGCGCCCCCTTCCGGCTTCGGCTGCGGCGGTGCCTCCCCTGCCTTCTCGTCTCCCGGCAGCACCTGCTGCACGCCCTCCCACGGGCTCAGGAAGTCGAAGCTGCGGAATTCCTGGGTCAGCTTCACCGGCTCGTAAACGACGCGCTTCTGCTCGTCGTCGTAGCGCACTTCGACGTAGCCGGTAAGCGGGAAGTCCTTGCGCAATGGATGGCCCTCGAAACCGTAATCGGTGAGGATGCGGCGCAGGTCCGGATGGTCGGAGAAGTAAATCCCGAAAAGGTCCCAAGCCTCACGCTCGAACCAATTGGCGGCGCTGAACACGCCGGTGACCGACGGCACCGGGGTCTGTTCGTCGGTCGCCACCTTGACCCGGATGCGGTTGTTGTGAGTAAGGCTCAACAGGTGGTAAACGACTTCGAAGCGCTGCTCGCGCTCCGGGTAATCCGCGCCGCAGATATCGACCAGCAGCTTGAATTGGCAATTGACGTTGTCGCGCAGGAACGTCAGCACCTTGGCGATCGACACGTGCCGCGCCTTGATCGTCAGCTGGTCGAACGCCACTTCGCAGCCAAGGATTTCATCGGGAAATTCCCCGACCAGGTAATCGCCGAGGTCTTTGAGGGCCAAATCCATGGTTCCACGTTATCGGTTTACTTGCCGTCCGCTTTGCCGTCGGAGCGCTGATCAGCGCCAAAGCGTTCCCGTCCTGTTGATCTTCTTCTGCAGCTGGAGGATGCCGTAGACGAGCGCCTCGGCTGTCGGCGGGCATCCGGGGACGTAGATGTCGACCGGCACCACCCGGTCGCAGCCGCGTACCACCGAGTACGAGTAATGGTAGTAGCCGCCGCCGTTGGCGCAGGAACCCATGGAGATCACGTATCGCGGCTCCGCCATCTGGTCGTAGACCTTGCGGAAGGCCGGCGCCATTTTATTGGTCAGCGTGCCGGCGACGATGATCACGTCCGACTGGCGCGGACTCCCACGCGGCACGACGCCGAAGCGGTCGAGGTCGTAGCGGCTGCAATAGGCGTGAATCATCTCGATGGCGCAACAGGCTAGGCCGAAGGTCATCGGCCACAGCGAGCCGGTTCTCGCCCAGTTCACCAGCTTATCGATGCTGGCGATGACGAAGCCCTTGTCCTGCAATTCGCCGGTGACTTGCCTAAGAAGCGCGTCTTGCTGGGGACCGGGCGGCAACGGCGCCTGGCCTTGGGCAGGATCGGTGATTATTCCCATTCCAACGCTCCCTTCCTCCACTCGTATATAAACCCGATGGTCAGAATTGCCAGGAAAACCATCATCGACCAGAAGCCGAATGCGCCTATTTTTCCGAGGGTTATCGCCCACGGGAACAGGAACGCCACCTCCAGGTCGAAGATGATGAACAGGATCGCCACCAAGTAGAACCGGACGTCGAACTTGTGGCGCGCGTCATCGAAGGCGTCGAACCCGCATTCGTAGGCGGATGTCTTCTCGACGTCGGGTTTCTGCGGCACGATTACATAGGAGGCGCCGACGGCGATTCCGGCGATGGCGACGGCAATACCGAGAAAGATGAGGATCGGCAGATACTCGGCGAGCAATTGATCCACGGCTGCCTTCCAAAAAACGGGACCGGGAACGCTGAGAACGCCCGGCTCGCTTCGCTCTGCATAAAGTGCCCGACCGGCCCGCTTTTAGCAACCAATTCAAGGCGGTTTTTACCGGGCCGGACGTCGGGGAAATGGCGGGAGTGACGGGACTCGAACCCGCGGCCTCCGGCGTGACAGGCCGGCGCTCTAACCAAACTGAGCTACACCCCCGAAGCAGGATTCAGCCGGTCCCGAGGGGATCACTGAGGGACCGTTCGGAGCGGGCTTCATGTAAGCCACCGTCCGACAGAGTGTCAACAGCTATCGCACCGCTGCAACACCGCAGAAATCCGAGCAATTTGCGGGTTCCGAAAGGTGGTGGGCGGTGACGGACTCGAACCGCCGACCTACTGGATGTAAGCCAGTTGCTCTCCCAACTGAGCTAACCGCCCCGAAGCCCCGGAATCGTGCGGAAAAGCCTAAGGAAAATACAGGCTCCGGTAGTGCCGGCACAAGCGCCGTGACGACGCGCCATCATGGCGGTTATCCGGTTCCCTGAAAACAACGCCGGCCGCGCCATACAGCGCAGCCGGCATCGATTTCGGCTCGCAGGCGAGTTAGTTGACCGAGGCCTTCAACGCCTTACCAGCCTTGAACTTCGGCTGATTGGAAGCCGGGATCTGGATGCGCTCCCCCGTCCGCGGGTTGCGGCCGGTGGTGGCGGCGCGCCGGGAGACGCTAAAGGTACCGAAGCCGACGAGACGCACTTCCGCGCCCTTCTTGAGCGCCGCGGTGACGGAGTCGATGAAGCCGTCGACCGCCTTGGCGGCGTCAGTTTTCGATAAACCAGTGCGGCTCGCCACTGCGGCGACGAGATCATTTTTGTTCAATGGAAAGCCCCCTTTAAAAATGGTGTGACCGTTGATGGACCGTTCGACCGGATAGCTAACGCATTCAGCAATATCCGCGAAACCCTTTGACGGCCCGGAGTCTACGGGCGGCTTGCAAACGGCGTCAATCGCCGCGCCGCGGAATTTCGCGGTTTCTTGCGGGTTTCCAAGGGACAGCCCGGATTAGGCGTTGAAATCATGGAGTGAATCGCCTCGCACCTGGGCGCGCCCGAGGCGCCGAATTCGGCGAAAATCCGCGCACCGCCGCAGGCGAAACCGCGATTTCCCGGGATTCGCGCGCGAATCCCGGGCAGGCGATTCGCCCACAAATTCGCCCGCCGGCGCGTCGTCGGCGGGCGTTTTCGCGAACCCGCATCCGTCGCGGGCCAAAACAGCCATTCAATGAGTAACTATGCCGCTGACGTCGTCGTCGGTATCGGTCTTGGCGGCGGCCACACTCGCCTCGAGCTCCGCCTGCTCGTCCCACTCCACCGGGGTCGGCTGGCGCACCAACGCGTGCTGGAGTACCTCGTCGACCATCGCCACGGTGATGATCTTCAGGGCCCGCTTGACGTTGTCCGGGATTTCCTCGAGATCCTTTTCGTTATCCTTCGGGATCAACACCGTCTTGATGCCGCCGCGCAGCGCCGCCAACAACTTTTCCTTCAAGCCGCCGATCGGCAACACGCGGCCACGCAACGTCACCTCGCCGGTCATTGCGATGTCGCGCTTGACGGGGATGCCGGTCAGCACCGAAACGATCGACGTCACCATGGCAATGCCGGCGGACGGCCCGTCCTTCGGCGTCGCGCCCTCCGGCACGTGGACGTGGATATCCTTCTTGGTGAACAGCGTCGGGTGGATGCCGAAATGGTGCGCCCGCGATTGCACGAACGACTTGGCGGCCTGGATCGATTCCGTCATTACGTCGCCGAGCTTGCCGGTGATCGTCATCTTTCCCTTGCCGGGCACTATCACCGCCTCGATCGACAGCAGTTCGCCGCCGACCTCGGTCCAAGCCAAGCCAGTGGTAACGCCGACCAAGTCGTCGAGCTCGATCTCGCCGAACCGGTACTTGCGGATGCCGGCCCACTTGCCAAGGTTGCGCCGGGTGATGCTAACGGCCTTGTCCTTGCCAAGCATGATGTGCTTGATCGACTTGCGCGCCAGATTGGCGATTTCACGCTCCAAGTTGCGGACGCCGGACTCCCGCGTGTAATAGCGGATCACGTCGCGCAGCGCCGATTCCGAGATCTCCCATTCACCTTTCCTCAGTCCGTGCTTCTTGATCTGCTTCGGGATCAGGTGCTGCTTGGCGATTTCCACCTTCTCGTCCTCGGTGTAGCCAGACAGCCGGATGGTCTCCATTCGATCAAGGAGCGCCGGTGGCATGTTGAGCGTATTTGCCGTGGTCACGAAGAACACGTCCGAGAGATCGTAGTCGACCTCCAGGTAATGGTCGTTAAAGGTGTGGTTCTGCTCGGGGTCCAGTACCTCCAGCAGGGCCGCCGCCGGATCGCCACGCCAGTCGTGGCCCATCTTGTCGACCTCGTCCAGCAGGAACAGCGGGTTCGACGACTTGGCCTTCTTCATGCCCTGTACGATCTTGCCCGGCATCGAGCCAATGTAAGTGCGCCTATGCCCGCGAATTTCGGACTCGTCGCGCACCCCGCCCAGCGACATGCGGACGAAGTTGCGCCCGGTGGCACGCGCGATCGATTGGCCGAGCGAGGTCTTGCCGACGCCCGGCGGGCCGACCAGACACAGGATCGGGCCCGAGATTTTGTTGGTCCGCTGCTGCACCGCCAGGTACTCGAGAATCCGCTGCTTGACCTTCTCCAACCCATAGTGGTCGGCATTCAGGATGTCCTCAGCCAGCCTGATGTCCTTCTTGATCCGGGTGCGCTTTTTCCACGGGATCGATAGCATCCAGTCGAGGTAATTGCGGACCACGGTGGCTTCGGCCGACATTGGGCTCATCGACTTCAGCTTCTTTAGCTCGCCGAGAGCCTTTTCACGGGCTTCCTTGCTCAGCTTGGTCTTCTTGATCTTGTCTTCGATCTCGGCGGCTTCGTCGCGGCCGTCCTCAGTCTCGCCGAGCTCCTTCTGGATCGCCTTCAATTGTTCGTTCAGGTAGTACTCGCGCTGGGTCTTCTCCATCTGCCGTTTGACGCGCGAACGGATCTTCTTCTCCACCTGCAGGACGCCGATCTCGGCCTCCATGTACGAATAGACGCGCTCCAGCCGCTCGGCAACCGACTCGGTCTCGAGGAGTTCCTGCTTATCCGAGATCTTCAGCGCCAGGTGCGAGGCCACCGTGTCGGCGAGCTTGCTCGCGTCCTCGATCTGATTGATGGAAACCAGCACCTCGGGTGGAATCTTCTTGTTGAGCTTGATGTACTGCTCGAACTGGGTGACCACCGAACGACTCAGCGCCTCCAGCTCCTGGGCCACGCCTTCGGCCTCGGGGATCAGTTGCGCCTCGACCATGAAGAAATCCGGGTTCTCGACGAAGCGCTTGATCTTCGCCCGCTGTACGCCTTCGACCAGCACCTTCACCGTGCCGTCGGGCAGCTTCAACAGCTGAAGCACGGTCGATACCGTGCCGACATCGTAGATGTCCGCCGCCGCCGGGTCGTCCTGGGCAGCGTTGCGCTGCGCGACCAGCAGAATCTGCTTGTCGTCCTTCATTACGTCCTCGAGCGCGCGCACCGACTTCTCGCGGCCGACGAACAGCGGCACGATCATGTGCGGGAATACCACAATGTCGCGGAGCGGAAGGACGGGGTATTGGTCGGCTTGATGCGTCACGGGCGGTCTGCCTTTTTCCAAGGGGTTACCAAAGTGGTTGGCCCAGGTCCTGAAAACGGGGTTTTGGCGGATGGATCGTTAACGTCCGGGTGGGACCTCCAGACAGAAGTGGTCTCGTTCGGGGCGCCAATCAAGGTTGCCGAGGCGATTTTTCGGCTGATACCCGGACCCGGTCAGGCGCTGCTTTCGACGTCCTCGTGCCGGTCCGAGTAAATATAGAGCGGGCTGGCGCTGTCTTCGGCCACTTCGCGACTGATAACCACCTCCTCGACCCCCTCTAGCCCTGGAAGCTCGAACATGGTGGTGAGGAGAATATTCTCCATGATCGAACGCAGGCCGCGGGCCCCGGTCTTGCGCTCCACGGCGCGTTCGGCGATGGCGACCAGGGCGTCGTCGGAGAACGTCAGCCGCACGTCCTCCATTTCGAACAGCCGCTGGTATTGCTTGACCAGAGCGTTCTTCGGCTTGGTCAGGATGTCGATCAACGCCGCCTTGTTCAGATCGTCGAGAGTGGCGACGACCGGCAGGCGCCCCACGAATTCCGGGATCAGCCCGAACTTCAACAAATCCTCCGGCTCGACGTCGCGCAGGATTTCGCCGGTGTCGCGGTCGTCGGGGGAGCGCACGTCGGCGCCGAAGCCGATGGTCGTGCCCTTGCCGCGCGCCGAAATGATCTTTTCCAGCCCGGAGAACGCGCCGCCGCACACGAATAGGATGTTGGTGGTGTCGACCTGCAGGAACTCCTGCTGCGGGTGCTTACGGCCGCCCTGCGGCGGCACGCTGGCGATCGTGCCTTCCATGATCTTCAGGAGCGCCTGCTGCACGCCTTCGCCCGACACGTCGCGGGTTATCGAGGGATTGTCAGACTTGCGCGAAATCTTGTCCACCTCGTCGATATAGACGATGCCGCGCTGCGCACGTTCGACGTTGTAGTCCGCAGCCTGCAGCAGCTTGAGGATGATGTTCTCGACGTCCTCGCCGACGTAGCCGGCCTCGGTCAGCGTCGTCGCGTCGGCCATGGTGAACGGCACGTCGAGGATGCGCGCCAGTGTCTGCGCCAGCAGCGTCTTGCCGCAGCCGGTCGGCCCGACCAACAGGATGTTCGATTTCGCCAGCTCGACGTCGTTATTCTTGGCGCCGTGGTTGAGCCGCTTGTAATGGTTATGGACGGCCACCGATAGCACCCGCTTAGCGTGATCCTGGCCGATCACATAATCGTCCAGCACGTTGCAGATGTCGCGCGGCGTCGGTACCCCGTCGCCCGACTTCACCAGGTTGGTCTTGTGCTCTTCGCGGATAATGTCCATGCACAGCTCGACGCATTCATCGCAAATGAATACCGTCGGGCCGGCAATGAGCTTCCGGACTTCATGCTGGCTTTTGCCGCAGAAGGAGCAGTACAGGGTATTCTTAGAGTCGCCGCCGGTGGACTTACTCATGGTTTCTCCGTTCGGTAAACCGGCCCCTCCGTTTTCCCAATGTTACCTGCACGGACCCGGCGCGCCAATCCCCAAATCCCCCCGGAAAATCTGTACATTCGAGCCTCCCGATCCGCTTCCGGTGGCGACGGCGCAACGCTTTCCGTTGCCCGGCTATAGCATGACCTATAATCGTTGTCGTTTCCTTAATCGTCCTGTTTTTTCTTGTCGTCGATGCTGTCGTCCTCACCCACCGGCGGCCGTTCGGTCACGACCTCGTCGATAAGGCCGAAATTCAGTGCCTCATCGGGGCTCATGAAACGGTCCCGCTCGACCGCCTCCTCGATGACCTTGATGGGCTGCCCCGTATGCTCGACGTAGATGTGGTTAAGCCGTTCGCGGAGCTTGAGAATTTCTCGCGCCTGGATCTCGATATCGGTGGCCTGGCCCTGGGCGCCGCCGGACGGCTGGTGCATCATGATTCGCGAGTTCGGCAGCGCGTAGCGCTTGCCCTTCGCGCCGCAACACAGGAGCAGCGAGCCCATCGACGCCGCCTGGCCAACGCATACCGTCGAGACGTCGGGGCGGATGTAGCGCACGGTGTCATAAATCGCCAGGCCCGCCGTCACGACGCCGCCCGGCGAATTGATGTAGAACGCAATGTCCTTTTTCGGGTTTTCCGATTCGAGGAACAGCAACTGCGCACAAACTAGGCTGGAAACGTGGTCGTCGACCGCGCCGGTGAGGAAGATGATTCGCTCCTTTAACAGGCGCGAATAGATGTCGTAGGCGCGTTCGCCCCGGTTGGTGGTCTCGACGACCATCGGGATGAGGTTGCTCATGGGAGGATGGACCGGATCGTTCATGGACGGACCTTTCCGAAATATGCTTGTCGCTGGCGCGCCCGTCAGCCTTTCTTGGCTTTCTTAATCGGGTTCTTCGTCTGCTTCGTTTTCGTTTTTGCCTTGGCCTTGGACTTCGCCTTGGCTTTCGGCTTGGCGGTGACGTCCTCTTCCAAGGCCTTGATCAATTCGGCCATGGTCGCCTTCTTGTCGGTCACGGTTGCCAGTTCGAGGATGAAGTCGACGACCTTCTCCTCGTATACCGGTGCCGTCAACTGCTGCATGGCGCCGGGCGTCTTCTTGAAATGGTCCATCACCTCTTTCTCGTGGCCCGGGTGGCGGCGGGCTTCCATCATCAGCTGGCGGTTGATATCCTCTTGGCTGATCTGGATGTTGTTGGCGCGCCCGACCTCGGACAACAGCAGGCCGAGGCGCACCCGGCGCTCAGCGAGTTTCCGGAACTCGTCTTTCTGTTCGTCTTCGGACATCGTGGCCGCTTCGTTATCGGTGCCGCCCCCGGCTTTTTTCTGTTCCTCGTATTGCTTCCAGATCGCCTCGAACTCCTGGTCGAGAAGCTTATCGGGAACTTCGAAGTCGTGGGTGTCGGCAAGCGCGTCCAACAACCCTCGCTTCAGCAGCATCCGCCCGAGGCCGTGGAACTCGCGCTCCTGCTCGTCCTTGATCGCCGTCTTCAACGCCCCAAGGTCGGCCATTCCAAGCTTCTTGGCCAGCGCGTCATCGATCGCCGCTGGCGCGTTTTCGCGGAGCTCTTTGACGGCAACGTCGAAGGCGGCATCCTTACCGGCCAGCTCCTCAGCACCATAGGCCTTCGGGAACGTCACTTTGACCACGACCGCGTCGCCGGCCTTGACGCCGATCAGTTGATCCTCGAAACCGGGGATGAAGGTGCCTGAGCCCAATTTCAACTCGTAACCGTCGGCCTTACCGCCCGGGAATTCGTTTTCGCCGATGCGGCCGACGAAGTTGATGACCAAGGTGTCGCCCTTTGTCGCCGAACGGTCTTCCTTGATCGGCGTCGTCGTGCCGTGGGCCTGGGCTAAATTGGCAAGCGCCTTGTCGATATCAGTGTCCTTGGTTTCCGGTACATAGCGCTGCAACTTAATCTTGGAGAAGTCGACCGGCTTGATCTCCGGCAAGAGATCGACGGCGATGGTGTATTCGAGGTCGCCGCCGTCCTTGAACGAGGTGATCTCGATCCGCGGCTGGGTCGCTGGGCGCAGCCCCTTTTCCTCTAGCGCCTGCCGCGACGAATCGCTGACCGCGCGCTCCAGCACCTCGCCCATCACCGACGGCCCGTATTTCTTGCGCAGCACTGCCACCGGGACCTTGCCGGGACGGAAACCCGGGAGGTGTGCGGTGCGCGCCAGCTCCGTCAGGCGCAGGCTGATTTTTTCCTCGATCTCGCGGGCCGGCAGCGCGATATGGAATTCGCGGCTCAACCCTTCAGACTTCGTTTCCGTGACCTGCATGGTTCCCGACCGCGATGTGACTGCCAAAACAGCCGGATTCCCGCCCTTTCGACGGCAATCCGATTCGACCGTGTATATCCCGTGAATGGCGTTCCGGCAAACATTCTGGTGCGGGCGGAGGGACTCGAACCCCCACGACTTGCGTCACAGGCTCCTAAGACCTGCGCGTCTACCAATTCCGCCACGCCCGCGGAACCCCCAGCAATCCGGGCCCGGAACCGCTCGCGGGGCCTGAACTCTATCCATTGCGCCCCGGCTGTCAATTATGACGGCAGCGGCGAGTCGCGCCGCGGTCTTGGGTCGACCCGCGATTTCAGCCTTTCAGAATCCCCCGCGCCGCCGCCGACAATCGCACCTTCCCGTCCGAGGTGTAGGCCTCGTGGTTTTCTTCGACACGGCCGAGATCATAGAGGTAGTTCAACATCATGCCGGCGGATTGCTGGCGCCCTTTCGGTGATAGGTCGGCTTTCCAATTGAGCCGTTCGATGCTGGCGCCGTTCGACAGGTGAAAATGGGCGACCGGATCGAGTGCGCGGCCGCCAATGGCCTTCTCTTCGGCGACATATCGCAAGCACAGACGCATCAATGGGTCGCGCATCGCCTCCGACGCGGTCTTGTCATCCTGCCAAGTGGCGCTGGCGAGCAGCGATTTCAGCGTTCCCTTGGCGCCGGAGGCGCGACCGACCGCGGCGCTCAGGACTTTCCGCTCGCGTTCTGTCAGCAGCTTCGGCTCGCCCTCGGCCAGCTTGTGCTCCAGCCAGCCCATGAATCCCGGAATCGGCGACAGGGTGGCGAACGTCTTCAGCCCCTTGAACTCCGACGACAGCGCATCGGCGACTCGCTTGATCAGGAAATTGCCGAAGCTGATCCCGGCGAGGCCCTTTTGCGCGTTGGAAATGGAGTAGAAGATCGCGGTGTCGGCGGCGCGCGGATCGGTAACCGGCGCATTTTCATCAAGCAGTGTCTGGATGTTGCCGGCGAGCCCGTTGACCAGTGCCACTTCGACGAAAATCAGCGGCTCGTCCGGCATCCGTGGATGGAAATAGGCGAAGCACCGACGATCGGAATCGAGCCGGTTCTTGAGATCGTCCCAGCTCTCGATGGCGTGCACGGCCTCGTAGGCGATCAGTTTCTCGAGCAGCGCCGCCGACGCGGTATTCCAGGTGATCCGCCTGAGTTCCAGGAAATCGACGTCAAACCAGGTCTTCAACAGCGCTTTCAGTTCCTGCTCCAGACCGGCCAGCGCCGGATGGTGCGATTTGATCGCCATCAGTTCGGCGCGCATGTCGACCAGGAACTTGACGCCGTCGGGAAGCGCGTTGAATTGCGTCAACAGCTTGATCCGCGGTGCCTCGAGCGCCTTGCGCAACGCCGCCTCGGCCTTGTGCCGCGCCTTTTCGCCGGCGGCGCCGCGCAAATCCTCGACGGCGGCGTCGACCGCCTTGGAATCGACGTCGAAATCGCGCGCCAGCACCTCCAGGAACCGACCCCGGCCCTTTTGATCGAGCGCCAAATAGACGTGGCCGAGGGCGGCGGCGCGCGCCCGCGCCGACACCTCGCCACCACGGGTTGCCAGGCATGCCTGCATCTGCTCGCGAAGCGGCCCGAGGTCGTCGTCGGGCAGGTCCGGTCGTGAACTGGCGGCCGAAGCGTCATAGGACGACCCGGCAATGGTGCGCCAAGCACCCTTCAGGTTGCGGAGGGTGCGGTCGAGAAAGCTGGTCCTCTTCCCTGTCGTCGGCTCGCTGCGGAAACTATTGTCATTCATCGCATAAACATCGGCCTGCCGGCCGCCCGTTGCAAGTCACTGGCCCGAGGATTTGCGCAATTCCTTCAGCAAATTCGGCAGGTGTCCCGGCAGATCCTCGGCGATCAGGCCGGCGCCGATGCGTTCAGCGAGCCGCCCATGTAGCCACGCCGCTGCCATGCCGGCGTCGAAGGCATCCATTCCCTCTGCCATCAGGCCGAGCGCCATCCCAGCCAGCACATCGCCGGAGCCGGCGGTGGCCAAATCCGGCGTGCCGCTGGCGTTGATCGCCGCCTTGCCGTCGGGGGCGGCGATCACCGTGTCGGCACCCTTCAGCAGCACCACCGCGCCAGACAGCCGCGCCGCCTCGCGGGCGCGGGTCAGCTTGTCGCCGTCGAGCATGAACAAGCGGCGGAATTCGCCTTCGTGCGGCGTCAGCAGGCAGCGCGACCCGACCGCCTTGTGGATGGTCCGGAACAGCCGTTCCGGATCGCCGGCAAAGGATGTCAGCCCGTCGGCGTCGATGACCACCGCCTTGCCGCTTTCAAGCGCCGCGACGACGTGCATCGCTGTCGCCTCGGACACGCCGGCGCCCGGCCCGACCAGCGCTGCGTTCTTGCGCTTGTCGGTGAGCAACGCGCGGAACGCGGCGGCGTCGGCGATGGCCTTGACCAGCGTGCCGGGTTCCTCGGCGGCGTAGATGGCGAACGCTGCCGGCGGCGCGGCGATGGTCACTAGCCCGGCACCGAGCCGACGCGCTCCCATCGCCGCCAGCCGCGCCGCACCGGTCATTTCGGCGCCGCCGACTATGACGGCGTGGCCGCGGCTGTACTTGTGCGCCCCGGCGGCCGGCCACGGGAAGCGGCCAAGCCACAGCTCGGGGCCGTTGACGAAGGTGTTCGGCTTGATACGGGCGAGCACGCGGTCGGGAATGCCGATGTCGGCGACGGTCAGCTCGCCGCACAGTTCGCGGCCGGGCAGTAGGTAGTGGCCGGGCTTCGCCCGGAAGAAGGTGACGGTGACCCGGCATTTCGGCGCCGCGCCCATGATGGCGCCCGAATCGCCGTGGACGCCGCTCGGGATATCGACGGCGACACAGTCCAGCTTCAGGCTATTGATTTCCTGGATAACCGCCAGTGTCGTTCCGTCCAACGCCCGCGTCAGACCGGCCCCGAACAGGGCATCAACGACCAGCGGCCGACCGTCGAGCACCGCGACGGAAAGCTCTTCGACATCGCCCCGCCAGCGCCTGGCGTTGGCGGCAGCGTCGCCTTTTAACTTCGCCCGCTCGCCGAGCAGTACCACGCGCACCGGCCAGCCGGCAGCGGCCAACAACCTGGCGACGACAAATCCGTCGCCGCCGTTGTTGCCGGGGCCGGCGAGAACGGCAACCGGCCGCGTTTGCCACCGTTTGCCGATCTCGGCGACGACGGCCGAGCCGGCAGCTTCCATCAGATCGATGCGCGCCACCCCGCCGGCGGCCGCGGCGGCGTCGGCCTCGTACATTTCCTTGACGCTCAAAAGAATGTTGTCGGCCATTTCCCGTCCCCTGTCGGGGGCGCGCGGGCCCGCAAAGATCCGGGCTCTGCGATCTTGGTACCCCCGGCGGCGGCCGCGGACAAGGCCTAGTCGCCGCGGCACGATGTGCGGCCGGCTAGAAGTTGAGAAGGGTGCCGAGAGAGACGACGAACACGTCGTGAAAATCGTTGTTGTTCGATTGGCTCAGTTCGTGGTTACGGACCAGAAGCCAGATGTGACTGCCGATCGATGCGAAATCCTGCACGATACCGAGGCCCATCGACGTTGCCCTGTCACCATTCTGGGAAAAATTCTTGTACTCGCCGTAGGACACTCCGAAATGCGTCTTGCCGAGCTTGCTCAGGCCGGCCGAATAGCCGACCTTGCCCCACAGGTAATGGGCGTTGTCGACGCCGGAGAATTTCTGGTTGCGGACGGCGCCGGCGACAGTGAGGCTGAGGCCGCTCTTGTGCTTGATCGAGCCCGACCCGCCCCACATGTCCTTCTGGGTGTCGGAGGTGCCGGCAACCTGGGCATAGAACGCCGCCGCTTCCATCGTCAGCGCGCCGACTTCGGCGGCATAACCGGCGCCCACGTCCCACGCGCCGCCGCCGGTGTGCGAAAAGCCGAGATTGAAGCCGCCGAACTCGGGCAGGTCGTAACGGACACGGTCATCCTTGTCGATGCCGTCGACCTTGTCGAATACGTCGCCGATGGTGACCGTGCGGGTGCCGGCAGTACGGTTGAAGAAGTGGATGCCGCCGGCCATGTCGGCGGGGTTGTTGCCGTTGGCCAGCGCGGTCCCCGACAGGTCGATCACCACCCGGTCGGTCGAGGCGGTGTTGCCTTGCCCCAGGCTCAGCTTGCCGAATTTCTTGTGATCGACGGCAACCTCCTGGATGCGGGTGCCCCATTCGGTTTCATCCGCGCCTTCGGTACCGTTCAGGTTGACGCTGCTGACCCGATTGGACAGCTGCGTGTTCATCTCGACGTGGCCGATGACGGTGACGTTTTCGTTGACCTTGCCGGTGGCGATCCAGCCGAC
>DASWGT010000144.1:0-11282 GCA_036393575.1 Rhodospirillales bacterium | reverse complement strand
CTGGGCCTTGGGAGAGATGCGCGAAGCGGTCGCGGGCGTGTCGCAGGCGGAGCGCGCGGCGCGCGCCTGGGAGAGGGCCGCTGCGCTCTGCGACGCCGACGTGGCGGCCTGCCGCGCGATCGGCGAGCACGGCGCCAGGCTGATCGAGGAGCTGGCCGGGCGCCGGGGCGGAAAGCCCGTGAACGTGCTCACCCATTGCAACGCCGGCTGGCTCGCCACCGTCGACTGGGGCACGGCGCTGGCGCCCGTCTACAAGGCGTTTGATGCCGGCATCCCCATCCACGTGTGGGTCGACGAGACGCGGCCGCGCAACCAGGGCGCCGCCTTGACGGCGTGGGAGCTGAAGGGCCACGGCGTCGCCCACACGGTGATCGTCGACAACGCCGGCGGGCACCTCATGCAGCGGGGCGCCGTCGACGTCTGCATCACCGGCACCGACCGCACCACGGCGGCGGGCGACGTCGCCAACAAGATCGGCACCTATCTCAAAGCGCTGGCGGCGCGCGACAACAAGGTGCCGTTCTACGTCGCGCTGCCGGGGCCGAGCATCGACTGGAGCCTCACCGATGGCCGCGACATCCCGATCGAGGAGCGCGGCGTCGAAGAGGTCACCCGCATGACCGGCCGCACCCAAGCGGGCGAGGTGGTGGCCGTCGAGATCACGCCGCAAGGCGCCGCCGCCGCCAATCCGGCGTTCGACGTCACCCCGGCGCGGCTGGTGACGGGCCTGATCACCGAGCGCGGCGTCTGCGCAGCGTCGAAGGCGGGCCTCGCCGGGCTTTATCCGGAAAAAGCCGAGCCATGAAGGTCGTCATCACCGGCGGCGCCGGCTTCCTCGGCCTCGGCGTCGCGCGGCAACTCCTGAAGCGCGGCACGCTCGCCGGGCCCGGCGGCAAGCCGGAAACCATCGACGAGATGGTGCTGTTCGACGCTGCCATCCCTAAGAAAAAGCCCGCCGGGCTGGATGGGCGGGCGAAGATGCTGGCCGGCGACATCGCCGACCGCGACCAGGCGAGGGCGTTGATCGACCGCGACGAGATCGTCGTGTTCCACCTCGCCTCGGTGGTCAGCGCCGGCGCCGAGCGCGACTTCGACGGCGCCCTTAGGGTCAACCTGAAGGGCACCCGCAACGTGCTGGAGGCGCTGAGGGCGAGGCGAGGCGCGCGGCGGCCGCGGCTGGTGTTCGCGTCCTCGGTGGCGGTCTACGGCGGCGCGCTCGCCGCCGCGGTTTCGGATGCCACCCGCGAGACGCCGGCCACCACCTACGGCATGACCAAGGCGATCGGCGAACTGCTGGTCAACGACTACGCGCGCAAAGGCTTCGTCGACGGCCGCTCGGCGCGGCTTCCCACCGTCATCGTCCGCCCCGGGCCGGCCAACGCCGCCGCCTCGGGGTTCGCCAGCGCCGTCTTCCGCGAGCCGTTGGCGGGGCGCGACTACGCGCTGCCGGTCAAGCCTTCGACGCGGATCATGGTGCTCGGCGCCCGCAACGCGGTGGCCGGGCTGATCCGTCTGATGGAGGCGGACGCCGCGGCGCTTGGCCACGACCGCGCGGTGGCGCTGCCCAACCGGGCCTATTCGGTCGAGCAGATGATCGCGGCGCTGGAGAAGGTCGCCGCGGAAAAGCGCATCCGCCTCGGCGCCATACGGCCCGCGCCGGACGCGGGCGTAGAGGCGATCGTCGGCTCGTGGCCGCTCGCCATGGACGACGCCCGCGCCCGCGCCCTCGGCCTGCCCGCCGACGACAACCTGGAACGCATCGTCCGCGATTATTTGGAGGATGCGGCTTAAGATTTTTCGGTGGGCGGGGCGGCGCCGGCGTTCTAGATTGCCTGCCATGAGGAACCTGTGGAAAGACGCCGAGGCGAGGGCGTTCGTCCGCCGCTACGGGCGGGCGGGCGTCAACGCCGACCGGGCGCTCCGCGTCTACACGTCGAGGCTGTTGGGCGGCGCGCCGGCGCTGGTGCTGCACGGCGGCGGCAACACGTCCGTCAAGACCACCATGCCCGACGTCATGGGCCGCGCCACCGAAGTCCTGTGCGTCAAGGGCTCGGGCTGGGATATGGCGGCGATCGAGCCCGCGGGCCTGCCGGCGGTGCGGCTGGCGCCGTTGCGCGAGATGGCGCGGCTGAACAAACTCTCCGACGAGGACATGGTCAACGCCCAGCGGGCGAACCTCTTGGATTCGAACGCGCCGAACCCGTCGGTGGAGACGCTGCTGCACGCGTTCCTGCCGCAGAAATTCATCGACCATACTCATGCGAATGCGGTGCTCGCGCTCACCGACCAGCCCGATGGCGAGGCGATCTGCCGCGACGTATTCGGCGACCGCATGGGCCACGTGCCGTACATCATGCCGGGGTTCCTGCTGTCGAAGAAGGCGCTGCAGGTGTACGCGGCCGATCCGAAGGTCGAAGGCCTGATCCTCCACAAGCACGGCATCTTCACCTTCGGCGGAGAGGCCGAGGAGGCCTATGCGCGCATGATCGCCATGGTGACGCGGGCGGAAAAGCGCCTGGCGAAAGGCCGCAAGTCGGTTTTCGCCGCCGCCCGGTTGCCGAGGCGGCTGGCAAGCGTCGCCGAGGTGGCGCCGATCCTGCGCGGGCTCTGCCGTGACGGTGGCAAGGGCCTGATCTTCGAGTTCCGCGGCGGCAGGCAGGCGGCGGCATTCGCCTCCGGCCGCGAGGTCAAGCGCTACGCCTGCCAGGGCACCGCCACTCCCGACCACGTCATCCGCACCAAGCAGAAGCCCTTGATCGTGCCCGCGCCCGAGGCGGGTAATCTTGACTCGTTCACGGCAGGCGCGGCGAGGGCGTTGAAAGACTACGTCCGCGACTACCACGCCTACTTCGCCCGCAACAACCGCCGCCAGAAGCCGAAGCGACGCCAGCTCGACCCGCTGCCGCGGGTGATCCTGGTGCCGGGGCTCGGGCTGTTCGGGCTGGGAGCATCTTCGAAGGCGGCGAAGGTCGCCGCCGATGTGGCCGAGGCCAACGTCCAGGTGATCGCGGCCGCCGAGCGCATCGGCCGCTACCGGGTGATCGGCGAGGCCGACATCTTCGATATCGAGTACTGGTCCCTGGAGCAGGCGAAGCTCGGCAAAGCGGCGGAAAAGCCGCTGGCGCGCAAGGTGGCCATCGTCACCGGCGGCGGCTCCGGTATCGGCGCGGCGACGGCCAAAGCCTTCGCGCGCGAAGGCGCCGAGGTGGCGGTGCTCGACAAGGACGGCGCCGCCGCCGAACGGGTCGCGAAATCCATCGGCGGCCTTGGCCTGGCCTGCGACGTCACCAGGCCGGCCGAGGTAAAACGCGCCTTCAACAAGGTGGCGGCGGCCTACGGCGGCGTCGACATCGTCGTCTCCAACGCCGGCGCCGCCTGGCAGGGCCGCATCGGCGCCGTCGCCGACGCCGTGCTGCGAAAGAGTTTTGAATTGAACTTCTTCGCCCACCAGAGCGTCGCCCAGAACGCGGTGCGCGTGTTCGAGGCGCAAGCGGCGGGCGGCTGTCTGCTGTTCAACGTCTCCAAGCAGGCGGTCAACCCGGGCCGCGACTTCGGCCCCTATGGGTTGCCGAAGGCGGCGCTGCTCGCCTTGATGCGCCAGTACGCCCTCGACTACGGCGAGGCGGGCGTGCGTTCGAACGCCGTTAACGCCGACCGCATCCGTTCGGGGCTGTTGACGGACAAGATGGTGAAATCGCGGGCGAAGGCACGCGGGCTCAGCGAGGATGCCTACATGAGCGGCAACCTGCTGGGTCGCGAGGTGACGGCCGCCGACGTCGCGCGGGCGTTCGTCGATCTGGCGCTGGCCGACAAGACCACCGCCGCCGTGATCACCGTCGACGGCGGCAACATCGCCGCGGCGCTGCGGTGAGATTGAACGATGACTGAACGAGACACGACAATCAGATACGGACCGCCGCGTTTTCCAAAAGCAAAACTCTCGGATGGAGCGACGCGCGCAAGGAGAAATCCAATCGCAACTACGGCCTCGTGGCTATTGGTAATCCCACTGACGCTGGTGCCGAAACACATAGCTTGGTTGAGAATCGACTTTGACAGTTCCGGGGTTTCAGTTCCGGTCCTGGTTTCGTTGGCGGTAGTTCTCTTTTGGCCAAATTTCCTGGCATGTAAGGGCTTGGTTTATTTTGGCAACGAACACTCGGAAATTCGGTGACGATACTGACAACCATCTGATTGACGCATGTTTACTACCCATAAGGACCGGATCGTGCAAACACAAGACCGGCGGCCGCACTCCAGTTGCGCCGGGCGGAAAAATCGCCGACACTGTCCCCATGCTGGAGCTGAAGGGCGTCTCTAAGCGCTACAAACACGTCCAGGCACTTGCTCCTACGGATCTCTCTGTCGCCGCGGCCGAGACCACCGTGCTCATCGGCCCGAGCGGCTGCGGCAAATCCACCCTGCTGCGCTTGATTACAGGGCTCATTCGCTCCGATACCGGCAATATCGTTGTCGAAGGCATTCGGCTTGCGCCCGATAACCTCACGGCCCTGCGCCGCCGCATGGGCTACGTCATTCAGGAAGGCGGCCTGTTTCCGCACTTAAGTGTGCGCCGCAACGTTGCCCTCATGGCGCACTATCTCGGGTGGAGCACGACTCGAATCGAGGCCCGGCTTCTGGAGCTCACCGAACTGGTGCGGTTGCCGCCTACGCTACTCGACCGCTACCCCGCCGAGCTCTCCGGCGGACAGCGCCAACGGGTGAGTCTTATGCGCGCGCTCATGCTGGATCCGCACCTGTTGTTGCTGGATGAACCGCTGGGCGCCTTGGATCCCATGATCCGGTATGAACTGCAACAAGAGTTGAAAGCGATCTTCGATAAGCTGGGCAAGACCGTGGTCATGGTCACGCACGATATCGCCGAGGCGGCCTTCTTCGGCCATACCCTGGTGCTCATGCGCGAGGGGCGCATCGTCCAGCAGGGTAGCGTCCGGCAGCTCGCCCAGTCGCCGGCGGAACCCTTTGTCGAGCGGTTCATCACCGCCCAACGCGGCCCCATGCAGCAACTCAATGAGGCGTTGTCGTGAAAGTGCAAAAGGCGTTGTTTGCCGTTGTGCTGCTGGTGTCGTTCGGTCCCATCGTTGCCGGGGAAGCCGGGGAGCCCGTTACGATCCGGGTCGGTTCCAAAACCTTCACCGAATCCGTCATCCTCGGTGAGATGATCAAACATCTGGCAGCTTCAACCGGTCACCGCACTTACCATCGGCGCGAGCTGGGCGGCACCCGCGTCCTTTGGAACGCCCTGCTTGCCGGCGAAATCGATGTCTACCCCGAATACACCGGCACGCTGATGCAGGAAATCCTGGTCCACGAAGGCCTGCGCACCGAAGCGGCCTTGCGGCGCGCGCTGGCCGAAAGGGGGCTGCGCATGACACAATCGTTGGGCTTCAACAACACCTACGCTATCGGTGTTAAGGAAGAGCTCGGCGAGCGGCTGGGGTTACGGACCGTCTCCGATCTTAAAGAACATCCCGATTTGGTCCTCGGCTTCGGCAACGAGTTTATGGACCGCGCCGACGGTTGGCCGGGTCTTCGTCGCCGCTACCAGTTGCCGCACCAAAATGTACGCGGGCTGGACCACGATCTCGCCTACCGCGGCATCGAGTCGGGGACACTGCACGTCACCGATCTCTATGCCACGGACGCCGAAATCGCCTACTACAAGCTGCGCGCGCTGGAAGACGATCTGAATTACTTTCCCGTCTACAACGCCGTCATCCTCTACCGCGCAGAACTCGAAGAACACGCGCCTGAAACCGTCGCCCTCCTCAGGCGCCTGGCCGGGCGTATTGACGCTCCGGCAATGAGCGCTCTGAACGCCCGGGTGAAACTCGGCGGCGAGGCGGAGGCGACCGTGGCGGCCGACTTTCTGGAGAAGAATCTGGGAATTGAGACCGAACTGAGGATGCACACCGCCTGGGAGCGTTTCTGGCGCCACACGCGCGATCACCTGTTGCTGGTCGTTGTATCGCTCTCGGCCGCCATCATTGTCTCCATTCCACTGGGCATTGCGGCGGCACGACGCCCGCGCTTCGGCCATCTGATACTCGGGGTCACCGGAATCATTCAGACCATTCCGTCACTGGCGTTGTTCGTGTTCATGATTCCGCTGCTTGGTATCGGCGGACCGCCGGCGGTGGTGGCGCTGTTTCTCTACAGCCTGCTGCCGATCGTGCGCAACACCCACGCGGGGCTGAACGATATCCCAGCGGCGATCTGCGAATCGGCCGAAGTTCTGGGTCTGCCGCGGGGCGCGCAGCTGCGGCTGATCGAACTGCCCCTGAGCACCCGCGCCATCCTCGCCGGCATCAAGACCTCGGCGGTCATCAATGTGGGCACCGCCACCCTGGCGGCGCTTATCGGCGCGGGCGGCTACGGCCAGCCCATTCTCACCGGCATACGCCTCGATGACATTGGCCTCATTCTGCAGGGCGCGGTCCCCGCGGCGGTACTGGCGCTGTTGGTACAGGGTCTGTTCGAGCTGGTGGAACGCGGTCTGCTGCCGAAGGGACTGCGGTTGGGTACCAAATCAAACTCCTGATTTGCGCGCCAACGCCGTCAATGCCGACCGCATCCGCAGCGGGCTCCTCACCGACGCCATGGTGAGATCGCGGGCGCGGGCGCGCGGCGTCTCGGAGAAGGACTACATGGGCGGCAACCTGCTGGGGCGCGAGGTGACGGCCGCCGACGTGGCGCGGGCGTTCGTCGATCTGGCGCTGGCCGAGAAGACCACCGCCGCCGTGATCACCGTCGACGGCGGCAACATCGCCGCCGCGCTGCGGTAACCATCGCCCTTATCCTTCGAGACGCTGCGCTCCTCAGGATGAGGGCGTGAGATGCTGATTGACCGGCCTCACCCTGAGGAGGCCGCGCCAGCGGCCGTCTCGAAGGGCGAGGCCGGATCGACCGTGGTGCGCCAAAGACCCGCCGTTGCCGGCGGGCCTTCGAGTCTGCCAACGCGTCAATTGCCCCCTTTTAGTCCCCGCTTAATGCACGTCGGTCCAGATCTGGCGCTTCAGCGCGTAGAGCATCGCCGTCAGCACGATCAGGAACAGCAGCACCTTGACGCCCATGCGCTTGCGCTCCTCCATCTCGGGCTCGGCGGCCCAGGTGAGGAACGTCGAAACGTCGTGGGCCATCTGCGGGATCGTGGCCTTGGTGCCGTCGGCGTACTCGACCTGGCCTTCGCTCAGCGGCGGCAGCATGGCGATCTGGTTGCCGGGGAAGTAGGCGTTGTATTGCATCCCCTCCATCATCTGCATGCCGGTGGGCGGCTCCTTGTAGCCGACCATCAGCGCGTGGATGTAGTCGGCGCCGCCCTTGCGCGCCTTGGTGATCAGGCTCAAGTCCGGCGGCAGGGCGCCGTTGTTGGCGGCGCGCGCGGCGTTGTCGTTGGCGAACGGCCTGGCGAAGCGGTCGGCGGGCTGTCCCGGCCGGTTGAACATCTCGCCCTGGTCATTGGGGCCGTCCGGCACCTCCTTGGCCGCCGCGATCGCCTTGATAGCGTCGTCCTTGAAGCCGATGCCGTCGAGGTTGCGATAGGCGACGAGGCTCAGCGAGTGGCAGGCCGCGCACACCGTGTTGTAGACCAGGAAGCCGCGCTGCGCCGCGGCGCGGTCGTAGGTGCCGAACAGGCCGTCGAACGACCACGTCTGCGCCGGCGGCTTGCCGCCCTCGGCCGCCATCGTTGCGCCGGCGGCGAGGCCGAGCGCGAGGGCGACGGCGAGCGCGAGGCCGAGACGTTTGCGCATCGCGTTCATGACTTGCCTCCCGGCGTCACCGCTTGGCTGATGCTGTCGGGGAGCGCCCTCGGCGTCTCGAAGACGCTGATCAGCGGGATCAGGATGACGATGTGGAAGAAGTAGTAGAAGGTCGCCGCCTGGCCGATCCACAGCATCTTGATGCCATGGAACTCGGCGTCCGGGGTGTTGGCGCCGACCCAGCCGAGAATGATGCAGTCGACCACGAACACCCAGAACACTTGTTTATAGACCGGCCGGAACGTGGCGCTACGCACCTTCGAGCGGTCGAGCCACGGCAGGAACAGCAGGATCAGGATCGAGCCGAACATCGCCGCGACTCCGATCAGCTTCGCCGGGATGAACCAGATGTCGAAGGTGATGGCGCGCAGGATCGCGTAGTAGGGCAGGAAGTACCATTCCGGCACGATGTGGGCCGGCGTCACCAGGGGGTTGGCCTTGATGTAGTTGTCGGGCTCGCCGAAGAAGTTGGGCGCGAAGAACACGAAGAACATGAAGACGATCATGAACGCGCCGAGCCCGAACGTGTCCTTGATGGTGTAGTAGGGATGGAACGGGATGGTGTCCTGCGGGCCCTTGATGTCGACGCCGGTCGGGTTGTTGGACTTGTGGACGTGCAGCGCCCACAGGTGCACGAACACCAGCGCGAAGATGACGAACGGCAGCAGATAGTGCAGCGAGTAGAAGCGGTTGAGCGTCGGGTTGTCGACCGAGAAGCCGCCCCACAGCCAGGTCACGATGCTCTCGCCGACCAGCGGCACCGCCGAGAACAGATTGGTGATCACGGTCGCCGCCCAGAAGCTCATCTGCCCCCACGGCAGCACGTAGCCCATGAACGCGGTCGCCATCATGGCGAGCAGGATGACGACGCCGATGATCCACAGAAGCTCGCGCGGCGCCTTGTAGGAACCATAGTACATGCCGCGGAACAGGTGAATGTAGACGACGATGAAGAAGGCCGAACCGCCGTTCGTGTGGATGTAGCGCAACAGCCAGCCGTAGTTGACGTCGCGCATGATGCGCTCGACCGATTCGAAGGCGTAGTCGACGTGCGGCGTGTAGCTCATGGCGAGCACGATGCCGGTGGCGATCATGATCACCAGGATGATCCCGGCGAGCGAGCCGAAGTTCCACCAGTAGTTCAGGTTCCTGGGCGTCGGGTATTCGTTGAGTTCGTGGTCGAGGAACGAGAAGATCGGCAGCCGGTACTCGATCCATTTGACGATCGGGTTGGAATAGCTCTTGGCGGCCATGGCTTGTTTCCCCTTACCCGATACGGATAAAGGTGTCGGAGACGAACTGGTAGGGCGGCACCTCCAGGTTCTTCGGCGCCGGCCCCTTGCGGATGCGTCCCGAGGTATCGTAGTGCGAGCCGTGGCACGGGCAGAACCAGCCGCCGAATTCGCCGTGCGGGTCGTTCGGCCTCTGGCCGAGCGGGATGCAGCCGAGGTGCGTGCAGACGCCGACCATGATCAGCCATTCCGGCTTCTTGACGCGCTTCGAGTCGGCCTCCGGGTCGATCAGCTTGTCCATCGGCACCGCTTCCGCGGTCTTGATCTCGTCCGCCGTGCGGCGGCGGATGAACACCGGCTTGCCGCGCCACACCACGGTGATCGACTGGCCGGTCTGCACCGGCGCCAGGTCCACCTCGGTCGAGGCGAGCGCGAGCGTGTCGGCGGCCGGGTTCATGGCGTGGATCAAGGGCCAGCAGGCGAGCGCGGTGCCGACGACGCCGACGCTGGCGGTCGAAATCAGCAGGAAGTCGCGGCGTGATTTTTCGTCGGTAACGGGCATGTCGGCGGTGGTGCCGCCGCCGGTCGCGCTGTCGCTCATGATTGCCTTCCCCTTTTCCGGCCCTCGACGTCGTTACCCAAGGCTCCCGGCCCCTGCTTCGCGCCCACTCTACGAAAGGCCGCCTGGCCAGGCAAGGTTGGGGCGCGAAAGAACGGCGGAATTCGGCGTATTCCGCGCTGCCGCCGATGGCTTGGAACCCGGGCTCCGGTATAATGCAATCCGGCCCGGTTGCAAAGGGCAAGAACCGAGCGATTCCAACGGATTCCCGCGGACCGAGGGCGGTACCGCCGGAACGCCCCGGAAGCGGAGTGAGACAGAGCGTGCGATGCGCATGGCGCTTTACCAACCGGACATCCCGCAAAACACCGGCGCGATCATGCGCACGGCGGCGTGCTTAGGTCTAGCCTGCGACGTCATCGGGCCGGCCGGATTCGTGATGACGGACAAAAAGCTCCGCCGCGCCGGCATGGATTATCTCGACCGGCTGGCGCTCACCGAGCACACGTCGTGGGAAGCGTTCCGAAAGAAGTTCCGATCGAACGGCGGCGGGCGCCTGGTCCTGCTGTCGACCGCCGCCGCGACGTCCTATCTCGATTTCGCCTTCCGCTTCGACGACGTGCTGCTGGCCGGCTCCGAGGGCGCCGGCGTGCCGGCCGAGGTCGCCCGCGCCTGCGAGGCGGCGGTGCGGGTGCCGATCGTCGCCGGCGCCCGCTCGCTCAACGTCGCGCAAGCCTTGGCTATGGTGCTCGGCGAGGCGCTGCGACAGACGCGTGGTTTTCCCATCGTCTCCCCGGGGGCGACCGCATGAGCAAGGCATCCGACTACGGCAGCGACGCGCACAGGAAAAAGGCGCAAGCCTGGTTCGAGGACTTGCGCGACCAGCTCTGCCGGACGCTGGAGGCGATCGAGGCAGAGGCGAAGGCGAAAACGCGCGCCTCGGCCAACAAGCCGGGCCGATTCAAGCGCACGGCGTGGGACCGAGCGGAGGGCGGCGGCGGTGTCATCAGCCTGCTTAAGAACGGCCGGGTGTTCGAGAAGGCCGGCGTCAACGTCTCGACCGTCATGGGCGAATTCGCGGACGACTACCGCCGCCGCGTCCCCGGCGCCGCCGCCGACCCGCGGTTCTGGGCGTCGGGCATCTCGGTGGTGGTGCATCCGCAGTCGCCGCACGTGCCGGCGGCGCACATGAACACCCGCATGATCGTGACGACGCAAGGCTGGTTCGGCGGCGGCGGCGACCTGACGCCGGTGTTCGAGCTCGCGACCGACACCGCCGACTTCCACGCCGCCTTCAAGCGCGCCTGCGACGCTCATGACAAGGCCTACTACGCCAAGTTCAAGAAATGGTGCGACGAGTACTTTTACCTGCCGCACCGCGGCGAGGCGCGCGGCATCGGCGGCATCTTCTACGACAACCTGAACAGCGGCGACTGGGCGGCCGACTTCGCCTTCACCCAGGACGTCGGCCGGGCGTTCGCGGAAGTCTATCCGATGATCGTGCGTCGGCGCATGGAAGCCGACTGGAGCGACGTCGAGCGCCAGGCGCAGCTCTTGAAGCGCGGCCGCTACGTCGAGTTCAACCTTTTATACGACCGCGGCACCCAGTTCGGCCTCAAGACCGGCGGCAACGTCGACGCCATCCTGATGTCGCTGCCGCCGGAGGTGAAATGGAAGTGAATAGTTGCACGCCCACGAAATTTCCCCACC
>DASWGT010000143.1:0-3827 GCA_036393575.1 Rhodospirillales bacterium | reverse complement strand
CGATCCGCGGGTCAGCCTCAGCCTGGTGCCGATCGGCGACGGCCTGACGCTGGCGCGCAAGCGCTGATCGCTTGCGCCCGAGCCGCTAGCGGTTCTTCCACGCCGGCTTGCGCTTCTCGACGAACGCCGCCATGCCTTCCTTCTGGTCCTCGGTGGCGAAGGCGGCGTGGAACAGCCGGCGCTCGAAGTGGATGCCCTCGGCCAGCGTCGTCTCGTAGGCGCGGCCGATCGATTCCTTCACCATCATCGCCGCCGGCCGCGACATGGCGGCGATTTTCTGCGCCACTTGCAGCGTCTCCGCCATCAGCTCGGCCGCCGGCACGACGCGGCTGACCAGCCCGGCGCGCTCGGCTTCCTGGGCGTCCATCATGCGTCCGGTGAGGCACATTTCCATCGCCTTCGACTTGCCGACCAGCCGCGTCAGCCGCTGCGTGCCACCGGCGCCCGGCATCACGCCCAAGCTGATCTCGGGCTGGCCAAACTTGGCCGAGTCGGCGGCGATGATGAAGTCGCACATCATGGCGAGCTCACAGCCGCCGCCGAGCGCATAGCCGGCAACCGCGGCGATCACCGGCTTGCGGCACTGTGCCGCACGCTCCCAGTTGCGGGTGATGAAGTCATCGAGATAGGCGTCCATGTAGCTTGTCGACTGCATCTCCTTGATGTCGGCGCCGGCGGCGAACGCCTTATCCGAGCCGGTGATCACGATGCAGCCGATGTCGGCGTCAGCCTCGAAGTCGTCGAGGGCGCGCGCCATCTCGTCGACCAGCGGTTCGCACAGCGCGTTCATCGCCTTCGGACGGTTGAGGGTGATCACGCCGACGTTGTGTTTTTTTTCCGCGGTGATGTTCTGGAATGCCATGACGGTTGCCGTTCTCCATTGCTGCAAGCGTAAACCGGGGACTCGCGACGCCGATCTTGGCGCCGCTGCCCCCCGTTGGCTCCGGCGCTCGCTTACGCGCCGGATGGGTTAAGACCTAGAGCGCGTTCGAGCCGGTCTCGCCGGTGCGGATGCGCATCGCCTGTCCGACGTCGAGGACGAAGATCTTGCCGTCGCCGATCTTCTCGGTGTTGGCGGCGTTGCGGATGGCTTCCACCACCTGCTCCACCTGTCCGTCGTCGATGACCACGTCGAGCCGCACCTTAGGTACGAACTCGATCGCGTATTCGGCGCCGCGGTAGATTTCCGTCTGTCCCTTCTGGCGGCCGAAGCCCTTGACCTCGGACACCGTCAGCCCTTGCACGCCGACTTCGGTCAGCGCCTCGCGCACGGCGTCCAGCTTGAACGGCTTGATGATGGCCATTACGAGTTTCATTGTTGTCGATCCTTATTCCATCCCGGGACTACAGGCTGTAGCCGCGTTCGCCGTGGGCGCTCACGTCGAGCCCGTCGGTGATCTGCTCGTCGCTGACGCGGAGCCCGACGACGGCCGCCGTCACCTTGACAATGATGAAGGTGACCACCGCCGACCACACGAAGGTGGCGATGACGCCGGTTGCCTGTGCGGTCAGTTGTCCGCCCATGGTCACGTCCTTGGCGAAGCCTAAGCCGCCGAGCCCGGCGGATACGAACACGCCGGTCATCAGCGTGCCGAGCATACCGCCGACGCCATGGACGGCGAACACGTCGAGCGAATCGTCGATGCCGAAGCGGGCTTTCACCAGGCTGACGCAATAGAAGCAGATCAGGCCGCTGGCGACGCCGATGGCGAGCGCGCCCAGCGGGCCGACGAAGCCCGACGCCGGCGTGATCGTGGCAAGTCCCGCGATGGCGCCGGTGATTATGCCGACCATGCTCGGCTTGCCGAATTTGATCCATTCGATGGTCATCCACACCAGCGACGCGGTGGCGGCCGAGATGTGGGTGGCGGCCATGGCGGCGCCGGCGTCGGCGTTGGCGGCGAGCGCGCTGCCGGCATTGAAGCCGAACCAGCCCACCCACAGCATCGCCGCCCCCATCATCGCCATCCCCGGATTGTGCGGCGGTCGCAGCTCGCCCGGGAACCCCTTGCGGGGTCCGAGCACGTAGGCCAGCACCAGCGCCGAGGTGCCGGCGGTGGTGTGCACGACGAGGCCGCCGGCGAAATCCAGCGCGCCCTGCTTGGCCAGCCAGCCGCCGCCCCACACCCAATGCGCCACCGGCGCGTAGACGAGCAGCAGCCACAGCCCCGAGAACACCAGCACCGCCGAGAACTTGATGCGTTCCGGGTAGGCACCGACGATCAGCGCCGGGGTGATGATGGCGAACGTCATCTGGAACATGAAGAACACGGTTTCCGGGATGTCACCCGAAAGCGCGCCGCGCCCGACGCCGGCCAGGAACGCCTTGCCGAGCCCGCCGATGTACGGGTTGCCCTCGCCGAACGCCAGGCTGTAGGCAACCGCCAGCCACAGCACCGACACCATGCAGGCGATCGAAAAGCAGTGCATCATCACCGACAGCACGTTCTTCGACTGCACCAGCCCGGCGTAGAACAGCGCCAGGCCCGGCAGCGTCATGAACAGCACCAGCGCCGTCGACGTCAGAAGCCACGCCGTGTTGCCGTCGCTCAACTTCGCTGCCGCGCCTTGAGCAAGCGCGGCGTCGGGCATCAACAACAGAACGGCCAGCAGGGCCGTCATTAGCCCCTTCGATCCAATTCGCTTCATCACGATTTCGGTCCCCCACATTAGAAACCAGCCTTCGCTCCGGCCTCCCGCCGGGTTCGACAGGCGACAAGCCCCCGCGCCGCGCCGGACGCACATGGCGAGCCGGCCGCGCGAGCGCCGATGCGATACTTGGTGCCGGTTCCCAGGCCTTCCGGCCCGAACCGTCGCGAAGACGGCCCCCCGGCACGACGACGGCACGACAACGCCGCGGCGCCCCGGACGACCGGCACCATGACTCGAATCTCCTAGCCATGCAATCGGCTTTCGCGGCCACTGACCAGAGGATGACCGGTGGCTGACCCGACGTTGACCGGCGTGTTGACCCGGTCGTTGACCTGCCGTCGACCGATCGTTGACTTGATGTTGACTTGATGTTGACCAATGCTGACCTTTGCCGACTTGCCGGGCGCCGGGCCGTGTTTTCCTCGAAGCGACACCGGCGGCGACCGCGTCGCCGCGTCCCGGCAGCGCGAAGCTGTTGATCTGCAAGAGGCCGATCCGTCGACGCCGGCGGATTTCGAGGAAATGTACTCCGATGTACGCATTTGTACCGTTTTGTTCACAATGGCGGCCGAGCGCGGCCGCGAATCCGACTCGGTTTTGTCCACTAATGTCCGCATGGGGCCACATTGGTCCGCGTTCGTCCATGTCTGCCCGGGCCAGCCGCGCGGCAGCATGGCGCCGCAACAAACGCCGCCCGACCGGCACCGGTGACCAGACCCGGGCGGTACCGGAGACGGCGGAAAATCGGGTATTGTTCCTTAATTCTGGGGAAAATCAAGAACATTAGAGATATATAACCTTAAATAGGAAATATGTCAATAGCCGTCGCGGCGCCAACCAGACGGCCGCCGCGGCGCCCCGGCGGCTTCGTTTTGACCGCACGGCGCGGCCACCGCCGACGGCCGGAAGCGCCGCCGACTATCATCGGTTACACTCCGGCGCAATCTAGGCGCCCCATCATCCGCGGAGACGCCCGTGCGACGAACCGCCCCTGCCCGAATCTTGGCGTTGCTGCTGGCGACCGGCCTTCTCTTCGCCGGCTGCGCCAGCTACGAGTCCGGCCTCGCCGCCTACGGCCGCGGCGACTACAAGACGGCGCTCGAGCAATGGCAGCCGCTGGCCGAGGACGGCAGGGCCGACGCCCGCCACCAACTCGGGCGCCTTTACGAGACCGG
>DASWGT010000142.1:0-2358 GCA_036393575.1 Rhodospirillales bacterium | reverse complement strand
AAGCCGCTGCTCATCGCCGGCGGCGGCGTGCTCTACAGCGGCGCCTCGCGGACGCTTGCCGCCTTCGCCGAGGCGCACGACGTGCCGGTGGCCGAGACGCAGGCCGGCAAATCATCGATCGCCGCATCGCACCCGCTGGCGGTCGGCTCGGTCGGCGTGACCGGCACCTCGGCGGCGAACGCGCTGGCCGAGGAGGCCGACGTCATCCTTGCCGTCGGCACGCGGCTACAGGACTTCACCACCGGCTCGTGGGCGCTGTTCAAGAATCCGGATCGGCGCTTCATCGGGCTGAACGTGCAGGTGTTCGACGCCACCAAGCATCGGGCGCTGCCACTGGTCGCCGACGCCAAGGCCGGACTGGAGGAACTCTCCGCCAACCTCGCCGGCTGGCGCGCCGGCAAGGGCTGGCGCGAGAAGGCCGAAAGCGGGCGCACGGCATGGCTGGAAGAGGCCGGGCGCTTCACCGGCCGCACCAACACGGTGCCGCCTTCGGACGCGCAGGTGGTCGGCGCGTCGGGCGGGCTGCCCGGCGAACTGCACAAACACTGGCAGGCGGAGAGGCCGTTCGGATATCACCTCGAGTACGGCTACTCGTGCATGGGCTACGAGATCGCCGGCGGCATCGGCGTGAAGATGGCGCTGCCGGAACGCGACGTCGTCGTATTGGTCGGCGACGGTTCGTACCTGATGATGAACTCGGAAATCGCAACTTCGGTGCTGATCGGCGCCAAGCTGACCATCGTGGTGCTCGACAACCGCGGCTACGGCTGCATCACGCGGCTGCAAATGGCGACCGGCAGCGAGCGGTTCAACAATCTCTTTGTCGACACCAGGCACGCGGCATTGCCCGACATCGATTTCCGTGCGCACGCGGAGAGCCTCGGCGCGATTGCAGAGCGCGTGACGACGATCGACGAACTGGAAGCGGCGCTCGACCGCGCCAGGGGCAACGACCGCACGACCGTGATCGTGATCGAGACCGACCCGTTCGTGACAACAGAGGCCGGCGGGCACTGGTGGGACGTGGCGGTGCCGGAAGTGTCGGAGCGGCGCGCGGTCGAGGCGGCGCGGTCGGCGTACGAGACGGCGCTGCCGGACCAGAGGTTGGGGGATTGAATGGTGTTCGCTCCTTACGCCGCTGCCCCCTCACCCCATTTCTCTAGGCTCGCCTCCGGCTCGCCAAGAGAAACGGCCCTCCCCCACCAAGGGGCAGGGCTATCGCATATGGGCAAAGAGCTCGAAGAAGAAGTCTTTGCTCCAGTTTGCGCGTCGCATTTTGCTGGCGAGCGACTTGGCGAGGGGGTGGGCGCGCAAGATGTTGTGGGCGAGGCGGCGGATGACGGCGAGGTTCTCGGGGCCGTTGTCCTTGCGGGTACGGGCGTCGTCCTCGTCGAAGACGACGTCGAGGGTCCAATGGAGCTGGTTCTCGATGCTCCAATGGGCACGCACGACTTTGGCGAGCTTTCGCGGCGAGAGCACCTGCGACAGGGCGACGTATCGGACGGCGGTGGCGAGCTTGCCGTCCTTGCCGGTGCGATCGGCCTCGATGCGGCCGATCGCCTTCAAGCCCGGGAAGTCTGGCACCTTGGGCAGGCGGTTGAGCGGCAGCACCGATGTCCGCCGCCGCTCGCTGCGGCCATGGCCGCGTTCGCTGGTCTCGAAGAAGGCGAGATCGCCGGCCTTGGCAAAACCCTCTTCGGCCGCGGCGAAGAGCGGCCCGTGGTTGCCCTTCAGCCCCAGGGCATATTGCGCCTTGGCCGAACGCACCGCCTCGGCCATGGCGGGATGGCAGTGGAGCGCGTCGGCGGTCACCGTGCAGCCCTTCAGCGTCAAGCCCTTCAAGAGATCGAGGGTCGCCTTCACTTCCGAGTTGGCAGGCGCGCGGGCTGCGGCAATCGCCAGTCGCGTCTCGGTATCCCAAACGCTCACCATCAAGGGCGGCAGATGGGCTTGTCCCTTCTCGTATCCGCGCCGCAGCGCCTTGGCGTCGATTGCCACTACCCCCTTCGGCGGCGGCAGGCCGAGTTCGCCGCGCAGGACCACCATGAAGGCTGCAAAGGCCCGCGCCAGCTCGGCCGGATCGAGCAGGCGGAAGACCCGGCTGAAGGTATCGTGGCTCGGCGCGCCATGCTTGAGCGCCACGATCTCCCTCAAATCCTCCTCCCGGCCATCGGCGAACTCGGCGATCTCCACGCAGCTCTTCGCCCCACACAACGTCGCCGCCAGCGCCACAAACAGAACCTCCGACAAAACGTGCCGGGCGTTCATGTCGCGCGGGTCGCCAACTTCCCGCAAGATCGTGATCAACGAAGACATCGGGCCTCCTCAACCAAGAGAAAGCCCCTACAGAATCCATCA
>DASWGT010000141.1:0-9750 GCA_036393575.1 Rhodospirillales bacterium | reverse complement strand
GGTCGGTCGAGCGGCGGCGCGGCCGCGTCGGGCGCGCCGTCGCGGGGCCGTAGCCCGTCGCGCCACGTCCAGGCGGTGATCCCGTAGACGATGGCGAGGGAGAGCACCGCCGGCCCGACGCAGACCAGCGCGAACGGCCAGAACTCCAGGCCGCCGACCTGGCTGATCAACAGGTTCTGCGGATTGCCGATGATGGTGGCCGCCGACCCGGCGTTGGCGCCGGCGACCAGCGCAATCACGAACGGCCGCGGGTCGAGCCCGCGCCGCATAAGCCCGCGCACCAGGACCGGCGTCATCGCCCACACCACCACGTCGTTGGTCAGCACCGCGGCGAGACCGGCGGCGATCGCGATCACCAGCATCAGCAGCGTCCTCGGAGAAGCATCGGCGCCGGCGATGGCGGTCGCCGTCCATTCGAAGAAGCCGCTGGCGGCGAATTGCGCCGATAGCACCATCAGCGCGAACAGGATTGTCAGCGTCGGAAAATCGATGGCCTTGACCGCGTCGCCGGCGTCGACGGCGCCGGTGAGGAAGAGGAAGATGGCGCCGATCAGGGCGACGCCGGTGCGGTCGACGGCGAGCCACGGCCAGCGGCCCATCGCCATGCCGATGTAGACGGCGGCGAAGGCGACGACGACGATCCAATCGAAGTTCAATTCACTGCCTCCCGCCGGGCGAAACTTGAAAAATTCTTCGGGATATCACCCGCGGATTGGGCGCCGGCCTAACGGACGTTCTCGACGACCTCGACGTTTCCTTTGCCGGGACTGTAGATGTAGCTGTTGTCGCTGCCCCTGCCGCCGCCCTCCAGTATCCAACGGTAGCGCAGGGAATGCGGTTCGCCGGCATTGACGTAGTCGATGTCTTCGATGGTTATGCGGATGGTCCGCGTTCGCGGGCCGCAATGAAGCTTGTATTCCCGGGTCTCCCCCTGCTGCCATAGGCCGAGCGGGAATTTCACCTCATCGGCGCAATTGCGATCGTAACGGGAATCGTAAACCCGGCCGATGCCGTCCCTGTTGGACGAGATGGTGAACAGCTGCACCTTGACGCCTTCCCGGCCGCGATTTTCACGCCGGTAGACCAGGATCTGCTCGTTGGTGCCAGGCCGGACGTAAGGCTCGGGACCGGTGATGCTTTTTTCGCCCCGCTTGCCGAACGTCAGGTCGGCCTTGCCGGCCTTGACCACCTTGGCGCCGTCCCAATCGGCGCCGGTCCACAGCTCGACCGGGATGAAGCGGGTCTTGGTCGCCGCGTCGTAGGATTCCGCCCACGGACCGGCCCACACCGGTGCGGCGGCGAACAGGGCCAGCGCCAGACAGACGACCGACACCTTCGACAATGCCATCAGCGGTTCCCTCGTCGGCCCGTCGGCCGCGCCGTTACTCTCCGGCCTCCGCCTGCTGGCGCTTGGCTTGACCCGGTATCATCTTGGAGATCAACGGCCAGAACATCACGAATATCGCCAGTGCGCAGATGCTGCCGACCAACCAGTTCGACCAGAAGATCGACACCGAGCCCTGTGACAGGATCATCGACTGGCGGAATGCGCTTTCGGCCATGTCGCCCAGGACCAGCGCCAGCACCAGCGGCGCCAGCGGATAATCGAGCTTCTTGAACACGTAGCCGACGACGCCGAACCACAGCATCAGGGCGATGTCGAGGAAGGCGTTGTGCACCGTATAGGCGCCGATCGCGCAGATCACGACGATGATCGGGCCGATGATGCTGAACGGGATGCGCAGGATGGCGGCCCACCACGGCACCGTGGTCAGCACGATGATGAAACCGACGACGTTGCCCAGATACATGCTGGCGATCAGGCCCCAGACGAAGTCCTTCTGCTCGACGAACAGCAACGGCCCCGGCTGCAGACCCCAGATGAGCAGCCCGCCGAGCAGCACGGCGGCGGTGGGCGAGCCCGGAATGCCGAGCGTCAGCATCGGCAGCAGCGCACTGGTGCCGGCGGCGTGCGCCGCCGTCTCGGGCGCCACGACGCCTTCCAGCTGCCCGGTGCCGAACTTCGCGCCGTCCTTGGAGAACCGCTTGGCGAGGCCGTAGCTCATGAACGACGCCGGCGTGGCGCCGCCCGGCGTGATCCCCATCCAGCAGCCGACGAGCGTGCCGCGGACCGCGGTCACCCAGTATTTCGGCAGCTTGGCCCACGTTTCCAGCACGACCCTCGGGTTGATCTTGGCGCTGGTGCCCTTGAGGTTGAAGCCCTCCTCCATGGTCAGCAGGATCTCGCCGATACCGAACAGGCCGATGACGGCGACCAGGAAGTCGAAGCCGCGGATGATCTCGTTGATTCCGAAGGTCATGCGCAGCTGGCCGGTGACGGTGTCCAGCCCGACGGCGGCGAGCGCGAAACCGATCATCATCGAGGCGATGACCTTGAACGGGCCCTCGCGGCTCATGCCGACGAAGCTGCAGAAGGTCAGGAGCTGGACGGCGAAGAACTCCGCCGGCCCGAACTTGAGCGCGAAGGCGGCGACCAGCGGCGCCAGGAAGGTGAGCACGATGACCGCGATCAGGGCGCCGAAGAACGACGACGTGAAGGCGGCGGTCAGCGCCTCGCCGGCCTGGCCTTTCTGCGCCATCGGGTAGCCATCGAAGGTGGTCGCCACCGACCACGGCTCGCCGGGTATGTTGAACAGCACCGAGGTGATGGCGCCGCCGAACAGCGCCCCCCAGTAGATGCACGACAGCATGATGATCGCCGACGTCGGCGACATCGAGAAAGTCAGCGGCAGCAGGATGGCGACGCCGTTGGCGCCGCCGAGGCCCGGCAATACGCCGATCAGGACGCCGAGCACGATGCCGACGAGCATAAACAGCATGTTTTGCCACGTCAGCGCGACGTTAAATCCGTGGAATAGTGCGTCGACGGCTTCAATCACGATTAAAATATCCTGTCGTTGCGCCCGCCTGCGGCCTCAACCGGACGCCGCGGTACCGATGATCCTTTTCCATGGCCCGCTCAATACCCGAAGAAGTCCTCGACCGGTCCCTTCGGCAGCGGCACCAGGAACCAGATCTCGAACAGCACGAACAACGCAGCCGGAACGCAGATCGCGATCGGCGCGATCGTCCGCCAGGGGTAGCGGCCGAGCACGCGCATGAAATAGGCGAGATAGATCGCGGAGGCGATGTATATGCCGATCGCGTAGACGACGCCGATGTAAATGATCGTCGGCACCAGCAGCGTCATGATGGATTTAAGCTGAGACGGCTCGGCAAACGGCTGGCGCGGCTTCCTTGAGAACACCGCCTGCAGGAACACGATGGCGCTGGCGGCGAATATCATGACCCCGACATAGAACGGGAAGTATCCGGCCTGCGGCCCGTACTCGCCCCAGCGCGCGCCGATCCGCCAACTGTCATACATCACCACCGCGCCGAGTCCCATGATCAGCAGCGCGACCGTGATCTCCATGGTGCGGGTCGAAATCGTTCCGCGTTCCAGGTTCATGGTCTTTCCTTACGGGATTACGAGACGGAAAAAAAGCCCCTTCCCTGGAATGGGGCCGGCCCGGAACAGATGTTTTCCGGGGAACCCAGCGGCCGCCGGCGACGATGGCCCGCCGCCGGTCCGACCGCCGAAGGACTAGCCTTACTTCTTGGCGAGGAAGCCCGCCTTGGTCATCAGGTCCTTATGGGTCACTTCGGCGCTCTCGACCCACTTCTTGTACGCGTCGCCGGTCATAAAGGTGGTGTTGAAGGCGCCCTTGGCCATGAAGTCTTTCCACTCGGCCGTCGCGCGCACTTTGTTGAACAGGCCGATGTAATAGTCGACGGCTTCCTTCGGCACGCCGGCGGGCATGAAGATGCCGCGCAGCATCACGTACTCGATCGGCAGTCCGGATTCCTTGCACGGCGCGATATCGTTCCACGACATCGTCTTCGTCACTTTTTCCTTCAACGGGATGCGTTGGCCGTCGAATACGCACAATGGCCGCAGATTGCCCGCGCGCCACTGGGCGACCGCCTCGATCGGGTTGTTGACCGTCGAATCGACGTGCTTGCCGACCAGCTGCTTCGCCACGTCGCCGCCGCCTTTGAACGGCACGTAGGTGAACTTGGCGCCGATAGCCTGCTCGATGCCGACCGTGATGATCTGGTCCTCCTGCTTCGAGCCGGTGCCAGCCATCTTCAGCTGGTTCTTCTTGGCCGCGGCGACATAATCTTTCGCCGTCTTGTAGGGCGAATCGTTATGCACCCAGAGTACGAACTCGTCGAGGGCCAGCATCGCGACCGGCGTCAGATCCCGCCAGTTGAACGGCACGCCGGTGGCGAGCGGCGTCGTGAACAGGTTGGACAGCGTTATGATGATCTTGTGCGGATTTCCGGCAGAGTCCTTGACGTCGAGGAACCCTTCGGCCCCCGCGCCGCCGGCCTTGTTGATGACGACCATCGATACCGGCATCAGATTGTGCTTCTGGACGATGCCCTGCGTCATGCGCGCCATCTGGTCGGCGCCGCCGCCGGTGCCGGCGGGAATGATGAACTCGACGTTCTTGGTCGGCTTCCACTCCGCCGCCGGAACGGCGGTGGCGATGCCGGCCGCGAAGATGAAACCCGCGCCGGCCGCTAGGGCCGTGCGCTGCAACGTTTGGCGTGACATGTTTCCTCCATAGGTGAACGCGTTCGCAGATTAATTTTCGCCCCTCGAAAAAGCCGTGGGCGTCGCAATCATCGTAATCAAGTAATCGACGGGTTTAAGAGAATTTAAGGTTTCTTGCGGCCGGACGGCCGACAGCCTTATGTTCTCTTTATGTTACCCCCCCCTTGTTATTGACCGAAGCGCCTGTGTTTGATCGATGTTTTCGGCGGGGCGGATTATACAGATGCGTTAGGTCGTAGGCAATAATCGAATTTTAACTTTTGTGGTTTTGCAAAAACCGATGGATCGGTTTTTCGCCCTTGCCGGCGCCGTCAACCGGCAACCACCAAGGTGACCTCGGTCCGGAACGTCGGGCGTTTGCTGTCGGTCGCCGGCGTCAGCTTCATCGATACCCGCTCCTGCTCGGCCGCCGACATCCGCCGGAACAGGAAATCCGACGCGTTTTGCGGGAAGCCGGCGCGGTAGAGCTGGCTGGTCAGCACCTGGCGGCCGCCCTTCAGCACCTTGACGTGGATGTGCGGCGTGCGGCCCGTGTACGGGACCGGCACGATGGTGCGGAAATTGAACCGACCCTCGGCGTCGGCGATGGCGTGACCGAAGCCCTGGAAGCCCTGGTCGCGGCTGCCGCCGTAGGAGCCGGACGCCAGATAGACGCCTTTGGCGTCGCACTGCCAGATTTCGACCCGGGCGCCGGCCAGCGGCCGGTCCATGGCGTCGCGCACGGTGCCGGCGAGGCGCAGGATGTCGCCGCCGGCCTCGCGCACCGCGCCCTCGATCTTTACCAGGTCGCTGTCGATGTCGGCCGGCAGGCGGCTGGGATAGAACGGGCCGTCGCCGGTGGTCGGCGTCGGCGCCAGAGCGCGCGCCGCCGCCGGCAGCAACAGGCACGGCGCGGCCAGGATCAGGGCGCGGCGGGTGAGCGTGAACTTCCGCCCGTACGTCGGGACGCGCCGGCGGTCAGTGGCGGGCATAGACGGAATGCCCACTGTCGCCGAACAGGATCACCCGGTATGCCTCCTTACGGCCGCCGTCCTCCATGCCGGGCGAGCCGGCAGGCATGCCGGGCACGGCGAGGCCGCGGGCCCGCGGACGCTCGGTCAGCAGCCGCCGGATATCGGCGGCCGGGACATGGCCTTCGACGACATAGCCGCCGACTTCGGCGGTGTGGCAGGACTGCAAGGAATCCGGCACGCCGAGGCGGGCTTTCACCGGAGTCAGGTCGTCGCGCTCCTTGACCGCGACGGTGAATCCGTTGGCGCGCATGTGGTCGACCCAGCCGCCGCAGCAGCCGCACGACGGCGACTTGTAGACCACGACGTCGGCCTCGGCCGTGGAAGCCGGCACCAGCAGCCAGCCCGCGGCGCCAACCGTGGCCACTACGCCGCCGGCGAGGATAGTCCGTCGATTGAATTGCATCGATCGCCTCCTGAAAAACGCCCGCTACCGGCGCAGGCCAGGGGATTTTCGGCCAAAACCGCCGGTCTATCAATGACCCCGGTCAAGCTCGTATCAGGCGACGGCCGGCCGGTCTCGAAACCGGGAGAGTGCCGTCAATTCATTGAAATTATTATATTTGTTCCTTTCTCACGACCGCTACGCGGCCGTCGTCCGGGCCACCCGGTTCGGCCAAATCCTTGCTGCGCGGCGGATCGGAATTTCCTATCCTTACGAGTTCCCGGCAACGGCCGGTTGAATCGAACCCAGGACAGGAGTGTAGCGTGCGCGGAACATTTGGCATCGGCTTGGCGCTGTCGGCTTTTCTCGTGATGTCGCAAATCGGGCTTCCGCCGGTGTCGGCAGCCGACGGGCTCAAGGTGGTCTCGGACCAAACGGCGACCGGATTCAAGTTTCCCGAATCGGTGGCCTACGACGCCGAAGCAAAAGTTCTTTACGTAAGCGAGTTTGGTTCCGAGCTGAAGCCGGCCGAGAAGGACGGCAAGGGCAGGATCAGCAAGGTGTCATTGAGCGGCAAAATCCTTGAACCCGCGTTTCTCCCGGTGCCGGGCCAGATCCTTAACAAGCCCAAGGGCATCTGGGTCAAGGGCAACCGCCTGTGGGTCACCGACATCGACGTGGTGTGGTCGATTGACACCAAGACCAAGAAGGGCCGGAGCGTGGCGCTGCCCGGGATACAGTTCGCCAACGACCCGACGATCGTCGGCAACG
Source organism: Rhodospirillales bacterium (assembly GCA_036393575.1). GTDB lineage: Bacteria > Pseudomonadota > Alphaproteobacteria > Rhodospirillales > Casp-alpha2 > JACPJY01. The sequence continues at coordinate 2,960 of DASWGT010000141.1, read as the reverse complement.
CCCTTTACGTCAGCGACAATCGCGCCGATCAGCTCTTCCGCGTCGAGCCGGCGGACTTCCTGAACATGCAGGGCGAACCGAAAGTCACCCGCGTATGGGTCGGCAAGTCGATCAATCCCAACGGCCTCTACCCCGCCCACGACGGTTCGCTGTTGATCGTCGGCTTCAAGTCGCCGCAGGAGCCGCGCGGCATCTACGTGATGGCGGCGGCGGGCGGCGACCCGAAGGCGCTGTCGGCAGGCCTCGGACGCCTCGACGGCTTGTATCAGATGGCGAGCGGCACGCTGCTCATCACCGACTGGAACTCCGGTTCTCTCTCCAGCTGGACCACCAAGCAAGGCATGAAGCCATTGGCGACCGGATTCAAGGGACCGGCCGATTTCGCCGTCGTTCCCAACGACAAGGGGCTGATGGTGGTGGTGCCCGACTTGGTGAAGAGCGAGCTCAGGATGATCCAGCTCGCACGGTAACGCGACCGACTTTGTCAGTTTTCGGCCGGCGGCACCGTCAATAGGCGGTGGCCGGTCCCGGTTTGGGTCGGGCGGCGCGCATCACCGACAGCACCCGCTGTGCCCCCGCTGCCAGCAGTCGGGCGTCGGAGGCGATGGTGACGAACTGGAAGCCCTTGTCGACCATCTTCAGCGCGTATTCCGGGGTCAGGTTGTGGACCCCGGCGGTGACCTTCTTTTCGCGGCATTTGCGGACGACCAGCTCGATGGCCTCCAGGACCGGCCCGTCTTCGTTGTCGAACTTCGGCTCGCAGCCAAGCGCCAACGACAAATCCGCGGGGCCGATGTAGACGGCGCCAAGCCCGTCGACGGAGAGAATTTCGTCGAGATTGTCCAGTCCCTGGCGGGTCTCGATCATGGCGAAGGGCACGATCGTCTTGTTGGCGTGCTTGGCATAGTCCGAACCGGCGTAGAGCAGCGCGCGGATCGGCCCGAACGACCGCTGGCCCGCCGGCGGATATCGGCAGCACGACACCAGGAGCTCGGCGTCCCGTCGCGTGTTCACCATCGGGCAGATCACGCCGTAGGCGCCCGCGTCCAGCATCTTCATGATGATCCCCGGATCCAGCCACGGCACCCGCACGATCGGCGTCACGGCGGTGGTCGAGATCGCCGTCAGCATGTTGACGGCCGCCTGGTAATCGACGACGCCGTGTTGCATGTCCACGGTCAACGAATCCCAGCCCTGGTGAGCCATGGTTTCGGCCGAAAACGCGCTGGGAATGGCGAGCCAGCCGTTGACGACGGCATCTCCGGCCTGCCAACGGTTCAGCATCGCGTTCTCTCTCATGGCATCAATCCCTCAAGTCGTGCGGGGCGACGCGCGGCCGGGCCAGCCAGGAGTTTACCAGTACGACGGCCAAAATGGCGGCGCCGATGGCGTCGGTGACCAAGCCCGGCTTGATCATCAGCAGCGCCGCGGCAAACAGCAGCACGCGTTCCCACGTTTGCACGGGTTTCAGGAAATAACCGTGCAGCGCCCCGGCAAGTGCGATGACGCCGATGCAGGCAGTGACGAACGAGCTCAGGATCACCGGCCATTCGCCGATCATCAGCAGCGAGTTTTCGAAAATGAACATGAACGGCACGATGAATCCCGCCGCACCGGTGCGCACCGCCGCCCAACCTGACGCCCAGATGTTGGCTTTCGCCAGCCCCGCCGCTGCGTAGACCGCCAGCGCCACCGGCGGCGTGATCGCCGACAGGATGGCGAAGTAGAACGCGAACATGTGCGCCGCCGGCGTCATCGCGCTCTTGCACGCGGCGGTGATCGGCTCGGGACAGCCCGAAACGGCGAGCTTGATCACCGCGGGGACCAGCAGCGCCACCATCATGATGTAGGCAGGTGTGGTCGGCATGCCCATGCCGAGCACGATACCGGCGAGGGCCGTGAGGATCAGCGCCAGGACGAGCTGGTCCTGCGCCAGCGCCACCACGACCTGCGTGAACACGATGCCCAGCCCGGTGATGGTGACGCAGCCAATGACGATGCCGGCGCAGGCGCAGGCCATGGCCACGGCGAGCGTGTTCCTCGCACCCTCCTCCAGCGCTTCGACGACCGATCTCCACGAAATGCCCGCGCGCGTCGCCTTGCGCAGCAGCGCGAGCGGCAGGCAGGACAGGGCCCCTACGAGCGCGCAGAGCGGCGCCGAATAGCCGGACATCAGCCCGAGGAGCACGATGAGGATCGGCACGAACAGGTGTCCCCGCTCGAGCATCACCCCGCCGAACCGCGGCAGCTCGGCGACCGGCACCCCGGAGAGCTTGTAGCGCTTGGCCTCGAAATGCACCGCGAAGAACACCGCAAGGTAGTAGAGCAGCGCCGGCACCAGGGCCCACAGCGCCACCTTCGCGTAAGGCACGGCGAGGAATTCCGCCATGACGAAGGCGGCCGCGCCCATGATCGGCGGCATGAGCTGCCCACCGGTGGAGGCGACGGCCTCGACCGCGGCCGCGAAGGGCGGGCGGAAGCCCGTGCGCTTCATGAGCGGTATGGTGATCGGCCCGTCCACCATGACGTTGGCCACCGCGCTGCCGGACACCGTGCCGAAGAGCGACGAGCTCACCACCGCCACCTTGCCGGGCCCGCCCGCGTAGCGGCCGGTGATGGAGAGCGCGAAGTCCATGAACAACTGCCCGGTGCCGCTCTTCTCCATGAAGGCGCCGAACAGCACGAACAACATCACGTAGGAGGCCGAGACGCCGAGCGTGGAGCCGAAGATGCCCTCGAGCGAGAGATACACCTGCTCCATCAGGTTCTGCATCGACACGTTGGTGAAGCCGATCGCGTAGACGAGGAAAGCGATGGCCGTGAGCGGCAGCGCCCAGCCGATCACGCGCCGCGTCGCCTCCAGCACGATGATCACCGCGACCACCGCGTAGAACATGTCCCAGGCGGTGAGCTCGTCGATGTAGATGGTCCGGTCGGTGAAGTACTGGTAATTGAAGAAG
>DASWGT010000140.1:0-2535 GCA_036393575.1 Rhodospirillales bacterium | reverse complement strand
TCGCCCTGGAACGGCGTGCCGCGCGCCGGCTCGATCTTGTCGAGGGTCGCCAGGATGGTCTGCCACACCGGTTGGCCGCCCCAGTAGTCGGACCCTTCCTGAACGTACGGATCCTCCAACGAGGAGATCAGCGACGGCACGAGGCCGTACTCCTTGAGCATGGTGACCTGGCCTTCGTTGGTGCCCAGCGTGTAGTTGACGTAGGCCCAGGCCGCTTCCTTGTTGTCGGAGGCGTTGGTGATGGCGAGCGACGAGCCGCCGAGATTGGCGGCGCGCGGGCCGTCGGCGGTCAGGCTCGGCATCGTATAGACGCCCCACTTGCCGGCGAGATCCGGCGACTCGGAGCGAATGGTGCCTTCGTACCAGCCACCGTACATCTGGGTGGCGACGGTGCCGGCATTGTTGGCGGCGATCTTGCCGCCCCAGTCGGCCGAACCGATGATGCCGGCGTCGACCATCTCCTTCACCTTCTCCATCGCGGCAACGCAGGCCGGCTGGCTGATGGTGATCGACTGGCCGTCGAGCGAATAGTAGCCGCAGCCCTGCTCGTTGGCGAGCATGCGGAACCACTCGCTGTCGCCGGCGAGATCGCCTTGCGTCATCACGACACCGGGGTTGGCTTCCTGGATCTTCTTGCCGGCGGCGATGAAGTCGTCCCACGTCGTGATCGATTCAGGATCGACGCCGGCGGCCTCGTAGAAGTCGCGGCGGTAGAACATGGCGACCGGGCCTGAGTCCCAGGGCATGGCGTAGGCGACGTCGCCGACCTCAAGTTCCGTGCGCTTGAAGTCGGGGAATCCGGAGGCGATCTCGTCGGTGTAGCCCAGCGTCTTCAGGTCGACGAAGCAATCCGGGAACTGGTTCCAGTAGATTTCGGCCTCGAAATTCTCGATCGAGACGATATCCGGCAGTCCCTCGCCGCCGGCGGCGCAGCCGGCCAGCGACTTGTCGAACACCTGCTGGTTTCCGAGGTCTTCGACCGTGACGGTCACGTCCGGATAGAGCGCGTTGAATCCGGCGACCGTCGCCTGGAGCGACGACGCCGCGATGTTCCAGCTCCAGATGGTGAGTTCTCCGGACTGGGCCTGTGCGCCCTGAACGCCGAGTCCGGCACCGGCCACCAGAATCGCTGCTGCGCGCAAGAATTGCTTACGCATCTAGGTTTCCTCCCTGTTTGCTCTCTTGAAGAGCTGCCCATAGACTATCCGGAGCGCCGCCCGGTTCGCTGCGAACGGGAAGGACGGTCAGCGGGAAAGTAAGATGCCCAAACGCAACTGGGAGCCGTCGAAGAGCACGGTCGAAAAGTCCCCGAACCGGCTGCAGGTCTCGCACGAGCAGCCCGGCGTCATGGCGCAGCCCCACTGGCATGCGCAGTTCGAGGTCAACTTCGTCATCAGGGGGACCGTCGACTACCGGATGCACGGCCATTCGATCCGGCTCGAACGCGGTTCGATTGCGCTGTTCTGGGGTGGCCTGCCGCATCAGGTCGTCGATACTTCGTCGGATCCGGAATACATCGCCTTTCATCTGCCCCTGGTGCATTTCTTCCGCTTACGCCTGCCGTACAGCATCCACCACCGGATCATCCACGGCGCGACGCTTCTCAGCCTGTCGCCGGACGAGGGCGACTTCTTCGCCTTCGATCGCTGGTCGCAATACATGCGCTCCGGCGACGAGCCGCGCATAGAGCACGCGATCGACGAACTGTTGCTGCGCCTGGAGCGTATTCCCCTGGAGTCGTTCGGCCTGATCGACCCGGCCGGAGAGCTGGCACGCGCCGAAGCAACCGCCGCGCCCGGCGCGTTCGTGCGCGTCAAGAGCATCTGCGACTACATCACCGAAAACTTCCGGCACGACATCAGCGCCGCCGACATCGCCATCCACGCCAACATCCATCCCAAGTACGCGATGAGCATCTTCCGTCAGTCGACCGGCATGACGCTGAACGAGTACGTCAGCCTGCTCCGCCTGAGCTACGCCCAGGCGATGCTGATCAACGATGACGCCGCCAATGTGCTGTCGATCGCCATGGATAGCGGCTTCGGATCGCTCAGCGCCTTCAACAAGTCGTTTCGCAAGGTCACCGGCCGCTCGCCGTCGGATTTTCGCCGCGACTACGTCCCGCGCCTGCGCCGCGACCGCAAGATCGATCCGGTTGCCCTCGCGGCGACCGATTTCAACCGCCCGGAAGGGAGCCGCCATTAGGATGCCGATCTACCGAATCGCAGTCACCTGCATTGCGGCGCTCGCCATCTCCGCCCCGCTCGCCTTCGCCGAACCGGCGCCCGGTCAGCGCGAAGCCGCCGAGGCCGGCGACGTGCGCGCCCAGTACGCGCTTGGCATCATCTACGACACCGGGTCCGGCGTAGAGCCCGACTATGACGAGGGCTTCAGGTGGTTCCAGATGTCGGCCGAAGGCGGCTACGCCCCGGCCCAGGCGAAGATGGGGCTGATGCTCCTTTACGGCTGGCAGGTGAGACGCGACGTGGCCGAAGCGGCGCGTTGGTACGAACTGGCCGCGCGCCAGGGCGATGC
>DASWGT010000139.1:0-18560 GCA_036393575.1 Rhodospirillales bacterium | reverse complement strand
CACCTCGCCGTTGATTGCGTCGAGCACCAGGCCAGCGGCGCCGACGGCGTGGAATTGATTGACGGCGCTGATCAGTTCCTCGCGCACCATCGCCTGAATGCGGATGTCGAGGGCCATTGCCAGGCGGTTGCCGACGCGGAGGCTCTGATCGAAGTAGCGTTCCGTGCCGGCGATGCCGCGGCCGTCGATGTCGGTCATGCCGAGCACATGCGCCGCCAGCCGGCCGCTCGGATAGACCCGGCGCTCTCCCCGCTGGAAGGCGAAGCCGGGCAGGCCGAGACGATTGATTTCGTATTGCTGCTTCGGCGTCAGGTTGCGGCCGATCCATTGAAATCGCGAGTCAGTCTTTAGCCGGCCGAGAAGCTCTTCGCGATCGAGTTCCGGCAGGACGCTCGCCAGCTTGTCGACGGACTCCTCGGCGTTAAGCACCTTGGCCGGATCGGCGTAAAGGGAGGCGGTGGGCAGGCTGGTGGCCAGGATCGCGCCGTTGCGATCGACGATGTCGGCCCGTCCGGCCGGCGCCTGCGGCGATGGATCGATGCGGGCCAGCCGCGGTTCGTTGCCGGCCTTGAACACGGTCAGGTCGACCAGCCGAAAGGCGATGGCGGTGAACGCCAGGGTCAACACCACGCCGGTGACCAGCAGCCGGTTGCGACCGGTTTCGATGGCCTGCTTGCGATTGCCCTCGATCCGGCGCGTCGCGTCGGCCGGCAGTTTGACGGCGCTCATCGCGGTCGCTCCCGGACGGTGATCGGCGCCACCGGCGGCGCCACGGAAATCGATTTCGAAGCGGCCGCCGGCTGCACATTGGCCGGCGCGGTCCGGAACCATTCGTCTTCGGTGCCGACCTGTTTGGTCTCGATGGCGCCGAGCCCGAGGTGACGCTGGGCCAGATCACGCAGCCGTTTCGGTTCGTTCAGATGACTCCATTCGGCCTTCAGCACGTGGATGGCCTGCCGCTCGTCCGTGATGTCGCGGTTGAATTGAACCAGTTGGTTTTCCAGGTCCTGCACCTGGTATTTGACCATGAACAGCGTCACGCCCAACGACGCGGCCAAAAGAACGATCAGGATCATGGCGGGGCGGATCATCGGGGATCTCCGCTCACGCCGCTTGCCGCGCCGGCGCGTCGGTGCGCTCGGCGGCCCGGAGCCGGGCCGAGCGGGCGCGCGGATTGGCCGCCGCTTCCGCCGCCGCCGGGCGAAGAGCGCGGCGACCGAGCAACCGGAAGGTCGGGGCCGGCGCCGTCCCCGCCACCGGGGGAAGATGGCGGGACGGCTTCGGCCCGGCTTCGCTGCGGCCAAGGAGGAATTCCTTGACCTGCCGGTCCTCGAGGGAATGGAAGGACACGACGGCCAGCCGGCCGCCGGGGCCGAGCAGCGTTTCGGCGGCGATCAGGCCGCGCTGCAATTCGCCCAGTTCGTCGTTGATGTAAATGCGGAGTGCCTGGAAAGTTCGGGTCGCGGGGTCGATGCCGTCTTTCGATTTAGCGACGACTCTGCGGACCAGTTCGGCCAGTTGACCGGTGCGGGTAATCGGCGCGTCCTGGCGACGCTCGACGATGGCGCGGGCGATGCGCCGGGACGAGCGTTCTTCGCCATAGCGGTAAATGATGTCAGCGAGTTCGGTTTCGGCCAACCGGTTGACGACGTCGGCGGCGGTCATGCCGTGGCCGTCCATGCGCATGTCCAGCGGCCCGTCGGCGCGGAAGCTGAAGCCGCGCCCAGCGTCGTCGATCTGCATGGAACTGACGCCGAGATCGAGGGCGACGCCGTCGATCCTGTCGACGCCGACGCCGGTCAGCAGTTTCACCATGTCGCCGAAGCGGCCGTTCAACACGGTCAGCCGGCCGGGGAAGCGGCGCGCCAGAACGTCGCCGAAGGACCGGGCCGCGGGGTCGCGGTCAATGCCCCAGACGGTGCAGTTGGCGGCCGCCAGCAACGCCTCGGAATATCCGCCGGCGCCGAAGGTGGCGTCGACGTAGATGGCGCCGTCGCGCGGGCTGAGCGCGGCGACGACCTCGTTGAGCATGACGGGTACGTGGGATACGACGGTGCGGTCGCGAGTCCTGGTTTAGGACTCCCCCGTCCCGCCGTCGGGCTTCCGGAGTTGCAGGGTGGCGCCGCGCGCCCGCGCCCGATCGAAGGCGCGGCTGCGGTTGGCGTCGTAGGCCTTCGGTTCCCATATCTGGAAACGCCGGCCGCGGCCGACGAACAGCGCCTGGTTGGTGATGCTGGTCGATTTCAGGACGTCGGACGGCAACACGATGCGGCCTTCCGGATCGAAGGGCAGCCGGTGGGCGCTCTCCAGGATGACCGAGAGATCGTCCTGCTCGTCGGAGAACATCGGGATGTCCTCGAGGCTGTCGGAGAGGCGGTTCATGAACTCCTCGCCGCAGGCTTCGCAGGCATTGAATTTGAAAAGCGGATAGACGTAGACGCCGTTGAACGACTGGCCCTCGAAGGCGTCGCGGAAGGGCTTGGGTACCGAGACCCGTCCTTTCCTGTCGATCCTGTTGACGAAGCGGCCAACAAAGAGTGCCATCCATTCCCCCATGGAAATTCTTTCGCTTCAACGGCTTCTACCGTTGCCGCCCATCCCTGTCCGGTGACGGAAATCCCCCGCAGACCGTGGATCCCCCATGGTCCCAAACTGGCAAAAATTGGGATATCATGGGTAGTTATGGGCGTCAATGGGATACTATGGCGACGCATGGGTTAATAAAACCTTTCCAAGCCAAGGCATTGGGTGATTTTTCGAAGCCCCGAACCGGCCCGCACCGGGCGGCCCGGGCGATGCCCATTTGGGCCCCCGATTTCGACGGTTTTATGTTCCGGAAATGTTGGATTCTGGGCGTTTCAACGGGGCCGTGCTCGGTCCGGCCGCAGGGGACCGCGTCGAGCCCGTCTGGCCGGCCGACAGCCAATTGAAATTAAAAAAGAAAAATGCCAGATGGCCTATAAGCCGGGTTCTGTACCCGCCGAAGCGGGCGATGACCATTCATCTGGGACGCCCGTTACCGGGCGCCTCGCGCGACCTACCCGGGCGGCGACCCGGAGACCCGCCCGCCGGCGCAAGCGCCGGCATGCCGCCCCTATTTGGTCTTGCTCCCGGTGGGGTTTACCGTGCCGTTCCCGTCGCCGGGAACGCGGTGCGCTCTTACCGCACCCTTTCACCCTTGCCGCGGGCCGAAGCCCGGTAGGCGGTTTGCTTTCTGTGGCACTTTCCCTGGGGTCGCCCCCGCCGGGGGTTACCCGGCACCGTGTTTCCGTGGAGCCCGGACTTTCCTCCCCGCCGGGGCCGAGGCCCCGCCGAGGCGGCCATCCGGCCATCTGGCACCGTCAAGGTAGTCGCAAAGCCGGCGCCGTCAAGGTCGGTGGCGCCGCACGCCCGCTCACCGGCAGAGATCGAGCAACGCCTTGAGCCGGCCGGCGGTCTCGGGGTCGGCGACGCCGTCAAGGCGGGCCGGCCGGAAATGGCGCTGGAAAGCGGTGATCGCGGCGGCAACGTCGGCGGTGTCATAGCCGTAGCGGGCGAGCATAGCGCGCACCCTGCCGGCGTCGGCGTTGACGGGCGCGGCGAGCTTGGGCCACAGGCCGATCCCCTCGGCTGCCAGGCGCCGCCAGTCGAACCGCTCGCCGGGGTCGGTCTTGCGCGCCGGCGCCACGTCGGCGTGGCCGACGACGTTGCGCGGCGGGATCGGGTGGCGCTCGATGATCGCCGCCGCCAGCTTCTCGAGCGCTGCCATTTGGATGCCCGGGAAATCGCGGTAGCCGAATTCGTGGCCGGGGTTGACCAACTCGATGCCGATCGAACGGCCGTTGACGTCGGCCTCGCCGCGCCAGAATGCGACGCCGGCGTGCCAGGCGCGCTTTCCCTCGTCGACCAGCGCCGTCACCTGGCCGTCCTCGTCGATGAAGTAGTGGGCGCTGACCTTGGCCGCCGGGTCGCACAGTCGCTCGAGCGCCGCCGCGGCGCTCTCCATGCCAGTATAGTGCAGCACCAGCATGTCGATCGGCGTGCCTTCCGGGCGCTCGTCGAAATTGGGCGAGGTCGGGGATTTGATCTTCGCCACTACCGGAGTCCTCGTTCCTTCTCGATGCGGTCGTAGGCGGCGTTGATCGCCGCCATCTTCTCGTTGGCGAGGTCGACGAATTCCTGCGGCATGCCTTTGGCAATCAGGGTGTCCGGATGGTTTTCGCGAATCAGCCTGCGGTAGGTCTTCTTGACCTCGGCGTCGGATATCTTGCGGCCGATGCCGAGCACCTTGTACGGATCGGCGGCGTCGCCGTCGGCGCCGAGGTGGATGGTCTTCAGGCGCTCGAATTGCCGTTCGGTGAAGCCGAAGATCAGCGCCGTCTTGCGTAGAAACCGGAGCTCATTGGGATGGACGGCGCCGTCCGCCTTGGCAATGTGGAACAGGCCGCCGACCAACTCCTCCATCACCGCCGGTTCGTGGGCGAACATCATCGCGATCTGCTCGGCATAGGGTTCGAAACCCTTGGCGTCCTGCTTGGCTTCGTCGAACAGTCGGCCGACGTTCTTCATTTCCTCGGGCGGGATGTGGAACACCTGCTTGAACGCGTCGACCTCGGCGCGGTTCACGCGGCCGTCCGCCTTCGCCATCTTGGCGCTGAGTACGATGACGGCGGTGGTGAAGGCGATCTGGCGGGCAGCGTTCTGGTCGAAGCGCTCGGATTCGGCGCCGGCCTTCATCTTGTCGTAGGCGTGGCCGGCGGCGGTGCCGAGGATGGCGCCCAGCGGCCCGCCGATGGCAAAACCGGCGACGCCGCCGATGACCTTGCCCCAGATGCTCATGACGCCGGCGGCCTCCGCCGGTTAGGCCCAGTTTCCATGGTCGTATCGAGTTGCGTTGCGGCCGGATGGCCGAGAATCAAGCCGACGACCGCAGGCCGTAGCGGTGCCTACGGACAAGACCGGCGGCGCCGGTAATCGGTCATCCCGCCGCAACCCGAAGGGATGCCCCAATTGGGCCGGCTCTCGCGTCGCCGAGCCTTGCCGATGGCCCCGCATCGCCTTCGGCTCGGCTCCTAACATCCGGCCCAATTCAGGCATCGCAACCTCGATAGGACCATGGAAAAAGGGCCTAAGAACCGATGATTCCGATGCGTCCGGCCATCGGCAGTTTCACCGCCAGATCCAAAGGATCGATGCCGAAGGTCAGGCCGAGCACGTTGATCTCGATTCCCTCCTCGACGCCCAGCAACACGCCGAGCACGCCGAAAAGGGATATCTGATAGCCGGTGCCGCTCGGCGCCCGGGCAACGAATTCGCCCGCCGGCAGGAAGTCCTTGCCGATGGCGGTCGGCGGCAAATCCACCTTCAGCTCGGGCACCTGGCGGGCGACGTGGGCGGTGAAGGTGTTGGAATTGGGACCCGGCCACAGCCCGTACTCTTGCGGATAGGGATAACTGCGGGCGGCGGCATCGATGCGCTTGATGATCTCGTCGACGCCATCGCCGCGGATTTCACCGACGACCGTCGGCTTGGCCCCAAACCAGCGTCGGTCCGGCTGCTGGTTGTGGATGACCAGCCCCGAGCCGCCGCGGTGGATCCGCCAGCCGATGATTTCATAGACCGTGTAGTTGGGGGCGTTTGTCGGTTTCACGGCGATCCACGAATGGACGCCGAAATAGCCGCGCCAACTGAAGGCGCGGGCCGTGTACACCTGCGCCACCGCCTCCTTGGTGATGGCGGGGTCGGGCGCGATGCCCAGCGGCTCGCGGCTGGCGGTGCGCCAATCGGCCATGACGGAATGCCTCCCGAAGGACACGACGGCGGCCGCCGCAATCACCAGCAGCGGCACCACCAGCCAAAACCGTTTCCCTTTGCGTCGCCGATCCATCGGCCGCGTCCTTTCGCCATGCCGCCGAGGGGCGGTCGCGCTCCAGGGCCAGAATGTAATTCTTAAAACTCTTGATGGCAAAACAAAGGCGGCCCCGGGAGTGGGACGCGGTCGGAGCCCCCTGAAAAACCCGGCTGTTGCCTGGGTACCGGATATTCGGTTATTTACCGTGCCGACGATAGCCCCGAGGATGGTGGCCGTGATGATCGACAGCGTGGATACCCTTGTCATCGGCGCCGGCGTGATCGGCTTGGCGGTGGCCCGGCGGGCGGCGGCCTCGGGCCGCGAGGTGGTGGTGCTGGAAGCCGCCGACGCCATCGGCACCGGCACCAGCTCGCGCAATTCCGAGGTCATCCACGCCGGCATTTATTACCCGGAAATCAGCCTCAAGGCCCGTCATTGCGTCGCCGGCCGGCTGGCGCTTTACGAATACTGCGAATCCCACGGCATCCCTCACAAGCGGGTCGGCAAGCTGATCGTCGCCACCGCCGAGGACGAGGTGCCGGCCCTCGATCAGGTGCGGGCCAAGGCCGAGGCCAATGGCGTCGACGACCTGACGTCGCTGGACGTCGCCCAGGTGCGCGAGCTGGAGCCCGAGGTGCGGTGCTTCGGCGCGTTGCTGTCGCCGTCGACTGGCATCATCGATTCCCACGCCTACATGTTGGCGCTGCTGGGCGACGCCGAAGCCGACGGCGCCGTGGTGGCATTCGCGAGCCCGCTGATCAAGGGGCGCATCGAGGACGGCGGCATCACGGTCGAGGTCGGCGGCGCCGAGGCGGCGAGCGTGCGCTGCCGGCACTTGATCAACGCCGCCGGGCTTGGCGCCCAGAAGGTGGCGGCGGCGATCGAGGGTTTCCCGGCCGAGATGATCCCGCCGCTCTATTACGCCAAGGGCAACTACTTCACGCTCGCCGGCAAGAGCCCGTTCCGGCGCCTGATTTATCCGGTGCCGGTGCCGGGCGGGCTCGGCACCCACTCGACCGTCGATCTCGCAGGGCAGACCAAGTTCGGGCCCGACGTCGAATGGGTGGACGCCCCCGATTACACCGTCGACCCCGGCCGGTCGCCGAAATTCTACGAGGCGATCCGCCGTTATTGGCCGGGGCTCAAGGACGGCCAGCTGCAGCCGGGCTACGTCGGGGTGCGCCCGAAGCTTGCGCCCCAGGGCGCGCCCAACGCCGATTTCGTCATTCAGGGCCCGGAGGCACACGGCGTCGCGGGCATGGTGAATTTGTTCGGCATCGAATCGCCGGGGCTTACGTCGTCGCTTTCCATCGCCGACGCGGCAGTAGTATCGATGGCGATTGCTTATATCTACGATAGCGCTTAGTGCTTTTGGCGGCCGCCGGCCCTGCGGAATTTGATCAATTCTTCCTTCATCTCCGCCCGTTCGCTTTCGCTGAGATTGAATTCGACGCCGATGCCCTGGACGAACTTGCGCGCGACGCGGGCGGAAACCCTGCCGAATCCTTCCATGTGAAGGTCGACGAAGGCTTCATTGTGGAACGCGCCGCCGACGATCAGCCCGGCGCCGCCGGCCGAAATGTCGCGGACGACGGCGTCGGTCTTGTTGCCGGCGGCGTCGATGATCGTGGCCGGGAACTCGTCCTCAACATGCAGCCGCGGATGACGCCGGAGGTCGGTAGCCTGCTTTTCTTTTTCGCGGTCCGGCATCCGGGAAAGCCCTGGTTCAGGCGTCCACCGGGACACCGAAAATGCGCTGGAAGCGTTCCCGGTAGCGCGGCCACGCCTCGGGATTGATCAGCCGCGGCGGACGCAGCCCCTTGAAGATGGTCATCCACTGGTCGGCGGCGTAGACGGCCATGTTGTAGGTGCAGTCGTCGGTGACGCCGGCGTTGTGCGGGCTGACGACGACGTTGTCGAATTTCAAAAGCGGATGATCCAGCGGCGGCGGCTCGGGATCGAACACGTCGAGGCCGGCGCCGGCGACGCGGCCCTCGGCGAGCGCTTTCGCCAATGCCATCTCGTCGTGGATGCCGCCGCGGGCGGTGGTGATGAAATATGCCGTCGGCTTCATCAGCGCGTACAGCCGCGCGCCGACCATGCCGCGCGTTACGTCCGAAAGCGGGCAGTTGATGGAAACGAAGTCGGCGTCGCGGAACACGTCTTCGAGATTGACGCGCTCGGCGCCGCGCTCACGGAAATCGGCGTCGGTGATGTAGGGATCGCAGGCGACGACGCGCATTCCGAACACCGCCCCCAGCGCCGCCACCCGGCGGCCGACGTTGCCGAGTCCGACGATGCCCAGCGTGCGGCCGGTCAGCTCCTTGCCCTGGTAATCCCATCGTGTCCAGCCGCCGGCGTCGCGGCGCATCCGCTTGTCCGCCTGTACGATCTGCTTGGAGAGCGCCAGCATCATGCCGAGCACGTGCTGGGCCACCGATTCCGAGTTGGCACCGGACTGGTTGACCACCAGCACGCCTGCCTTCGTGCAGGCGTCGACGTCGACGATGTCGTAGCCGGCGCCGGTGGTCGAGATCGCCAGCAGGTTCGGACAACGCGCGATCAACGGTCGCTTCGGGACGAAGGGCTCGCGGATTTCGTAGCCGGCCAGCAGCTGATAGCCGTGCGCCGCCTCCATCGCCCGCCAGTTGCTTTCCGGTGCGTCCGCGAAGCGGAGTCTCTCGAGACTGATGCCCTTGTCGCCCTTGAGCATCCGCTCGGCCACCGGATCCATCCAGTTCTCGAAATAAACCAGGCGCGCAGGCATGTCTCTCACGGCGGCAAGTCCCCCTTGTCGTCAGGATATTACATCGAAGCCGCGGCTCGGAAAGCCCGATCGTGAAGACCCGGGCGCGGCTGGCGATGATTTGATCATCCCCGCCGCAACATCAGGTCGGGCAGGTAGGTGGCGATTTCGGGAAAGACGGCGATCAGGAACACGGCCACCGCCATCAGCAGGAAGAAAGGCAATGCCGCACTCGCGACCTCGAGGATATTACGCCCCGTAAGACCCTGAAGGACGAACAGGTTGAAACCGACCGGCGGGGTGATTTGGGCCATTTCAACGACGAGGACGAGGTAGATTCCGAACCAGATCAGGTCGAATCCCGCCTTTTCAACCATCGGCATGACCACGGAGGTCGTCAGGACGACGATTGAAATGCCGTCGAGAAAGCACCCGAGCACTATGAACAGCGGGGTCAACGCGATCAGAAGCTGCCAATTCGCCAACTCGAAGGAGGCGACCCACTCGGCCAATGCCCGCGGTATTCCGGTGTAACCCATCGCGGCGGTGAGGAACGCGGCGCCGGCGAGGATGAAGGCGATCATGCAGCTCATCCGCGTCGCGCCGAGCAGGGCGTTGATGAAGCTGCGCCGCGTCAGGGTTCCCGACCACCAGGAAAGCAACAGCGACAGCATGACCCCGACGACAGCGGCCTCGGTGGCCGAGGCGATGCCGACGTAAATCGACCCGATCGTACCGACGATCAGCAGCACGACCGGAATCAAGCGGCGCGTCGCCGCAAACCGGTTGGCGAACGACTCCGGGGTTTCCGGCGGCGGCATGCGATGCCGGTTGAACAGCGCCCACGCGAAGATGAAGCCCATGAACAGACCGGCGAGGACCAATCCGGGGATGACGCCGGCGATGAACAGCCGCGCGATCGATTGTTCCGTCGCCGCGGCATAGACGATCAGGATGATGGACGGCGGGATCAGCAATCCGAGCGTGCCGGCGCCCGCCAGGCTGCCGATCGCCATGCGCTCGTCATATCCCCGCTTCAACAACTCGGGCAGCGATATCCGGCCGATGGTGGCGCAGGTCGCCGCCGATGATCCGGAGACCGCGGCGAAGATCGTGCAGCCGGCGACGTTGATGTGCAGCATCCGGCCGGGAAACCACCTCAGCCAAGGGGCGAGTCCCTCGAACAGGTCCTCGGAGAGTTTCGTCCGATAGAGGATCTCGCCCATCCAGATGAACATCGGCAAGGCCGTCAAATCCCAGGAGATCGATGATTGCCACATCGAGATCACGAGCACGGTCCCGGTGGGAACCGCGACCGTCAGGACCATTGCGATAAAACCAACGATGGCGAGGGCGAGCGCGACCCACACGCCGCCTGCCAGAAGCGCGAAAAGCGTGCCGATGAGGAGCGGTGTCAGTACGAAGAGATCCATGTCGCCCTTCAGGAATTGCGGTTCGATTCCATTTTACCCCGCGCTCGAATCCGCCATCAGCATCGGGTGCGGCCGCGCATCCACGCCGTCGATAGCGGCGGCTGTCATTCCTCCCCGCCGGGCATGACCTGAAGCTCGGAGCGGCCGAAAGTCATCTGCCCCGTTCGCGCGACCGACACCATTTCGTCGACCAGCGCGATCGTCAGCGCCATCAGGCCGAATGCCACCGTCGCCTGCGGATAGGCGAGCTGAAACCGAATGATGCCCGTGGAAACCTCGTTGTTTATCCAAGAATCCTGCACCAGCCGGCACGCATGATAGGTCATGAAGCCGCTGAACAACGCGCCGATTCCGAGCGCGCAGAATTCCATTCGGCGGCGCGCCTTCTCCCCCAGCGCCGAGAGGAGCATCGTCATCCGGACGTGGACGCCGGCCTTCAGCGTCCCGGCCAGGGCCAGGAAGCTGGCCGCCGCAAGCAGATAGCCGGCGATTTCCGCCAACGATAGGATGACGCCGCTGAACGGCTCGAACCCGAGCCAAGTCATTATCTTGTCGAGCACCCGTGACGACACCTGCGCGCCCACCAGGACGGCGATCGCCACCAGGTTAAGGGCGGCGAGCCAAAGCGACAGCGCGAAGAAACGGTTCAACAGCGAGCGCAAGACGGTGTACCCACCTCCCCTGGGAGCGCCGGACGGCCTTCATTCCGGGTCGCCGGCCATACGGTCGCGACAAGCGATCCGGGATTTGACCCGGGCGGCGGTTTGCGAAGCGCCGCCGGTGACGGCTCCCGATCGATCTCGCCTATTTTGCGTACGCGTCGAGCATGGCCTTGCCGTCGGCGCCGGCCGACTTGACCCAGTCGTCCGACAGCGTCTTGCCGATTTTCCGGAGGCCGTCGCGCAACGCCGGGCTGGGCGGCTGGACTTTGATGCCCGCCTTCTTGAGGGCCGCGGTCTTGATCGTCATTTCCTCGATGGACGCCTTCCACCCGCGTTCTTCCGCGGCCTTCGCGGCGGCGGTCACGGCTTTCCGCTGATCGGCCGAAAGGGCGTCGTAGGTCTTCTTGTTCATGAACACGACGTTGCGCGGCAACCACGCCTGGGTGTCGTAATAATGGGTCAGGTATTCCTCCGCCTTGCTTTGCACCCCCGTCGAGGCCGACGTTATCATGACGTCGACGCGCCCGGTGGCAAAAGCCGTCGGCAGGTCCGGCACCTCGATCTGCACCGGCGCGGCCCCCGCCAGCTCGGCGATGCGGGCGGTGCCGACATTGTAGGTCCTGAACTTGAGGCCCTTGAGATCGCCAATGGAGTTGATCTCGCGCTTGGCGTACAGGCCTTGTGGCGGCCACGGAACCGAGTACAAGAGCATCAGCCCCTCTTCGGCGAGCTTCTTCTCCAGGAACGGCCGCTGGGCGGCATAGAGCTTCCGCGATTCGTCGTGGCTGGTAGCGAGGAAGGGAATGCTATCGATGCCGTAGATTGGACTTTCGTTCGTGTGCAGCGAAATCAAGACCTCGCCGATGGGGGCCAGCCCCTTGCGGACGGCGCCCTTGATCTCCTTGTGCTTGAACAGCGAGCCGGCCGAATGAATCTTGATCTTGATCTGTCCGCCGGTGGCGCCGTCCAGCTCCTTGGCGAACTGAGCGATGTTCTTGGTGTGGAAATTCCCGTCCGGATAGGGCGTCGGCATGTCCCACGACGCCGCCAAGACGTTACCGGCCGCCAGTCCAGTGGCGACAAGGCCCGCGACCGCGAGCGAAAGTGGCCGTCCCATCGTTGCCTCCTTGGGTGAAAGGGCACGGATTAATTCCGTGTTCGACAAAATATGAACGCGCCATTGAAAAAATGTCAATGTTTTCTTATTGTTAGCGACTGCCTGCCGGACGCGGCCGCCGACCGCGACGGGTTTTCCAAGCCGACCAATCGGAGTGAGCCGGACCATGCGCTCGGACGATAAGTGGGAAATCTGGATCGACCGCGGCGGCACGTTCACCGACTTGGTGGCGCGCCGGCCCGACGGTAAGATCGTCACCTTGAAGCTGTTGTCGGAGAATCCCGGCCGCTACGACGACGCGGCGCTGCAGGGAATCCGCCAGTTGCTCGGCCTCGCACCCAACGCGGCGATCCCGCCCGGCGCCGTCGAGATCGTCCGGATGGGCACCACCGTCGCCACCAACGCGCTCCTGGAGCGCACCGGCGACCGCACGCTGCTGGTGATCACCAGAGGTTTCGCCGACGCTCTCCGCATCGGCTACCAGAACCGGCCCGATCTGTTCGCGCGCCATATCCGCCTGCCGGAGCTGCTTTATGAACGGGTGGTCGAGGTCGACGAGCGCATG
Source organism: Rhodospirillales bacterium (assembly GCA_036393575.1). GTDB lineage: Bacteria > Pseudomonadota > Alphaproteobacteria > Rhodospirillales > Casp-alpha2 > JACPJY01. Next base: position 6,207 of record DASWGT010000139.1, on the reverse strand, counting down.
GACGCCCACGGCGCGGTGCTGAAGGCCCCCGATCCGGGGGCGGTGCGGGCGGCGCTTGAGGCCGCTTTCGACGACGGTATCCGCTCGGCGGCGATCGTGTTCGTGCACGGCTACCGCTATCCGGCGCACGAACGGCTGGTCGCCGAGCTGGCCCGCGCAGCGAGCTTCACCCAGGTCTCGACCTCGCACCAGACGAGCCCGTTGATGAAGCTGGTATCGCGCGGCGACACCACGGTGGTGGACGCCTACTTGTCGCCGATCCTCAGGCGCTATGTCGACCGCATCGCCGGCGAGCTTTCGCCGGCGGGCGGCGAAGACAAGGGCGCCGGAGGCACCCGGCTGCAGTTCATGCAGTCGAACGGCGGCCTCACCGACGCGCGGCTGTTCCAGGGCAAGGACTCGATCCTGTCGGGCCCGGCCGGCGGTGTCGTCGGCATGGTGCAGACGGCGGCAATGGGCGGATTCACCAAGGTCATCGGCTTCGACATGGGCGGCACCTCCACCGACGTGTCGCACTTCGACGGCGAGTACGAGCGCGCTTTCGAGACCCTGGTCGCCGGCGTGCGCATGCGCGCGCCGATGATGCTCATCAACACCGTGGCGGCCGGCGGCGGCTCGATCCTCAACTTCGACGGCGCGCGGATGCGGGTCGGGCCGCAATCGGCCGGCGCCGACCCCGGGCCGGCGTGCTATCGGCGCGGCGGGCCGCTGACGGTCACCGACTGCAACGTGCTGCTCGGCAAGATCCAGCCCCGGTTCTTCCCGCGCGTGTTCGGTCGCGGCGGCGACCAGCCGCTCGACGACCAGGTGGTCCGCGACCGCCTCGCCGCGCTCGCCCGCGACATCGCCGAGGCCTACGGCAAGACCGACGAACCACCGGCGCCGGAGGACGTCGCCGAAGGTTTCCTGCGCGTCGCGGTCGAGAACATGGCCAACGCCATCAAGCAGATCTCGGTGCAGCGCGGTTACGACGTCACCGAGTACACGCTCAACTGCTTCGGCGGCGCCGGCGGCCAGCACGCCTGCCTGGTCGCCGATGCGCTCGGCATCAGCCGCGTCTTCATCCATCCATTCGCGGGCGTGCTCAGCGCCTACGGCATGGGCCTGGCCGACGTCCGCGCCATGCGCGAACAGGCGATCGAGGCGCCGTGCGAGGCCGGCATCGCTGCCGCGCTCGCCGAACAACTCGACGCGCTGGAAGCCGATGCCCGCCGCGAGGTCGCCGAGCAGGGGATTGCCGCCGACAGGATCACGGCGGCGCGCCGCGTCCACCTCCGCTACGAAGGCACCGACACGGCACTGATCGTGCCTTTCGGCGACCGCCAGACGATGATCGAGGCGTTCGCTGAACTGCACCGGCGGCGCTTCGGGTTTGCCGCCCCCGACCGCGGCCACGTCGTCGAGGCGGTGTCGGTGGAGGCCGTCGGCGCCTCGCAAAGCGTCGTCGACCCCGAGATTCCGGACATCCCCGGCGTGGCGCAGCTGTCCGCGCGCGAGCGGGTGCCGCTCTACACCGAGGGCGAATGGTGGGAGGCGTCCGTCTTCGATCGCGAGGCGCTGCTTCCTGGCGACACCATCGACGGGCCGGCGATCATCGTCGAGGCCAACGCCACCACCGTGGTCGAGCCCGGCTGGCGGGCCGAGACGACGCGGCGCGGGCACCTGGTGCTCAGCCGGCGCGAGCCGCGCCCGAGGGCGTACGCGGTCGGCACCGAGGCCGATCCGGTGATGCTGGAGATCTTCAACAACCTGTTCATGTCGATCGCCGAGCAGATGGGAGCGACGCTCGCCAACACCGCATTCTCGGTCAACATCAAGGAGCGCCTGGATTTCAGTTGCGCGGTATTCGACCGGGACGGCGGCCTGATCGCCAACGCGCCGCACATGCCGGTGCATCTGGGCTCGATGAGCGAGAGCATCCAGGTGGTGATCCGCGATAACCAGGGCCGCATGAAGCCCGGCGACGTCTACGCCCTGAACGCGCCCTACAACGGCGGCACGCACCTTCCGGACATCACCGTCATCACGCCGGTGTTCGACGGCGTCGGCAAGGAGTTGCTGTTCTACGTCGGCTCGCGCGGCCACCACGCCGACATCGGCGGCATCACGCCGGGCTCGATGCCGCCGGACAGCCGTACCGTCGAGGAGGAAGGCGTGCTGATCGACAACTTCCTGCTGGTCGAGGCGGGACGGCTGCGCGAGAAGGAGCTGCTGGAGCTCCTTGGCACGGGTCCGTACCCGACCCGCAACCCGCGTCAGAACCTCGCCGACATCGCCGCCCAGATTGCCGCCAACGAGAAAGGCGTCCAGGAACTTCGCAAAATGGTCGATCACTTCGGCCTCGACGTGGTGACCGCTTACATGCGCCACGTCCAAGACAACGCCGAGGAATCGGTGCGCCGCGTCATCGACGTGCTGACGAATGGCTCGTTCACCTGCAAGATGGACAACGGTGCCCGGATCAAGGTCAAGATCGCCATCGACAAGCAGACGCGCAGCGCCGTCATCGATTTTACCGGCACCACGCGGCAGACCAGGAACAACTTCAACGCCCCCGCCGCGGTGTGCAAGGCGGCGGTGCTGTACGTGTTCCGCACGCTGGTCGACGACGACATCCCGCTCAACGGCGGCTGCCTGAAGCCGCTCGACATCGTCATCCCCAAGGGCTCGATGCTGAACCCGCGCCATCCGGCCGCCGTGGTCGCCGGCAACGTCGAGACGTCGCAGGTCGTCACCGACGCTCTCTACGGCGCGCTCGGCGTGCTCGCCGCCGCCCAGGGCTCGATGAACAATTTCACCTTCGGCGACGACACGTACCAGTATTACGAAACCGTGTGCGGCGGCTCAGGCGCCGGGCCGGACTTCGACGGCACCGACGCCGTCCACACCCACATGACGAACTCGCGTCTGACCGACCCCGAGGTATTGGAATGGCGGTTCCCGGTACTGCTGGAAAGTTTCGCCGTGCGCCGCGGCTCCGGCGGCGCCGGGCGCCATCGCGGCGGCGACGGCGCTGTCCGGCGCATCCGTTTCCTGAAGCCGATGACGGCGGCGATCCTGTCCGGCCGTCGCAAGGTGGCACCGCACGGGCTCGCCGGCGGCAGGCCGGGCGCCGTCGGCGTCAACCGGGTCGAGCGCGCCGACGGCCGCGTCGAGGAGCTGGGACCGACGGAGAGCGTGGCGATGAACTCGGGCGACGTGTTCGTGATCGAGACGCCGGGCGGCGGCGGTTTCGGCGACCCGGCCGGGTGACGGCAGAAGCCGCCGGCGCGAATCCGGCGCGCCATTTAGCGCCGGTTTAACCCCCATATAACCCCCATATGTCGTGGGTGCGGCGGCTCAATTTTCCCCGCATATGGTAGGCGGAAACCGCGAAATTCCGCCGGTTTCCGGTGAAGTCCTTGGATTATCATGGTTTTTCGGCGCCCGTCGTTTGACCGCTGAATCCGTTGCCGTTAGACTGCCGCGAGCAGGGTTTTCACACGGCAAACGTCCCGGGTGTCGACGTGTCGATGGTGAGCAGATTGCGGATACCGTGTGCGGTTGTGGCGGCCAGCGCCTTGTGCGCGATAGCCGCCGGACCGGTCGCCGCCGCCTCGCTCGAGGAGGAGCTGGCGACGCTGCTCATCGATCACCCGAACATCCGCGCCGCCGCGAAGGGCGTCGAATCGCAGCGCCAGGAGGTCAAGCGGGTGATGTCCGACTTCCTGCCGCGGCTGCAGTTATCGTCGGACATCTCCCACGAAGTCATCAATAGCCCCGCCGAACGCGACGCCGGCGACGGCCAGGAAGGCAAGCCGTCGGCGCGGACGGCGCAGCGAGCCAGCCTGACGATGACCCAGAACCTGTTCAACGGCTTCCAGACCACGTCGCAGGTGCGGACGGCGCGCCTGAACAAGGAACTGGCGCTGTTGACGCTCGAGGGCACACGCCAGAGCACGGTGTTCGAAGGCATCACCGCCTATGTCAACGTGCTACGGCAGTTGCGCCTGATCGAGCTGGCGCTGGAGAACGAAGCCACCATCCAGGAACAGCTCAACCTGGAAGACGAGCGCGTGCAGCGCGGCTCGGGCGTCGCCGTCGACGTGCTGCAGGCGAAATCGCGGCTGCAGGTAGCCAAGGAGCGGCGCGTCACCTTCGAGGGCGCGCTCAAGGACGCGATCAGCCGCTACACCCAGACCTACAACCGCCCGCCCGAGATCGAGTCGATGCAGGATCCGGCGCCGCCGATCGAGATGGTGCCGAGCGATCTGGAAAGAACGATCGACGCCGCACTGGTCGACAATCCGGCGCTGGCCAACTCCGGCGTCAACATCGAGGTGGCGCGCGAACGTCAGCGCGCCGTGCGCGGCGAGCTGTTCCCCAGCCTAGACATGGAGACCCGCTACGCGTTCGAGAAGAACGCCGGCGCGGTGATCGGCGTCCGGCGCGACTATTCGCTGACGTTCCGCGCCACGTGGGACATCTTCACCGGCTTCTCCACCCGCAACCTGATGTCGCAGGCGTCGTTCAACCTCGGCGCCACCAAGGATCAGTACGAATTCACCACCCGCAAGGTGATCGAGCAGGCGAAGCTGTCGTGGCAGGCGCTGATGACCGCCCGCGAACGGCTGCAGTTGCTGGAGAACGCCGTCAACATCGCCTCGGAGGTGTTCACCTCGCGCCAGAAGCTGCGCGAGGCCGGCAAGGAGACGGTGATCAACGTCCTCGACTCCTCGAACGAGGTCAACAACGCCGCCATCAACTTCACGTCGGCCTCCTACGACGAGCGGCTGGCGGTGTACCAGCTGCTGCTGTCCATGGGCCTCCTCAACCCGGCCGGGCTCAACATGTACTGAGCGCCCGGCTCAGTCCCCGAACGCCACCTCGTTCATGCGCGCCGCGTCGAAGGCGACGCGGTCGGCGCCCGCCGTCCCGTCAGGTCTTGGTCTTCGGCGGGGCGCGGTCGGCCGGCGCCGGCTTCTCGGGCTTCGGCGGCTTGCGGCGGATGATGATGTCGCCGTTGTCGAGGATCTCGGGCGCCTCGTACTGCGGGATCGCCTTCAGCATCAGCTCGAACGCCTGCAGCGCCTTGCGGGTGGCGTCCTCGAGCATCTCACGCGGCGTTTCCTGCGCCGGCTTGTCGCTAGGCTTGCTCGGCGTTTGGGCTAAGGCGGCCGGTGCCGGGGCGACGAGCCCGATCAGCAGCAGGGCGTGGACAATCTGGCGCATGGTCGTGCCTCCGTAAACGGAATGGCGGGCAGCGGCCCTTGTGGCCGCGGCGCCGACAGGCTCCCGGATACTATCCCTTAGTGGCGAAAGTTGGGCAACGGCGCCCAGGCGGCAGGCGGCTGGGCGGCGGCTCAGAGCTCGCGGCCGCCGGGCATCGCCAGCTCGCTCAGCACCCGGCCCATGCGCTCGGAGACGTTGAGCATCAGCAGCACCATATGGCGCGACATCTCCATGCCGTCGCCGGTGATCAGCGTCGTCTGCCCGCCGCCGGCGAAGAACCGCGGCACGAAAACGTCCGGGTGGCCTTGGGCGCGCACCAGCAGATGCTCCTTGCGGCGGACGAACGTCGCCTGACGCAGCGGATAGCCGGCCGGCAACACGGCGGTGGCGCCGTCGGCGCCGGCGATCATCGTCAGCGCCGCGGAGCGGCCGCGATCTTGGACCCGCGGCGGGTGCGTGGCGGGGGTGTCGGGCATCGGCGCGATCACCTCGGACCTGGCGCCGGCGGGAGCGAGCCGGCTTCTGCGTCTCCTCGTCCCGCCATCGGAAACGAGGTCGGAACCGGGCGCTTCGGCCCGATTGGAAGAGTTCTAGACGATCGCGATTGCGCCCGGATGAAGGCTGCTTTAACACCGTGTGAAAACGTGTAACAATGGTCGTCATGGTTGCGTTACGGCTTGATTCGAGGCCGGTTTCGGGAGAGGGGCGACGGTGAAGAAACACCTGCTGATCGTCGAGGACGACGAGACGGTGCAGCGGCTGCTGGCGGCGTTCCTGGAGAACGAGGGCTTCCGCGTCAGCCTCGCCGCCAGCGGCAAGCAGATGCTGGCCTGCGTCGACGCCGAGCCGGTCGACCTGGTGCTGCTCGACCTCGGGCTGCCGGACGAGGACGGCCTGGTGCTGGCCCGCCAGCTGCGCGCCCGCTCGTCGCTGCCGATCGTGGTGCTGACGGCGCGCAAGGCCCAGAAGGACCGCCTGGCGGCGCTCGAGATCGGC
>DASWGT010000138.1:0-9262 GCA_036393575.1 Rhodospirillales bacterium | reverse complement strand
GTTCTTCTTGGAGCCCGACGCCAGCGTCTCCTCGCCGTCGCGGTTGATGCGCTGCACCTGGCCGGCGAGGTTGGCGAAGCCGGCGGTCGAGAATCGCGTCTGCAACTCCTCGCTCGCCTCCTTGAGGTCGCGGGCGAGGCCGGAGTTGTCGGAAAGCCCCAGCGCCTTTTCCGATTGCACCAGCTTCGAGAACTGCTGGTCGTATTGGGCGAGACCGTCGCGGATGGTGATCACGTGCTTGCGGATGGCGGCGCTTTCAGGTATCCGCGTCAACTGATCCAAGGCGCGCGCGGCGGCGCCCAGGTGCACCGAAAACGCCTCGGCAACGGCAGGGTTCTTCTTCAGCAGGAACTTCTTTTCCTCGCCGCGGGCGGCGGCGATTTCTGTCTCGGCCGTAGCGACCAGCTCGGCGATGCGATCCGAGGCGGCGAGCGCGACGAGCGCGTTGTCGACCCGGCGGTCGACGACGATGGCGATGGCGGCGAAGGCGGCGACGGCGAGAAGGCCGGTGAGCAGGAACAGCCGTGTGCGCTGCGCCAGCTTCAGGCCGCCGAGGAAAAGGCGGTCCGCTTGCTCGGCCGATCGCAAGTCAAGAAACTGGTGGTCGAAATTGCGGTCCCTGGTCACCGGCTCAACCCATCCCCCGGGCTATCCCCCGAGGCCGTCCCGCGGGCCATCCCCTGACGCACCGCACGGCGGCTCCGCTCCAGGCCGGCCGTTGCGACGCCTCGAATCGGGCAATTCTACCATCCCTGGCACGGCGGCGATAATTTTTCTTTTTTTCCGGCCTGTTGGCGCCGGCGCGTCGGTGGCAATCGTAGTTGACCGGTTTTTTGCCCTCGGCTAGCGTCAATTTTCGTTCTCGCCGCGCCCGGCGGCGAGGCCGCGGTTCTCGAGCGGCCCGCCGGGCGACAACGACAAAAAACAGGCGAAACCCTTGGAGGAGTTGAACCCAATGACAAACGCAAAATCCCGCCTCGGCCGATTGTTCGCCGGCGCGGCGCTCATCATCGCCGCGATCGCGGCGCCGTTCCAGGCCTCGGCGCTTGAGGACAAACTGGTCATCGTCACGTCTTATCCGCCCGACACCACCGTCACCGTCAGCAAGGCGTTCGAGAAGAAGTTCCCGAGCGTCAAGGTCGAGGTACTGGGCAAGAACACCTCGGCCAGCATCAAGTACCTGCAGGAGACAGCGGCCAAGAACACCTCCGACATGTTCTGGGCGTCGGCGCCGGACGCCTTCGAGGTGCTGAAGGGCGACGGGCTGCTGGCGAAATACGACGTCAAGGTGAAGGGCATCCCCGAAAAGGTCGGCGCCTTCCCGATCCACGACCCGGAGGGGTTCTACAAGGGATTCGCCGCCTCGGGCTACGGCATCATGTGGAATACCCGCTACATGGCGGCCAAGAAGCTGCCGATCCCGAAGACCTGGGACGATCTCGCCAAGCCGATCTACAACGGCCACGTCGGCATGAGCGCGCCATCGCGCTCCGGCACCACGCACCTGACCGTCGAGACGATCCTGCAGGGCGAAGGCTGGGACAAGGGCTGGGCGCTGTGGAAGGAGATCGCCGGCAACTTCAAGACCGTCACCGAGCGCAGCTTCGGCGTTCCCGACGCGGTCAACTCCGGTCAGGTCGGCCTTGGCATCGTCATCGACTTCTTCGCCTACTCGTCGAAAGCGTCCGGCTTCCCGGTCGATTTCATCTATCCGCCGGTGACAACGCTGGTACCGGCCAACATCGCCATCGTCAAGAACGCCCCGCATCCGAAGGCCGCGGCGCAGTTCATCGAATACCTGTTGTCGGCGGAAGGCCAGGAGGTGCTGCTCGATCCGAAGATCATGCGCCTGCCGGTCAACCCGGCGACCTATGCCAAGGCGCCAGCCGGCTTCCCCAACCCGTTCAAGGACAAATCCATCGGCGCGGCGGTGAAGTTCGACCTCAAGAAGTCGAAGAGCCACTACAATGTGGTCAACGCCTTGTTCGACGTGATGATCACCTACCGGCTCGACGATCTGCGCGCCGCCACCCAGGCGATTCACGCCGCCGAAACCAAGCTCGCCGGCAAGTCCAACGCCGAGGCGAAGAAGCTGATCGCCGAGGCCCGCGCGCTGATCGGCAAGGTGCCGGTCACCGAGAAGCAGGCCGGCGAAAAGGAATTCAACGCCGTCTTCAAGACCAAGCGCAAGAAGGCGAAGGACGTCGCCAAGGGCCGGCAAGCCGAGATCGAGCGCGAGTGGGACACCATGGTCAAGGCCAACTACGCCAAGGCCAAGGAGCTGGCCGACAAGGCCGCTGCCAAGCTCTAGCCTGAAACCGCGGACGGGGCCCGGCGGCCGACCGCCGGCCGGGTCCCGTCGGCACGCGTGCTTGAGCCCAAGGAGCAACGGTGAAGTCGCTGTCGCAGAGCCACTGGGGGCCGGGGGCACTGGCCCTTTGCCTAAGTCTGTTCCTGCTGGTGTTCCTGGGCGTCCCCGTCGCCAAGGTCATCTACGTCGCCTTCCAGGATCCCAATACCGGGGCGCTGACGCTGATCAATTTCGTCGACTTCTTCCACAATTCGCTGTTCCGGGAATCGTTCGTCAATTCCTTCTACGTCGCCGGCATGTCGGTGCTGCTGTCGTCGGCGATCGCGATGCCGCTCGCGTATTTCACCACGCGGTTCAATTTCGGCGGCGCGGTGCTGATCCAGACGCTCGGCATCGTGCCGCTGATCATGCCGCCGTTCGTCGGCGCCGTGGCCATGCTGCTGCTGTTCGGCGACAACGGCTCGGTAAACCTGCTGATCGACGACTGGTTCGGCTTCACCATCCCGTTCATGCGCGGGCTCAATGGCGTCATCCTGGTCGAGAGCATCCACTATTTCCCGTTCATCCTGATCAACCTGTCGGCGGCGCTGCTCAACATCGACCGCTCCATGGAGGAATCGGCGCAGAACCTGGGCGCCAGCGGCGTGCGGCTGTTCCGCCGCATCGTCTTCCCGCTGGCCATGCCGGGCTACGTGGCGGGTGCGTCGCTGGTTTTCTTGAAGACGTTCGACGACCTGGGCACGCCGCTTTTACTCAACATCAACAACATGCTGGCGCCGCAGGCCTATCTGCGGGTCACCGCGGTCGGCATCAATGACCCGATGGGCTACGTGATCTCGGTGATCCTGGTGGCTTTCTCGCTGTTCTCGCTGTGGGTGTCGTTCCTGGCGCTCGGGGGCAAGGACTACGCCACCGTGCAGAAAGGCGGTGGCGGGCTGATGCGGCGCGACCTCAGGCGGTGGGAAAAGGTCGGCTGCTACGCGGTCGTCATCCTGATCCTGCTGATGGTGCTGTCGCCGCACATCGGGCTGGCACTCCTGAGCTTCGGCACGGTGTGGTCGTTCAGCGTGCTACCGGACGCCTTCACCTTCGCCCATTATGAGAACGTGTTCCGCACCGCCACCCAGTACATCACCAACACCCTGCTCTACGCCGGGTTCGCCGCCCTCATCGACGTAGTGCTCGGTACCGCCATCGCCTACGTGGTGTGGCGCACCGGTCTTCCTGGCCGGCAGTGGCTGGACTACGTCGCCATGGGCGCGGTCGCCATCCCAGGCGTCGTGCTCGGTATCGGGTATCTCAGGACCTTTCTCGATTTCGAGGTGCCTTTCGTGGACAAACCGCTGGCTCAGTGGTGGGTGATCATCGTCGTCGCACTCTCCATCCGGCGGCTGCCGTACGCGCTGCGAGCCTGCGTCGCCGGGCTGCAGCAGGTCAGCATCATGCTCGAGGAGGCGGCCGAAAACCTCGGCGCCACCAAGTCGCGCACCGTGTGGCGGGTGGTGGTGCCGCTGATGTCGGGCGGCATCCTCGCCGGCTTCGTCACCAGCTTCGCCACCGCGGCGGTGGAACTGTCGGCGACCATCATGCTGGTGTCGCAGCAATCGGACGCGCCCTTGGCGTTCGGCATCTACGAGTTCATGCAATCGTCGGCAGGGCGCGGGCCGGGTGCGGCGCTCGGCATCATCGCCGTGGTCATCGTCGGCATCGCCACCTACGTCTCGCACCGGATCATCGAGAAGGGCGAGGCGAAGCGCCAGGCCGGAGCCGCCATCGCCGCGGCGGCGGGAGCGTGAGGCGATGAGCGGCGACATCCGCCCCGACGCCGTCGGCGTGACGCTCGAGGACGTAAGCCTGGCGTTCGGCTCGACCGAGGTGCTGAAGGGCGTCAGCCTCAAGATCAAGCCGGGCGAGTTCTTCACCTTCCTCGGCCCCTCCGGCTCGGGCAAGTCGACGCTGTTGCGCGCCATCGCCGGCTTCGGTCCGCCGCCCGCTGGCCGTATCGCCATCGGCGGCGACGACGTGACCCGGCTGCCGCCGTGGAAGCGCAACGTCGGCATGGTGTTCCAGTCCTATGCCCTGTGGCCGCACATGACGGTGCGCAGGAACGTCGCCTTCGGCCTCGAAGAGCGGCGCTTGCCGGCGGACCAGATCAAGCGGCGGGTGGCGGCGGCGCTTGATCTGGTCGGGCTCAAGGAGCTCGCCGGCCGGCGACCGTCGCAGCTCTCCGGCGGCCAGCAGCAGCGCGTGGCGCTGGCGCGAACCATCGTCGTCGAGCCCCGGGTGCTGCTGCTCGACGAGCCGCTATCGAACCTCGACGCCAACCTGCGCATCCAGATGCGGCGCGACATCCTGGCCCTGCAACGAAAGCTCAAGCTCACCACCATCTTCGTCACCCACGACCAGGAGGAGGCGAACACCACCTCGGACCGCATCGCCGTGCTCGACCAGGGCGTCATCCAGCAGGTCGGCTCGCCGATGACGCTCTACGACAACCCGGTTAACCGCTTCGTCGCCGCCTTCCTCGGTACCGCCAACCTGCTCGACGGACGGGTCGAGAGCGCGGGCGGCCGAGCGGTGTTCCGGACCGACGACGGCACCGTCATTGCGCTCGCCGCGGCCGACCACGCCGAAGGCCCGGCGACGGCGATGTTCCGGCCGCAGCACTTGAGCATCCGCGGTGCCGGCGAAGTCTTGGACGCGCCCGGTGACAACGCGGCGCTGGCCGGCAGGGTCGAGAGCCGCGAGTTCCTGGGTCACCTGATCCGTTATGCTGTCGCCGTTGGCGGCCACGTCATCCTGGTCGACGACACCCATCAGGCGGGGCGGCCGAGTTTTGCCGTCGGCGATAAGGTGTCGTTGGTCGTCGACGCGGCACAGGTGCGTCTCCTGGCGACGTGAGTTGCGACGTCAGTCACGGCAGCCTTGCCGCGGCTTGAGCCGCGCGCCACACTTCGGACATGGCCGATAACAGCAAAGCCGGGCCGTCGGTCAGGGCGGTACCACCGGGCGACGACCGCGAGCGGCTGGTCTGCCCCGACTGCGGCTACGTCGCCTACGACAACCCGCGGGTGATCGTCGGCGCTGTCTGCGCGTGGCGGCAGAAGTTCCTGATCTGCCGCCGCGCCATTCCGCCACGCAAGGGCTTCTGGACGGTCCCCGCCGGCTATCTGGAGATCGGCGAGACCACCGCCGAAGGGGCGAAGCGCGAGGCGTGGGAGGAGGCGCGCGCCCGCATCAAGATCGTCGGCCTGATCGGCATCTACGAGATTCCGCGCATCAGCCAGGTCTACGTCATGCACCGGGCCGAGCTGATCTCGCCTGATATAGCCGCCGGCCCGGAGAGCGACGAAGTGACGCTCGCCGCCTGGGACGACATCCCGTGGCAGGCGCTGGCGTTCCCGTCCGTCACCTGGGCGCTCGAGCGCTTCCATCAGGGCCTCGGCCCCGGCATCGCCGAGGCCCCCGAAACGGCGCCACGGCTGCGCTGACACCCGAAGATTGCAGGCTTCGGGACTATCCCTGCAAACCCGTTTCCGGGGCCCCGGATTTTGAGATTCCCTTAACCTTTTGTGCCTAGCCTGACCCCATGACGGACGGGGTCGACTTCACCAATTCGAACGCATTGCTGCCGGGCGGGCGGCCGGGAGCCTACCAAGCGGAAGCAGTGCACGAGGTTCGGGCGCGGGCGGCCGCCGTGCGCCAGGACACCACGCCCGAGGAGCGCGAGGGGCTGACACGCCTCAACCGCATCCTGGGGCAGAATCGGCCGCTCCGTCGCGACGTGCCGCGCGGCTTCTATCTCAATATCCGGGTGTGACGACGATTCTTTAAGGCGTTTTCTCCCTCCCCCCAACTGCAACGCCGGCCCCTAGGGGCCGGCGTCACTTTCCCTGCGCGGGCGGACAGCCGGTCGGCTACCGGCTAGTTTCCGCCGCGCCCGTAGTACGGGTTGTAATACTGGGCGAGGCGGAACGGATAGTCGGCAACGCCGGCGGAATCGCCGGCACCATTGCGAGCGATTTCAGTCGCCTTCAAACTGCCGTCCGGGCCGGCGAAGTTGGCGGCAACGTCGCGATGGAAGTTGTAGACGGTATCGGCATAATCGTCCGATCGTTCGGTGACGCCCTTGAGTCCGAGGCCGCCGATCAACGACACCATCCGGTCCCTGGAAAGCTCCTGCCCAGCCGGCGCACAGTAGTATCCGAACATGATCCGGGTATGGCGCTGCCTCCAGTCCCTCGGGTCGCGGTCCCATTCGCCCGAAACTCCGATGCAAGTCTGGTTCCTGGCTGTCATCCGATAAGGTCGGTAGAACATCTCACCGAGCCTAGTGTCGATGCGCGTTGCACGCTCCCACTGGACCGCCTGACCCTTGCTGTAGTTCCACGACCCCACTCGGTCGGCGATGGTGTAAGGGAAATTGAAGGCGACGTTCAGGTTGTAGGGCCGCTCCATGTAGACGAATTCGGCTTGCGCGCCGCCGCCCCTGTAGAGAGTGTATTCGACGCGCTGTTCGTTGTCCGAATACTGGATGCGGCGTGCCGGCCGCTCGCCGACGTGGTCGGCCTTGAACAGGATCAAACCCTTGTCGGGAGGCAGCTCGGCGGTACGCTCATACGGTGGCCCGTAAGAAAGATCGGCGCACGCGGCGAGCGCGCCCACAGCCGCGACGGCCACCAGCGGCGACAATCCCCTGTCGATGGCTTTCATGCGCGTTGCTCCCCCCGTTCGACCTTGCGGGCCGGCGACACTTTCCGGATGCGCTCGCGCGCGGCTACTGCATATCGTTGTTGCCGTCGCTGATCATGTAGTGCTCGGCGAAGCGGAATGGGTATTCGGCGATCCCGGCGGCGGCGTCGGCGCCGAATTGCGCCAGCGCGATCGCCTTCTGGGTCCCTTCCTTGCCGGCGAAGTTGGCGACGACGTCCTTATGGAAGCCGTAGATCGTGTCGGCGTAGTCGAGGGACCGCTCGGTGATGCCCTTAAGCCCGATGGCGTCGATCAACGCCAGTGTCTTCTCCTGCGACAACGCTTGGCCGGCCGGCGCGCAGTAATACCCGAACATGATGCGCGTGTTGCGCTGCCTCGGGTCGTCCACCGCCCGGTCCCATTCGCCATTGATGCCGAAGCAGTTCTGGTTCCTGGCGGTCAGCCGGTAAGACCGGTAGAACAGGTCGCCGACGGTGGTACGGATCCCGACCGCCTTGTCCCAGTCGGTCGGCTGGCCCTTGCTGTAGTTCCATCTCCGTACGGTATCGGCGACGGTGTAGGCGTAGTTGAAAGCGACCTTCTCCACGTAGGGCCGTTCCATGTAGATGAATTCGGCCTGCGCGCCCTTGCCTTTGTAGAGCGCGTATTCGACCCGCTGGTCGTTGTCCGAATAGAGGACCCGCTGCGCCGGGTGATTGCCGACGGTGTCGGTCCTGAACAGGATCGAGCCCTGTTCGGGCTTGAGTATCGCGGCGCGTTCTCCCGGCAACCGGAAGGGCAAATCCGCGCACGCGGCGAGCGAACCCGCGACGAGGACGGCGGCGGCAATTGCTTTGGCGAGGGTGGTCATGGGGGCACCGTGGTTGAAATTGAAACCGTTGCGCCCGGCCTGCCCGCACTCCGGCAACCGGTCCAGCGGGCGGCGGGCTCCTATCCATGATGATGTAGCCCGCAGGTTGCGTGAATCAACGCCTTTTTAGCCGACGATTTTCGGCCCCGGCGCGGCCTCGGCGGGCGGCGGCCAACCCGTTGCCCGGCTTTGACATTTGCCGGCCCCGCCGTCACAGTCCGTAACAGTACCTATCCACATCACGAGCGCCGCGACGGACGAACCGCACCATGCAAAACAACGACTTCATGGCCACCAAGGCGTGGATGCGGCAGTTCCAGGACATGGCTTTCGACGTCGAGGCGCTGGTCGACCCGGCGCGCGCCGCCAGCCGCGTCGGCCAGGCGATGCGCCGTCTCATGCCGCCGCTGCCGTTCGACGACGCCCCCGGCCGCTTCACCGACGCCCTCGAATCGTTTGCGCCGGCGGCGCTGGCCGGGGATCGTGACGATGGTTGATGCCGCCGCTGACGTCACGGGTTTGAGCCTGGTCGAGGTCGCCCGCCTGATCGCCCGACGCAAGCTGTCGTCGGAAGAAGTCACCCGCGCCTGCCTCGTTCGCATCGAGCGCTATGGCGGCACGCTCGTCGCCATCGCCGGCTGCGAGCCCGAGCGCGCGCTCAACCAAGCCCGCGCCGCCGACGCGGCGATCGCCCGCCGCCGGCCGACCGGGCGTGGCGACGCGTCGTTGCTCGGCGTGCCGCTGGCGCACAAGGACATGTTCTACCGCCAGGGACGCGTCAGCGCCTGCGGCTCGCGCATCCGCGCCGGTTTCGTTCCCGACCGCACGGCCGCCGCACTCGAGCGCCTGGACTCGGCCGGCGCCCTCGACATCGCGCGCCTCAACATGGCCGAGTTCGCGCTCGGCGTCACCGGCCACAACCCGGTCGCCGGCACGCCGCGCAACCCGTGGAACCCGGATTTCGTCACCGGCGGCTCGTCGTCGGGCTCCGGCGTCGCCGTCGCCGCCGGGCTGGCCTACGGCGCGCTCGGCTCCGATACCGGCGGTTCGGTCCGCTTCCCGGCCGCCTGTTGCGGCGTCGTCGGCATGAAGACCACCTACGGTCGGGTCAGTCGCTTCGGCGCCATGCCGCTTTCATATTCGCTGGACACTATCGGGCCACTGACCCGAACGGTCACGGACAACGCGCTGATGCTGAGCGTCATCGCCGGGTTCGATGCGCGCGATCCGGCGACCAGCCGGCTCGAGGTGCCCGACTACCTGGCGACGATCGAGGACGGCGCCCGCGGGCTCCGCCTCGGCGTGCCCGAGAACCATTTCCTCGAGCCGCTGACGCCCGAGGTGCGGAAGCTGATCGAGGCCGCGATCGAGGTGTTTCGCCGCCTCGG
>DASWGT010000137.1:0-1701 GCA_036393575.1 Rhodospirillales bacterium | reverse complement strand
GCCGCCTGCCATCATGCCGCGAGTATAGAACGCTTTCGCCTTTCGGGGTAATGCCATGCCGCCCAGCCTTAAAACCTACTCGACAAGGGATCCCTTGCCGCCAGCCAGGATATCCTTGACCCCTGTGCCATCACAGTCGCTGCCGATAGTACCGGTGCCGGTGAACGATATGGTATCGGCGATCAGTTGCAAGCATGAGCCGCTGACCGAGGTGCCGCCCGACATCGACAAGCTCGATGTCGGCGCATAGAGCGCGCCGATGATGGTGCTGCTCGAGCTGCCGGTGAGGCTCATGCCTGAACCCGCGTCGCAACTCGGGCCGCGGTAGAAGGCGATCCCGGCCAAGGTGCCCGACGTCGGCGCCGTGATGTTGACGGTGCCCCCGCCCGCGATGTTGAGCCGGCCGCAGTTGCCGCCGCCGCTGCTGTCGCCGAAGACGATGGTGACACCGCCAGTGGCATTGACGGTGGAATTGTTGCTGGTGACGGTGAAATCGCCTTGATCGATGAAGTAGGTTCCGGTGTTGAGCGTCAACGTGCCATTGTTGGCGTTGACCGAGATGCTGCAATAGGTGCCGGCTGAAATGGTTCCCGTATTGTTGGCACCGGTCAGGGAATAGCTGTTCGAACCGCAGTTCGATACGGTGGGTTCGGTGATCGTAGCATAAGGGTCGGTTACCGGCGGCTGATTGGATTTCCCCGGCGATGCGCAGGCGGTCGTCGTCGGTGTACCCTGAATGCCGCCGGCGCTGTAGATACAGTCGGCGGACATAACGCCCGTCAGATTCTTTACGGCGTTGGCATTCGTGGAGTTGGTAGCCATGGTGCAGCCGCTCATCGTGACCGAGTTGGATGCGCCAGACACGGTCAAGGCGCCACTCGGGTTGCCGGACCCGAGCGCCAGCACGCAGGCCGTCGTCGCGCCGGCGACCGCTTTACCGACTGCCTTGGTGTTGATGGTGACGGAGTTTCCCGATCCCAGGAAATAGCCGGCGAACAACAGGCTCACCTGTCGCGTCAGTGCCACCTGCACGGTTTCCGCGTCGGCCGAGTAGGCGCTCGGCGCCGCCGGAAAGTTGCCGTTGAACGGGAAACTGCGGATCGTGATGGTGCCGCTGCCGCTGGTCCAGCCGTTGTTCTCGGCTTCCCGCTGCGCCACCGTACCGATGTTCGTTGCGCGGTCTTCGGCCAGCTCGTAAGCTCCGGCGAGGGCGGCGGCGTCGGCGGCGGCCTGCAGGTCGCGGCGTTCCTTGTACCACAGCCCGACCTCGACCCCGAGGCCGAGGAAGCCAATCAGAATCGGCAGCATGAGGGCGAACATGACGACGATCACGCCGCGGCGGTCGCCGACAAACGCGGCGACCATCCGCCTCGCCCGCAACCAGCACAAGTAGCCGCGCCGGGCGCCGGTGCCGCGCCGATTCCCCGGCTGCTGGCCGACGGTCGAATGTCCTTTACGGTCGCTCATGGCATGCGTTTCACCCCCGTCGGGGCGATGCTCCAAATTATAACCAATTCAAGGCCTTTTCAGGGGCAGCAATATAGCCGAAAAGATCGGGGAATTTCAGTGATATCCGTCACATATCCGGCGCCGGCGCGGACGCGGCCGTTCTCGTGGGTGCCGGGCGAATCTTGTCTGGCAGCCGAATATCCCATAAACAAGTGGGCGACCGATTTCCAGAACACGATCCAGATTGGGGGC
>DASWGT010000136.1:0-3829 GCA_036393575.1 Rhodospirillales bacterium | reverse complement strand
TACGTCGAAGGACGCGACGGCCCGGCCAACCGCAACCGGCTGTGCGTCAAAGGCCGCTTCGGGTTCGATTACGTCAGCCACCCGCATCGGCTGATGAAGCCGCTGATCCGAAAGGAAGGCGCGAAGAAGGACGCCCACGGTACCGTCGATGCCGCCAACCCGTTCACCCACTTCCGCGAGGCGACCTGGGAAGAGGCTCTCGATAGGGCCGCCGGCGGCCTCAAGAAGATCCTCGGGCGCGACGGCAGCAAGGCGCTCGCCGGCTTCGGCTCGGCCAAGGGCTCCAACGAGGAGGCCTACATGGTGCAGAAGCTGGTGCGCCAGGGCTTCGGCACCAACAACGTCGATCACTGCACGCGGCTCTGCCACGCGTCCTCAGTGGCGGCGCTGATGGAGGGCATCAACTCGGGCGCCGTGACGGCGCCGTTCACCGCCGCCGCCGACGCCGACGTCATCATTGTCATCGGCGCCCGGCCGGAGCAGAACCACCCGGTCGCCGCCACCTTCCTCAAGAACGCCGCCAAGCAGGGCAAGTGCCTGATCGTCATCGACCCGCGCCGCCAAGAGCTTATGCGCCACGCCACCCATGCGCTGCAATTCAAACCCGGCACCGACGTGGCGCTGTTGAACGCCATGATCCACACCATCATCGAGGAAGGCCTGGTCGACGAGCAGTACGTCCAGGGCTATACCGAGGGCTTCCAGGCGCTGAAGGAGAAGGCGAAGGCGTTCCCGCCGGAGAAGATGGCCGCGGTGTGCGGCGTCGACGCTGGGACCATCCGCACCGTCGCCCGCAAGTTCGCCACTGCCGAGCGCTCGATCATCTTCTGGGGCATGGGCATCTCCCAGCACGTGCACGGCACCGACAACGCGCGCTGCCTGATCGCGCTCTCGATGATCACCGGCCAGGTCGGCCGCCCCGGCACCGGGCTGCACCCGCTGCGCGGCCAGAACAACGTGCAGGGGGCCTCCGACGCCGGGTTGATCCCGATGGTTTTCCCCGACTACAAGTCGGTGGAGAACGGCGAGATCCGCAACGTCTACGAGGACCTGTGGGGCAAGAAGCTCGACCCCAAGCGCGGCCTTACCGTGGTCGAAATCATGGACGCTGTCCACGACGGCGTCATCAAGGGCATGTACATCATGGGCGAGAACCCGGCGATGTCGGACCCGGACGTCGGCCACGCCCGCGAGGGACTGGCGATGCTGGAGCACCTAGTGGTGCAGGACCTATTCCTGACCGAGACGGCGGCGTTCGCAGACGTGGTGCTGCCGGCGTCCGCGTTCCCCGAGAAGACCGGCACCTTCACCAACACCAACCGCCAGGTGCAGCTCGCCCGCCCGGCGCTGCCGCTGCCCGGCGACACCCGCCAGGACTGGTGGATCATCCAGGAGATCGCCAACCGGCTCGGCCTCGGCTGGACCTACACGCATCCGAAGGATGTGTTCGCCGAGATGAAGAAGACCATGCGCTCGCTCGACGGCATAACCTGGGCCAGGCTCGAGCGCGAGGACGCGGTCACCTATCCGTGCGACGGCGAGGACCAGCCTGGCCACGATATTATCTTCGGCGATGGCTTCCCGACGGCGAGCGGCCGCGCCAAGCTGGTGCCGGCCGACGTGACGCCGCCCGACGAGCTGCCGGACGACCAGTATCCGCTGGTGTTGTCGACCGGGCGCATGCTCGAACACTGGCACACCGGCGCCATGACCAGGCGTGCCGGCACGCTGAACACGTTGGAACCGGTGGCGGTGGCCAGCCTCAACCCCGGCCAGATGAAGAAGCTGAACATCCGGCCGGGCGACACCATCCGGGTCGCGTCCCGGCGCGGCGCCATCGAGATCAAGACCCGCGCCGACACCGACGTGCCCGACGGCATGGTGTTCATCCCGTTCTGCTTCACCGAGGCGGCGGCGAACCTGTTGACCAACCCGCAGCTCGACCCGATCGGTAAGATCCCGGAATTCAAGTTCTGCGCCGTCAAGGTGGAAACCGCCGGCCGCGCCGACGCCGCCGCCGAATAGCCCGGATTCCGGTTACGGCCTGAGGGCGGGCCTCAGGCGGTCGCCTTGGCCAGGATGTCGGCGGCCAGCGCCTGTACCGTCGGGCTACCCTCGGCGTTGCCGGAAAGCGCCGCCGTGCGGTCCTTGACCTCGGCGTTCAGGTCGTCGGCCAGGATCGGATACGCCTTCAGCATCACCGCCAGGATCGACTCGATGGCCAGCACGTGGGCGGCCAGGTTTTCCGTCTCCTCCATGCGCTGAGCGACGTTGCCGCCGAACGACTGCAGCTCGCCGGAGACCGTCTTCAGGTTTGCCTCCAGGCTTTGGATCTGCTGGAAGAAGCCCGACTGCTCGAGCAGCTCGAGGAAAAGCTTGTGTGCGTTGGCCGTGTCGTCGGGATCTCGGTCGGACATGCTCGCCCCCACTGGTTTTCCGCTGTCGTCGACGGGCAGCATACCGGCCGCGGCGCGGGCTGTCATGGCAAAGCCCAGGCGGGCCGCCGCCGGCGCTTTCGGCAAGCTGCCGGTTGCAACAAATTTCCATTGGTTTACAATGTTTCCACCCCTGCGAGGCCGCAGGGAAAAGTGGGAGGGACGACATCATGAAATCGTTTTGGACGGGAGCCGCGGTCGCGGTCATCATCGCCGTCGTCGCCGGCGTCGCCTTGAACGTCACGGGTCAATCGTCGGCCCAGAAATTCTCGACCACCGCGACCCGCCTGAGCGGCTGAACGGCCCGCGCCACCACCGGGGTTTCGGATCCCGCGCCCGCATGCTTGCGGGCGCGTTTCGTTTGCGGCCCTCCCGCGACCGGACGGCAGAAGCCAAAAGGAAAGGGCGGCCTTGTTGCCGCCCTTGTCCCCTTGGTGAACCAACGTTGAGGTAAATCGCTACTCGGCCGGGCGAGGTTTCCCGCCGGCGGATTCGCCCATCATCTCGGCGACCCACAGGCTGTGGTGCTCCTTGGCCCAGTTGACGTCGACCTGCCCCTCGCCGACGGCGCCGATGGCACCTTCCATGCCGAGTGGCGTGCCGATGTAGATGTGGGCGATGATGACGGCGATCATCACCAGCGCCGCCAGCGAATGCCACAGCACCGACAGCTGGGTCTCCTGCAGCGGCGTCAGCGTGGATGGCAGACTGGCGCCGAACAGATTGATGATCTTGAACGTCGCCGCCCATGGCGTGATCTCGTACGGGAACAGCAGCGCCACGCCCGACAGCGACAGCGTGATGCCGCCGAGGATGACGATCCAGAAGATGCTTTTCTGGCCGAAGTTGAACTTCCTGGCCGGCGGGTGCTGGCCCTTGACGAACAGGCCGCCGCCCTGGGCGATCCACGTGAGATCGACCTTGTCGAAAATGTTGTGACGCGCCCACAGGACGAACATGGTGATGATGCCGGCGATGAAAGCAAAGCCGATGTAGTCGTGGGCGATCTTGCCGTAGTAGGTGATGAAGGCGAAGGCGTCGGCACCGATGATCGGCTTCAGCACGTAGCGCCCGTAGAGCACGTTGAGACCGGTGAGCGCGAGCACGATGAAGCTCGACGCGGTCACCCAGTGGGTAGCCCGCTCGATGGCGTTGAAGCGCTCGATGGTCTGGCCCGAAGGGCCATGCTCAATCTTGATCTGGCCACGCACCAAACGGAACACTATCAACACTGCGATCATCACCAGTAGCAGCCAGCCGCCGAACTGCGACAGCGGGCCGTTCTTGAAGGCGCGCCAGTTGTCGCCGTCGGATTGCACCAGCGTCGCCGCCTGCTTGTCGGGGATGGTGACGCTGCCCGTCATTCCCTTGCGCACGGCACGCCAAATCTCGGC
>DASWGT010000135.1:0-2026 GCA_036393575.1 Rhodospirillales bacterium | reverse complement strand
TCGACCCGATGTCCGTAGCGCGACTCGATGCCGCCCATGCCGACGATGTAGCCGACTTCCTCGTCGATGACTGACTCGGGCAGCCTGAATCTCGGGATCTGGCTGCGGATCATGCCGCCGCCGCGCGTGTCCGAATCGATCAGCACGAGGTCGTAGCCGAGTGGCGCGAGATCGCGCGCCACCGTCAGGGATGCCGGCCCGGCCCCAATCAGGGCCACGCGCTTGCCGTTCCGCGCCCCCGCGTGCGGCATCCGCCCGCTGACGTCGTCCTTGTTGTCGGCGGCGACGCGTTTCAGCCGGCAGATCGCCACCGGCTGTTCTTCCACGCGCCCACGCCGGCAGGCCGGCTCGCACGGCCGGTCGCACGTTCGTCCGAGGATTCCGGGAAAGACGTTGGAGTACCAGTTGACCATGTAGGCGTCGGAGTAGCGTCCCGCCGCGATCAGGCGGATGTACTCCGGCACCGGCGTATGCGCCGGGCACGCCCACTGGCAGTCGACCACCTTGTGGAAGTAGTCGGGATTGGCGATGTCGGTGGGATTCATTCCCGGCCCCGCTACGCCTGTCCGGGCGCCTGCGGGGCGGCTACTGGACCCCTCGCGGGCCAGTTCTTCAGTCGTGGACAACTCGCGTGCCTCTTGCGGGCATTTTCAGGCGTTTCCGGGCGCGCATCGTTGCAAACTCCTACTCTCAAATAAAGGGCGGAGTCCGCAAAATTCTCGCCTTCTTGCCGTTAATATTTCCATGATGCTGTTTCGTCCCATATTCGACCATAGGAGAACCGTCTCCTCGCGCGTATTACAGAACGTTAAGGCGGCAATCGGCCCTCCTTCGGCTACGCTGCGTCGCAACAAGATCCGGTGCGCACACAAGGGATTCGATGCCGCCAGCAAGACAGATCGCGCTTTCCGTGGCCGTCCTCGTCCTCGTTGCGGGCGGATGGCTGGCATACGATCGCGGCTGGTTCGCCACGAATCAGGATAGTGCATCCGCCGCCCAATCGCCTGCCGGCGGTCCTGCCGTGGGCGGCGGTTTCGATCGTGGCCGTCCGGGCGGTGGCGGCTTTGGCGGCGGCGCGCCGGCCCCGGTGGTGACGGCCGCCGTAGAGATCGACGATACCGGCCTTGAGGTCCGCGCAGTCGGCACCGTTGCCGCCGCTCGTGCCATCACCCTCTATCCCGATGCCTCCGGCGTCGTCGCCGAGGTTGCCTTCCGGTCCGGCACGGAGGTCACCGAGGGCCAGCCGCTCGTCCGCCTGGGAGACTCGGAGCAGCAGGTTGCCGTGGACCGCGCCCGCGTCGCCCTTGACAGCGCCCGGCTAGCCCTGGAGCGCGCCGAGCAGCTTGCCCAATCCAACAACATCACGACTGCCGCGCTTGCCGAAGCGCGCACCAACGCTCAGCGCGCCGAGATCGATCTGCGCGGTGCCGAACTGGAGCTCGCCCGCCGGACTCTCGTCGCCCCCTTCGCTGGCACCATCGGCCTTACCGACGTCACCATGGGCGACCTGGTCAATTCTTCGCGCGCCATCGCCACCCTCGACGACATGTCGACCGTCACCGTCGCCTTCGAGGTGCCGGAACGCGCCTCCGGCCGCGTCGTCGTCGGCCAGGAGATCGTCGCCACCACCGCCGCGCTCGCCGGCCGGCACTTCACCGGCCACGTCAGCGCCGTCGACAGCCGCGTCGATCCGGTGGCGCGCACGCTCAAGGTCGAGGCAAGCCTGCCGAACGAGGCCAACGTGCTGAAGCCCGGCATGGCGTTGAACGTCGCGCTGGCGTTCGAAGGCGTGGATCAGCCGGCCGTCGCCTCGCTCGCCGTGCAGTGGGACCGGAGCGGCCCGTACGTCTGGAAAGTCGAGGGCGACTCGGTGATCCGCGTCGGCGTCGATATCGTCGGCCGGCGGAGCGGCGTCGTCATCGTCGCCGCCGGCGATCTGGCGGCAGGCGATGAAGTCGTGGTCGAGGGCCTGCAGCGCCTGCGCGCCGGTTCCCGAGTGCTTCGGCTGGATGGCAACGATGGTGTC
>DASWGT010000134.1:0-29292 GCA_036393575.1 Rhodospirillales bacterium | reverse complement strand
TGCCCGCGTCCGCCATGGCCGCCGTGGCCACCCAGGCGTCGCCGGACGGCAAGGACGCCAACGTGACCAAGACGACGAACCCGGCGGCGGGAAGGGGACAGGGGCCGACGGCCTCCTGACGTTGTGGCGGCGGGGTGACTCGCCCGACGCCCAAGTTCAACGACCGAGTCCGACGACCGATTAGCGAGATTTAACCAGCCAACGTCACCGCATCGCCGGCGGCGACGCGTCCGCCGCCGACCACGGTGGCGTAGACGCCCATGTCGGCGTGGCGGAATCCCCGCTGCAGGCTGGCCGGGATGTTGAGGTCGCGCACCGCCTTTTCGGGATCGACGTTGGTAGCGGCACAGCGGCCGATGCGCTCCTCGATCTTCAGGCGCGCGTTGCCGACCGTGATCTCGTTGCCGATCCATCCGAACTCCGACCACGCGTCGGCGCCTTCTATGAAAAAATTGCCGCGGAACCGCAGCGGGTTCACCGGCGCCGCCGTCACCCGTTCCAGGTCCTTGACGCTGGCGAGATTGATGATCGAGACCATCGGCGCGCGGCAGTCGCTCAGCACCTCGCCATGGGCCGCCTCGACCAGCTTCAGCCGGCCGCGCGCTTCCGCGCCCATGTAGGCGTCGAAGAACTCCTCGATTACGGCCCGCCCCAATCGGCCGGTGATGATGCCGCGCGCCACCGACCGGCCGTTGCGCTCGATGACCAGCGCCCCGGTCGTGCCGTCGAAACGGGTGCGCAGCGCCGCCAGCTTCTCGTGCTTGACCAGCGTCAGGAAGCTCGACTTCGGCATCCACGACACGGTCGCGCCGTCGACCGGCGTCGAGCCGAGCGCGATCGCGAACCGCCGGTCGTCGGGCAGCCCCTTGCCGGTGGCGAGCTCGACCGCGTCGAGCGGCTCCGGCGTCAGCCCTTTGACCGGATAGCGGCAGATTTTGGCGACGGTAATGGTCATCGGGCCGAACATTGCCCCCCGCGCCCGGACTGTCAACGGGGCCGGAGGATTCCCGGGTCCGCGCCGGCCCGCCGGCGGCGCTTGCGCGGCCGGCTCGATGGGCCATATTTAGGGGTGGCGGCGGCCCCCGAGGGCCGTTTCATCCCGCGCCAACCCGGGGACGCAGAGGGATACCGAGGTCATGGAATTCGAGAACTACACCGAGCGCGCGCGCGGCTTCATCCAGTCCGCCCAGACGCTAGCCATCCGCGACGGCCACCAGCAACTGGCGCCGCTGCATCTGTTGAAGGGTTTGCTCGACGACAAGGAAGGGCTTTGCGCCAACCTGATCAACGCCGCCGGCGGCGACGCCCGGGCCGCGCTCAAGGCGACGGAAGCCGAGCTCCGGAAGCTGCCGAAGGTCGAGGGCCCGGGCGCCGGCCAGACATATCTGGGCCAGGAAACGGCAAAGCTGTTCGACCAGGCCGAGCGGATGGCGGAAAAGGCCGGCGACAGCTTCGTCACCGTCGAGCGCCTGCTGCTGGCCGTCGCGCTCGCCGCCGGCAGCGCCGCGGCGAAGGCGCTGCAGGGCGCCGGCGTCACCCCGCAGGGGCTGAACAAAGCGATCAACGATTTCCGCAAGGGCCGCACGGCGACCAGCCGTACCGCAGAGGAAGGCTACGAGGCGCTGAAGAAATACGCCCGCGACCTGACGCAGGCCGCCGCCGACGGTAAGATCGATCCGGTCATCGGCCGCGACGAGGAGATCCGCCGCACCATCCAGGTGCTATCCCGGCGCACCAAGAACAATCCCGTCCTGATCGGCGAGCCCGGCGTCGGCAAGACCGCCATCGTCGAGGGGCTCGCCATCCGCATCGTCCAGGGCGACGTGCCGGAGAACCTGAAGACCAAGCGCCTGATGGCGCTCGACTTGGGTGCGCTGGTCGCCGGCGCCAAGTTCCGCGGCGAGTTCGAAGAGCGCCTGAAGGCGGTGCTGGCCGAGATCACCGCCGCCGAGGGCGAGGTGATCCTGTTCGTCGACGAGATGCACACCATCGTCGGCGCCGGCGCCGCCGAGGGTTCCATGGACGCCTCCAACCTGCTGAAGCCGGCGCTGGCCAGGGGCGATTTGCACTGCGTCGGCGCCACCACGTTGGACGAGTACCGCAAGCACGTCGAGAAGGACGCGGCGTTGGCGAGGCGCTTCCAGCCGGTGTTCGTCTCCGAGCCCTCCGTCGAGGACACCATCTCGATCCTGCGCGGCATCAAGGAGAAGTACGAGCTCCACCACGGGGTACGAATTCTCGATTCGGCCCTGGTGTCGGCGGCGACGCTTTCCAACCGCTACATCTCCGACCGCTTCCTGCCGGACAAGGCGATCGACCTCGTCGACGAGGCGGCTTCAAGGCTGCGCATGGAGGTCGATTCCAAGCCCGAGGAGATCGACGAGCTCGACCGCCGCATCATCCAGCTCAAGATCGAGCGCGAGGCGCTGAAGAAGGAGAGCGACCGCGCCTCGAAGGACCGTCTCGGCAAGCTGGAAAAGGAATTGAAGGAACTGGAATCCGAATCAGCGAAGCTTACCAAGCAGTGGGAATCGGAGAAGGGCGCGCTGGCCGACGTTACCAAGCTGAAGGACGAGCTCGACAAGGCCCGCGTCGCCCACGAGCGCGCCATGCGCGAGGGCCGCTACGAGGAGGCGGGGGAGCTGCAGTACGACCTGATCCCGCGCCTCGAGTCGCAAATTGCCAAGGCCGACGGCGCCGAGCACGGCCACATGGTCGAGGAGGCGGTGACCTCAGAGCACATCGCTGCCATCGTCTCGCGCTGGACCGGCATCCCGGTCGACAAGATGCTGGAAGGCGAGCGCGAGAAGCTCCTGCACATGGAAAAGAGCCTGCGCACCCGCGTCGTCGGCCAGGAGGAGGCGCTCGCCGCCGTCTCCGACGCGGTGCGCCGTGCCCGCGCCGGTCTCCAGGACCAGGGCCGGCCCATCGGCTCGTTCGTGTTCCTGGGGCCGACCGGCGTCGGCAAGACGGAGTTGTGCAAGGCGCTGGCCGAGTTCCTGTTCGACGACGAGCAGGCGCTGATCCGCATCGATATGTCGGAGTACATGGAGAAGCACGCCGTCGCGCGGCTGATCGGCGCGCCGCCGGGCTACGTCGGCTACGACGAGGGCGGCGCCTTGACCGAAGCCGTGCGCCGCCGACCGTATCAGGTGGTGCTGTTCGACGAGATCGAGAAGGCGCACCCGGACGTCTTCAACGTGCTGCTGCAGGTGCTCGACGACGGCCGCCTCACCGACGGCCACGGCCGCACCGTCGATTTCCGCAACACCATTATCGTGCTGACCTCGAATTTGGGCGGCGACATCTTGGCGGCGCAGCCGGAAGGCCAGGATTCGTCTCAGGTACGGCCGCAGGTGATGGAGATCGTGCGCCGGGCGTTCCGGCCCGAGTTCCTCAACCGCCTCGACGAGATCATCCTGTTCCATCGCCTGTTCCGCGAGCACATGACCGGCATCGTCGAGATCCAGCTCGGCCGCCTGAGGCAGCTGCTCGCCGAGCGCAAGATCAAGCTCGCCCTCGACAAGGCGGCGAAGGCGTGGTTGGCCGACAAGGGCTATGACCCTGTCTACGGCGCCCGGCCGCTGAAGCGGGTGATCCAGCGCGCCCTGCAGAACCCGCTCGCCGGGCTGATCCTGGAAGGCAAGGTGCTCGACGGCGCCGACGTGAAGGTGTCCGCCGGTCCGGATGGCCTCACCATCAACGGCGAGGCGGTCGAGGCGGAAGCGGCCTAGAAATGCCGGCGGCGCCAAGCCGCGCTTTCGATAGTGGATGGCAACCAGGTTTCAGACGAGCTTTGGCTTGAAGATCGTAGTGCCGCCGAACCCGCGGCCGCCGGCGCTTCTTCGATTGCCACCGGGAGTCGCCGGTCGAAAGTAGCGCCGGTCTTTTCCCGCGCATCTGCTATCATCGGGCCGCTGCGATCGGAGGCAAGACGTGAGCGGCGACATTGTGCGTTGGCTGGAGAGCCTGGGCCTCGGCCGATACGCCGAGACATTCTCACGGAATGACATCGACCTGGAAGTCGTGGCCGAACTGTCAGACGACGACCTGAAGGACCTGGGGCTCACCCTTGGTCACCGCCGAAAGCTGCTGAAAGCCGTCGCTGCCCTTCCTGCCGAGCAGGAACTCCCTCCAGCGTCGGTTGCGTCCCACAGCAAGGCCGAAGCGGAACGCCGTCAGCTTACCGTAATGTTCGCTGACCTCGTCGGCTCGACGGCGCTGTCACAACGGATAGACCCCGAAGATCTGAGCGAACTCATCGGCGGCTATCAAAAGGCGGTCGCCGGCGAGGTAGCGCGCCTCAAAGGGCACGTTGCCCGATACATGGGCGATGGCGTGCTGGCTTATTTCGGCTATCCCCATGCGCATGAGGACAGTGCCGAGCGCGCGGTGCACGCCGGGCTCGCGATCGTCAAAGCAGTCGGTGGTTTGAAATCGGGCGATCGCGAATCGCTGCGGGTCCGTATCGGGGTCGCGACGGGACCAGTCGTCGTCGGCGACATCATCGGCGAGGGCGCGGCGGAGGAAGAGGCGGTGACGGGAAAGACTCCGAACCTGGCGGCCCGACTCCAGGGCATGGCCGGGCCGGGCCAAGTGGTGATCGATGCCATGACGCGCCGTCTGATCGGCGCCGCCTTCGATCTGCAGGACCTCGGCCCTCAGAAACTGAAGGGATTTTTCGAGCCCGTCACCGCCTGGTCCGTCGTCGGCGAGGGCGCGATGGAAACTCGATTCGAAGCGACCCATGCGGACACGCTCACCCGTTTCATCGGGCGCGAGCATGAACTCGGCCTGCTTCACGAACGCTGGGAACTGGCAAAGGGCGGCGAAGGGCAGATCGTCTTATTGTCGGGTGAGGCCGGCATTGGCAAATCGCGTATCCTGCAAGCACTCCGGGACAAGATCGCTAGCGAGCCGCATTTCCGCCTGCGCTATCAGTGTTCGCCGCGCCACGGCAACAGCGCCTTCTATCCCATCATCCAGCGCTTGGAGCGGGCCGCCCGGTTCTCAAGCACTGACGGGCCGGAGAGCAAGCTCGACAAGCTGGAATCGCTGCTCAGGATGTCGGCGGAGAACATAGAGGTGGTGGCGCCATTGTTCGCGGCGCTACTGTCGCTGCCGGCAACGGCTCGTTACGGCGCGCTGAATTTGACCCCACAGCAGCGCCGCGACCGTACCATCGAAGCGATGACCGGTCAGGTGTTGGCGTTGAGCCGGCAACGCCCGGTGCTGTTCGTGCTGGAGGACGCGCACTGGATCGATCCGTCGACGGAGACCTTCATCGGGGAGATGATGGCGCGGGTCGCCGATGCGGCGGTGTTTATGGTGATCTCCCACCGGCCGGTCTATGCCTCACCTTGGATTCGGCATCCGCATCTTCTCGCGATCACGCTTAACCGGCTGAGCCGCAAGCAGAGCATCGAAATCGTCCGCGCGGCCGGCGGCCATGCGCTTGCGGATACGGTCATCGATCAAATCATTACCCGCGCCGACGGCGTACCCTTGTATGTGGAAGAGTTGATCAAGTCGGTTATCGAAGTCGGCAAGTCGATCGATGACCCGGGCGCCAAAGACCGGATACCGGCGACGCTACAGGCTTTGCTGATCGCGCGTTTGGATCAGTTGGGCGAGGCGAAGGAGACCGCGCAAGTCGGTTCGGTGTTCGGTCGGGAATTCTCTTTTGGCCTGTTGACTGCGGTGGCGGATTCACCCGCCGACGAAATCAAGGTCAACCTTGAGCGACTGGTGCAGTCGGAATTGGTTTTCAAGAGAGGCGCCGTTCCCGACGCCAAGTACACTTTCAAGCACGCCCTATTCCAGGATACCGCCTATGAGACATTGCTGTTGCGCCGGCGGCGGCAACTGCACGCGCGCATTGCCGAGATCCTGGAGCGGGATTTTCCCGAAATCATGGCGACCGAGCCGGAAACCTTGGCGCACCACTTTTCTCGGGCCGGGAACGCCGACAAGGCGGTCCGGTACCTGACGCTGTTCGCCGACAAGACGGCCGCCGTGTACGCTCATACCGAGGCCGTCGCCGTGCTCGATCAAGCCCTCGCCGAGGCGGAGCGGCTTCGCGACCCGAAAAAGGACCAAATCCTTCTCAATCTCGCGCTGCGCCGGGCGGAGTCCCTACATTTCCTCGGCCGCCGGCAAGAGATCGTGGACTTCCTACTTCGGCACCGGGACCGCCTGGAACAACTGCGAGAGCCCTCGCTTGCCGGCCAATATTACTTCTGGCTCGGCTTTGCCCATGCTTGGCTCGGACACCGGGACGAAGCCGCCCGCAGCCTGCGGCGAAGCCTCGAAGAGGCGACACGGGCTGGCGACGAAGCCGTCATGGGGAGGGTCCATCGCGCGCTCGCCACCGAATGCGTGTATTCGGGACGGCCATTGGCCGAGGCGGTCGCCCATGGCCGCGAGGCCGCCGCTCTGCTGACGCGCACCAATGACAGCTTCTGGCTCAGCCAGGCTCTGTTCACGCTCGGCTACTGCTGCATTTTCACAGGAGAGTTCGACTCGGCCCTGGAGGCGACGACGCGGCTTGAGGCCCTTGGCAACGCGACCGGCATCCGTCGCGCCCAGAGCAACGCCGCGATGATCGCCGGCCTCAGCCATGCCATGCGCGGGGCCGCCGAGACGGGGATCGCGTTATGCGAGCGGGCGCTTGAGCTTTCGCCCGACGAATTCGAGACTGCCTTCGTTCTCGCCTGCCTGGGAAGGGCCTGTCAGGAAGCCGGGGACCTCGCCCGCGCGGTCACCGTGCTGGAGCAGGCCGTGGCGCTCGCCGACCGGGTCCGCTCGCTGCAGTTCTGCGCCTGGTTCAGGGCCATGCTCGGCGAAGCCTATCTGTTGAACGGCGAGATCGACAAGGCAGCCGGTGCGGTCGGTAAGGCGCTCGACGTCAGCTCGGATATTCAATTTCTGGTTGGTGTCGGATTGTCGAAACACCTGCTGGGCAGGATCGCCAGCGCTGAGGGGAAATTGCCGGAGGCGAAGCGCCACCTTAGCAAAGCCCTCAGGACATTCGCCACGCTCGGCGCCCGCTTCGAAGAAGGACGCATTCACCTTGATCTTGCAGTCCTGGCCCATTCCCAGGGCAACCCAGAAGCCGCGGAGAACAGTCTCCGACAAGCGCATGATCTGTTCACGGCACTGCGGATTCCGAAATATCTCGAACAGACGCAACGGTACGGCGGCGAATTCGGCGTGTCGGTCGCGTTGTAGTCGAGGGAATGAGTTCAGTCCCTCGGCCTCTGTCTCCAATCTTGGTGAGCGCGCGGCCCGGACGGCCTCACCATCAACGGCGAGGCGGTCGAGGCGGAAGCGGCCTGAAGGCCGCGTGGAAAAAAGCGGACAGTTCCCCTAAACTGGAGGGACTGTCTCTTTTTTTGTGCCGTTCCCGGTCCCAGACCCCGTCCGGCAGGGCGTCCGGCGCGGCCGAATCCGTCGACGGACCGGATGGGGGAATGACGGAGAAGATCGCATGAGATTGTCGCTTCGCAACAAACTGATCGCCGTCTGTTTCTCGACGACGCTGTTCACCGGTCTGGCGATCGTCTTCGTCATCGTCATCGGCGGGGTGCCGGAACGCGCGGCCACTGCCGCGCTCGGCACCGGCCTCGCCATCAGCCTGTTCGAAGAGTTCTACGTCCAGGGCCGCCCCGGCCGCTGGCTCCGGGCCATGCACCCGGCCAAGTCCATCGCGCTTTATAGCCTGCTGATCGTGGTTTTCGCGATGACGATGATGGTGGCGAACAGGACGCTTCTCGGCCGCTTCCACGGCGCCCCGGTGGCAAGCGAACTGGCCCATACCATGCCGCCATTGCAGATCGTCCTGCCGCTGCTGTTCGTCGTCGCCATCGCGGCGATCATGACGCTTCGCGTCGTCGGTTACCTGGGCGCCAGGAACCTGTTTTACCTGATGATCGGCAAATACCACCGGCCGGTGCTCGAACGGCGGATCTTTCTTTTCCTCGACATCAAGGGATCGACCGCGCTGGTCGAGCGGCTGGGCCCGATCGAGGCCCGCGCGCTGATCGGCAAGTTCTTCTTCGACGTCTCCGGCCCGATCACCGATCTCGGCGGCGAGATTTACCGCTTCACCGGCGACGGGCTGGTCGCCGTCTGGGATTGGCGGCAAGGCGTCGTCAGAAACCGCATCGCCCGCGCCATCGACGCCATCGGCGACGCCGTCGATCGCGAGGCAGACTACTACCGATCCAAGTTCGGCCACGTGCCCGACTATCGCATCGGCATTCACGGCGGCCCCATCGTCACCTGCGAGGAAGGCGATACCAGGCGCGCCATCGGCTTCTATGGCGACACCATCCATATCGCCGCCCGACTTGAGCAGAAAGCCAGAGAGTTGGGGATCGATTGCGCATTGTCCGGCGACGTGGCGGAGCACCAGACCGGTCTCGGCGACCGGCTGCGCGTCATCGGCGACGAGCCCGTGCGCGGCATCGCCGAGCCGATCAAGGTATATGAACTTCGGCGGACTAAACACGCCGGGCCCGCGACCGTCACGCCGACTTCTAAAGGCCTCGAGGCATAGGCGACCTAGAGCCGCCGCCGGCCGCCAACGGTTCCGCAGTCACGTTCGCCGGCGGCGCCGTCATCGTGTCGGGGCCGCGCTCAGGCGTTGACGCCGCCGTCGACGTCGAGGGCCGCGCCGGTGACGAAGCTGGCCTCCGGGCTGGCGAGGAAGGCGACGACCGCCGCCACCTCCTCCGGCTTGCCGTAGCGACCGAGGGCGATGGCCTTCTTCGCGACCTCGGCGAAGTCGCCGTCCTCGGGGTTCATGTCGGTGGCGATGGGGCCGGGCTGCACGACGTTGACGGTGATGCCCTTCGACCCCAAATCGCGCGCCCACCCCTTAGTGTAGAGGGCGACGGCGCCCTTGGTCGCCGAATAGTCGGCGATGCCCGGCCATGGCACGCGGCTGCCGAGGCAGGAGCCGATGGTGATGATGCGCCCGCCTTCGCCCATCAGCGGCGCCGCGGCGCGTACGGCCGCCGCCACGCCGCCGACGTTGATGGTGAGCTGACGCTCGAGCGCGGCGGCGTCGGTGGCCGGATCGCCGACCACGCCGCCGGCCATGACACCGGCGTTGTTGACCAGGATGTCGAGGCGGCCGAACTTCTTGATCACCGCCTTCACCAGCCCCGCGACTTCGGCCGCCACGGCCTGGTCGGCCTTGAACGCCTCGGCGCGCCCGCCCTTGGCGGCGATGTCGCGGACCACTGCCTTGGCCTTTTCGGCGGAAGCAGAATAGCTGATGGCGACGTCGGCGCCGTCCTCGGCCAGCCGTTTGGCGATGGCGGCGCCGATGCCGCGCGAACCGCCGGTGACCAACGCCACCTTTCCTGCAAGCTTTTTTGTCATGAAATTGCTCCTCCACCCATATCAGGGAGTATTCACTACAAATATGGGGAAGGACAGGACCTGACGGTATGCCGCCCGGTCCGCTGCCTCGGCGTTAGTCCCGCACCTCGACCAGCCGCGCATCCGCCGCGTCCGGCGCGGCCGGCAGCGCCGCGTACTGGTTCTCGATGCGGGCGCGCGCCGCCTCGAAGCGCTTGAGCTCGGCGCCGGCCAATGCACGGCCCGACGGCATCCGCACCTTCATCGGGTTGGTCCGGGTGCCGTTGACCAGGATCTCGTAATGCAGGTGCGGGCCGGTCGAGCGGCCGGTAGTGCCGACGTAGCCGATAATCTGGCCCTGGGTGACGCGCTTGCCGGCGCGCACGCCCTTGGCAAAGGCGCGCAGATGCGCATACGCGGTCGAATACTCGCCGTTGTGGCGGATCCTGAGATAATTGCCGTAGGCGCCGTTGGGTCCTGCCTGCACCACGGCGCCGCTGCCGGCGGCGTAAATCGGGGTCCCTGAGGGCGCAGCGAAATCGACGCCGCGGTGCACCTTCGTGTAACCAAGAATCGGATGCATCCGCTTGCCGAAGCCGGATGAGAGCCGCGCGCCGTCGATCGGCGTGCGCATCAGCGCCTTCCGCGCGCTCTTGCCGGCGGCATCGAAGTAGTCGGTGTCGCCGTCGGCGGTGGTGTGCAGGTAGATGGCGTGGCGCTTGCCCGACAGCGTCAGCGCCGCGAACCGGATCGGCCCGGCGTGCGCCTCGCGGCCCCTGTCGTCGAAGGCGCGGTCATACATCACCTCGAAGCCGTCACCCTCGCGTACGTCGCGCTGGAAGTCGACGTCCCACGAAAAGGCGCGGATCAGTTCGGCGAGGATGCCGTGCGGCAGCCCCGCCTTGCGGCCGGCGATGTAGAGGCTCGAGTCGATCTCGCCCGCCGCCCGCGCCATCGCCCGCGTCAGCGTCCTGGCGATCATGTTGGCGGCGAAACCGCCGCCGGCGGCGCGCACCACCTCGACCGCGATGTCGTACTCAGGCTCGATCGTCAAGCCGAGAAATCGGCCGGGGGTCGGCAGCCCGGCATCGATGGAGCCGCGTGCCGGCGGCTCGAAAATTACGGTGATCTCCTGGCCGTTCCTGATGCGCCGCGGGTTGTAATGCTTGGCCAGCACGCGGATCGCGGCCTCCGCTTCCGTCCCCGGCACGCCAGCGTCAATGAGCAGCCCGCCCAAGGTATCGCCGTGGCCGACCCGGAGCACGTATTGGAACGACGGCGGCAACGCGTCGGGGACGCCGTCCTGCGGTTCCTCCGACCAGCGGGTCCTGAGCGTCGCCGCCGCCGACGGGTTGCCGAGCGACAGCGGCGCCAGGGAGAGCGTGTCGCGCTGATCCTCGGGGTCGAACATGCCGAGTCGCTGGCCGGCGTTGCCGAGATCCAGCATGAGCGCCGCCGAAGCGGCGACGCCGACGGCCAGCGCCGCGGCGGCGAGCAGTCCCCTCATTAGCATGCGGTCGGCGGCTCCGATTTTTTCTTGTCGTCGCGACCGCCCGCGGCGGCTCGTTGCAACCGGCTCGGCCGGGGCGTTTTTCGCAGATTCCCTCAACGGAATCAAACCTATGTTGGCAACCATTAAGAATTAGTTGAGTCTTTTCCGCTGGCGGTGGCGGAAGGCCACGGATCGCGGCGTTTATGTGCCGGCGACGTTGGCGCTAACATGGCCGCTGCATAGGGCCGCCAGCGGTCTGAGTGGGGAATCGCCATGGCCGACGCCGCCAACAGCACGACGCCACCGATCGAGCGCGCGTCCGCCGGCGCCTGGGGGCTGGCGGCGGCGCTCCTCTTCGTCGCCATGGTCCACGTCGTCTGGCTCTCTCTCGCCGACACCATCGTCCGCCACGGCGAACTCTTCGATAGCGACGGCTACGCCTGGCTGTTGCGCGCCGAACGCCTGCTGGCGACCGGCGACTGGTTCGATGCGAGCCTGCCCGACGCCAACGCGCCCTTTGGCGGCTCGCTGCACTGGACGCGCCTGTTCGACATGCTGCTGATTGCGCTCGCCCTGCCGATGGCGCCGCTCCTCGGCTGGTCCGCGGCCCTCTACTGGTCGGGCGCCGTGATCAGCCCGCTTCTGCATCTGGCGACGGCGGCGGCGCTGGCGTGGGCGGCGCGGCCGTTGCTCGGCCGCGCCGGCGCCCTCATCGCCGGCGCGCTGACGGCGATTCAGGCCGGCATCTTCGCCAATGCCATCGTCGGTCGTCCCGACCATCACATGCTGTTCGCGCTGCTGACGGTGGCCGCCTTCGGTTTCGCCGTTCGCGCTCTCGCCGACAGCGAACGGCCGAACCGACACGCGCTTGCCGCCGGCGCGGCGCTGGCCGTCGCCGGATGGGTTGGTCCGGAGGCGCAAATTGCGGCTGCCATCTTCCTGACTGTCGCCGGCCTGATGTGGATTGTCGACGGCGAGCCGGCGGTGGACCGCAACCGGTGCCTAGCCTCGGGCTATGCGGCCGGCCTTGCGGCGGTGCTGCTGATCGAGCACGGGCCGCTCCACTATGTCGCCGTCGAATACGACCGCATCTCCATCGTGCATCTGACCCAGGCGGCGCTGGTGGCGGCGTTCTGGGAGGCGGTCGCCGCCCTCGGCCGGCGCCGTCGCCTGCCGACGGCCGCCGGCGGACGCCTGCTGTTGGCTGCCGCCGGCGCCGCCGCCGTGTTCACTTCGGTGCGGCTGCTGTTTCCCAGGCTGCTGGTCAACCCGGCCAGGGATTTCGACCCGCTGGTGGTGGCGGTCGTCGACATGATCACCGAGCTGAAGCCGATCGGCGATGTGGCGCACTTCCTCTTCTTCGTCGGCGTCGCGGTATTCGCGTTGCCGTGGGTGCTCTGGCGGCTGACGCGCGAATGGCGGACAGGCGGCCGCTGGCCTTGGCTGCTGTTGGTTGTCCTGTCGGCGGCGGGCCTGGCCATGGCGATGTACCACGTGCGCTGGGCGCTTTACGCCGATTTGTTCCTGGTCGTCGGGGTCGCCGACCTCGTGATGCATCTCGACTCGGCGCTCGATCGCCGCTTCCGCCCGCCGGTCCGCGCCGTCGTCAAAACGGCGGCGATCCTGGCGTTGGTGATCGGCCCGGCGGCGGTCGGCGCAGCCGGCGTGATCGCGGTCGCGCCACCGACGGCCGCCGCCGGCGCGGTCGCGGGCGATCCGCGCCCCTGCCGGCTCAGTCCGTTAGCGCGGTTCCTGACGACGCCGCCCTGGGATGCGCGGCCTTACACCATCCTAGCGTCGGCCAACTTCGGCACCGAGCTTCTCTATCGCACCCGCCACCGGGTCGTCGCCACCGTTCACCACCGCAACTTCGCCGGCATTCTCGCCAGCTTGCAAATCCTCGGCGGCACCGACGACGGAGAGATCCGGGCGCGCGTCCGCGAGCGCGGGATCGATCTGATCCTGCTCTGCCGCTTTGACAGCCACGACGATTATTTCTGGAAGGGCCGGAGTGGGGACGTGCTCTATCGTCGCCTCGCGGAAGGGCGGTTGCCTGACTGGCTCGGCGAAGTCGCGTTGCCGGCGAGCCTCGGCGACCGATTCCGCCTGTTCCGGGTTCTGCCGCCCGGATAACCTGTCGTCCATCGGTCTTCCTTGAAGGGGCGAGAGCGCCAACGTGATGCCGCGTCAACGAGGAACAGGGACACGCCGTGGCTGCCATCGACGATAAGGCGCCGCCAGCAATCGGCGTGCCGGGGAGAATCCCGGCGGGGCCGCTGGCGGCGGCGCTCCTTTTCGTCGTCCTGGTTCATGTGGCGTGGTGGAACCTCGATCACAACGTCGTCCAATACGGCAACCTCGCCGACAGCGACGGCTACGCCCACCTGCTTCGCGTCGAAAGACTGATCGCGACCGGAAACTGGTTGGATGCAAGCCTGCCGCGTGCCAACGCGCCCTTCGGCGGCTCGCTGCACTGGACGCGCCCGTTCGACGTGCTGTTGATCGCGCTTGCCTTGCCGATGGCGCCGCTCCTCGGCTTCGCCAAGGCGCTTTACTGGTCGGGGGCGCTGATCGGCCCGTTGTTGCACCTGGCGACGGCGGCGGCGATGGCGTGGGCGGCGGCGCCCCTGGTTGGCACCAGCGCGGCGCTGATCGCTGCCGCCCTCACCGCCACCCAGTTCGGGGTGCTTGGCTACGCCACCGTCGGCCACGCCGACCACCACGTGCTGCTGGCGCTGATTGCTGTCGTCGCCTTCGGCTTCACCGTGCGCGCGCTGGCGGCGACGGGTGGCGGTGGTGTTCGTCACGCTCTCGCCGCCGGTGTCGTGTTCGCCGTCGGCAACTGGGTCGGCACCGAGGCGCAAATCCCGGCGGCCCTCGCCATCGCCGTCCTCGGCCTGACATGGGTGGCGGGCAACGATCGAGCGGGCGAAAGGAACATGGCGCTCGCCCTTGGCCTGTTCGGCGGCATCGCCGCAGCAACGTTGATCGAACGCGGGCCCGCCCGCTATTTCGCCGTCGAATACGACCGGCTATCGGTCGTGCACCTGACCCAGGCGGCGGTGGTCGCCACCTTCTGGGCGGCGGTCGCCTCGCTGGCGCGGCGCGGGCGCGAGCCCGCAGGCCCGATGACGCGGCTGCTCGCTGCCGTTGGCGCCGCCGCCCTGGGCCTCGCCTTGATGCGCGCGCTATATCCGAAAATCCTGATCAATCCGCTGAAGGACTTCGACCCGGAGATCCTCAGGATCTTCGGCGGCGTCTCCGAGTACGCGCCGATCACCGATCTGCCGCATCTCCTGCTTTATCTCGGCGCCGCCGTGTTCGCCTTGCCGTGGGCGGCGAAGCGGCTGAGGCAGGAATGGGCCGGCGGCGACCGCTGGGGATGGCTGCTGCTGATCGCGGCGTGCGTCGTTTACGTCGTCCTCGCGCTCGGCTGGATCCGCTGGTCGCTTTACGCCGGGCTGTTCCTGCTTGTAGCGCTGGCGGACCTGATGCTTGCCGCCGACGCCTCGATCGACCGGCGATTCGCGCCGCCGTGGCGCGCTCCGGTCAAAGTACTGGCGATGATCGCCTTGGCGGTCGGCCCGCTCGCCTTGGGCGCTGCCGGGGTGTTTGTCGGCGATAAGGCCGCCGCCGGACCACCGCCGCCAATGCCGCTCGCCGAGGATCCGCGCGCCTGTCCGTTGCAGCCGATGGCGCGATTCCTCGAGTCGCCGCCGTGGAGCGCGCGGCCACGCATCATCCTGGCTTCGGCCAACTTCGGCGCCGAGCTTCTCTATCGCACCCGCCACCGGGTGTTGGCGATCATCCACCACCGCATCGCTACCGGTATTCTCGACGGCGTCCGCATCCTCGGCGGCGGCAAGGATAACGAGATTCACGCGCTCGTCCGCGAACGCGAGGTCGATCTGATCCTGCTCTGCCGCTTCGGCAGCGACGATACCTATTTCTGGAAAGGCAAGGGCGACGGCATATTCTACCGCCGCCTGCAACGGGGAGAGCTCCCGAGCTGGCTCAGGGAAGCGACCTTGCCGGCGGCGCTCAAGGGGCGCTTCCGGCTGTTCGAGGTGCTGCCACCCGGCTGATGGGGAGGAGTCTCAGTCGCGGCGGCGATAGACAGCCCAGGTGTCGCCGGAAAGTCCCCAGTGCGGGAACACCGCCGCCAGCCGATAGGTGGCCTGGCCGCCGCCGACGCTGCGGAACAGAGTCGCCGTCGGCGCCTGGCCTTGGAAGCCGTCGGTGATGTACCAGGACGCCGGCACCTCCTCCTCGCCTGCGGTGGTGAATCGCACGGCGTCGGCGAGGCCGGCGCGGCGGGCGTGATAGGTGAGCACGGCGCCGACCCGGAGCGGGTGGTAGCCGGCGACGCGGGCGGGCCCGTCGCCGTCAGCGGCAATGAGCCGCACCGCCTCGGCATAGCGCCCGCGCCCGCCATCGAAGAACCTGTCCAGCTGGATGCCGTTGCCGACGACAAACAGTGCCACCAGCGCGATGGTGGCTAGACGCCACCGCCGGCCTCGCTCCAACATCAGGTCCAGTCCGCGGGCGGCGACAATGAGCGCGAACACCGCGTCGACGAAGAAATAGCGCGGCACCGTGCTGATTAGCGGGTTGGCGGCGGCGACGGCGAGCGGCAATCCGATCACCACGATGGCGAAGAAGATCCACGAGGCATCGCCGCGCCGATACAGCCAGCCGACGACCGCCGCCAACGCCAGGCCGAGCGCCAGCGCTATGGCGCCACCGCCGGACCAAGCCGGGTCGATGCCGAAGGTCGCGGACAGCATGCCGCGCACGGATTCGACGATCGGTCCGAACGGACCGCTGGTGGACTGGGTGTTGGTGGCGATAACGGCGAAGTAGGCGGTGACGACCACCGCCTGGATGCCGAATGGCGCCACAAGCCGCGCCGCCGCCGACACCGCCGAGCCGAGGCGGCGATGGAACACCAGGGCCGCCCACGCCGCCAAGCCGGCCAAAACGACGGCGAACGTAGCGTGGCTGGCGAAGCCGAGCAGCGACACCACGACGAAGGCGCCGGCGCGTCCGCGGCCGCCGAGTCGCAGCCAGCCATCGAACAGGTGGAATGACGCCAGCGCCGCCAGCATCATCGGCGCGTAACCGCGCGCCTCGCTGGCATAGTTGACCATCGCGTAGCTGATACCGACCAGCGTCGCCACCAGCACCGCCTCGCTGCGACTGTGGCGCCAGCCGATGGCCGCTGCCACGGCGACGGCGGCGACGCCCGATACGAGCGACAGCGCACGATAGGCGAGGGCCGACGCATCCGGGCCGACGGCCGCCAGGTAGAGCGTGTTCAAAGGGTGGGTGTTGCCGAAAAAGAACAGCGCCAGCCAAATGTCGACGTCCGCCGCCGCGCGGGCGATGGCGAGATTCTCCAGCGACCAAATCTCGTCCAGCCACAGATCGCCGCCAGCGGCGCGCAGCCGGAGGGCCACGGAAGCGACGACGATGCCGCCAACGGCGGCAACAGCAAGCCGGACAGGCAACGCCGTCGTCGGCGCCCGGGCGGACGATGGCTCGCTCCTGCGGTCGTCGGCGTTGCGCATCCCGATTCCTTTCACGCCGCGGGCTGCCATACGATGGCGCCGCCGTCGCTCACCGCGGCTTGATCGCGGCGCCGACGATCAGCCACCCCCACGGACTGTCGTCGAGCGCCAACGGCATCAGCCAGCGCAGCGGCGCCATCACGACGCGGGCGAGCGGGCTCGGTCCGTCCTCGATGTCGGCGATCAAGCGCCGGCCGCGCATCAGCACCAGGATCCGGTATAGGTTGAACACCGGGAAGCCGGCCGCGGCCGCCGCCTCGACCCGGAGCCCGGCGCGACTGATTTCGTCCCGCAGCCGCTCGCGGGTGTAATGGCCGCGATGGCCGATCGCCCTGTCGAAGGCGCTCATCGGCCCGCCCGGCACGGTGATGACCAGCCGCCCGCCCGGCTTCAGGCACGCCCCGGCATTGACCAGCACTCGCACCGGATCGTCGACGTGCTCCAGTACCTCGGAGCATACGGCGTGGCTGGCCCAGCCGCGCAGCGTAGCGGGGACGCCGTCGGGGAGGGTGAAATCGCACTGCGCGAGCGTCGCCCGCGGCAGTGCGCCGGCGGTGATCGCCAGGCCTTCGGCGCTGCCGTCGACGCCGGCCAGCCGGGCGCCGGGAAACCGCGCCGCCATGGCGGCGAGCAGATCGCCCGAGCCGCATCCGAAATCGAGGATGGTCGCCTCCGGCGCCGCGGCGCCCTCGCCCAGCAGGTGGAAGATCGAGCGCCTTCTCAACGCCTGGCCGGGGTTGGCGAGCGTAGCGGCGGCGAAGCGTCGCCAGTGCTCGTCCCAGCGGTAGTCATCGGCGCCGGCGGTCATTGCGGCCAGCGCGCAGCCGCGTCGCCGGCGCGGCATTGGGCGAAGGTGTTGAGCCCGAACTTGTGCCGGTAGCAGACGATGTCGCTCGGCCGGAACCCGGCGGCGACCAGCATCGGCCACAGGTCCTCGGGGTCGTAGTAGGCCTTGTGGTCGTCGATCTCTTCAGCCGGGCTCAGGCCCAGCCGGTAGGCCGAGAACTCGAGGAACCACTTACCCAGCCAGTTGGGCACGTTGAGGTAAAGGACGCCGCCCGGCACCAACAGCCGGCGTAGCGCGTTGAGCGTCTCCTGCGGTTGCGACAGGTGCTCGAGCACCGAGTTGCACAGGATGACGTCGAGGAAGGCGTCGGGAAGGGCGGCGAGCGCATCGGGCAAGCGCCCCTCGATTGCCGTCACCTTCGGATTGGTCTTGAGCTCCGGCGCCAGTCTCAACTCGACCAGCACCAGGCGTTCCGAGGCCTCCAGGAACGGCCGCGCCATGCGGGCGTAATAGCCGCAGCCGACGTCGGCGATGCGCTTGCCGGCGGCGTCGCCGAGCAACGCGCGAATGCGCCGCTCCGACAGCCAGAAGCCGAAGCGGTCGACGAAGCTCGGCCGGCCAGTTTCGCCGTAGGGTGCCTGGCGGGTCATGGTCACGACTGTTCGTCGCTGCCGTCGCCGCCTGGGCCGCCGATCCGCGGCGCGTAGGCGGCGATGGCGTGCAGCAACAACGTCGAGACGAAAGCCAGGAACGCCAACATGATCAGCGTCAGCCCGGTCACTGCCATGTGGTTGGTGGTAATGATGTCGTGGAACACGGTGTAGCCGGCGCCGACGTAGGTGGCGACGAAGTTGATGGCGAGCCCGAGCCCAACCGCGAACGCCAGCGCGGCGAGCATCATGGTACGCGTGTAGGCGAACACCCGGAGCCAGCGCCGCCGCGCGACGCCCGACGGGTCGTAGAGGGTCTCCGCCATGCAGCCGAGGAACACGCATTCGAGGCCAATGATCGCCAAGGTCGCTCCGACCATCATGGTGTTGAGCGATAGCGTGACGCCGCCGATGCGGAGCGGCCCCGCCGACAGCGCCAGGATGATCGCGAGACCAAGCACCAGCATCGCGGTGCCCGGCTTCATGACGAAGAAGTCGGCGCCGTAGATCAACATCGCCTTGAGGTTGATCCAGCCGGCCTGCCACGGCGACGTCCAGCCGATGCGGCGGTGGTGGCTCATGCGGCCCATACGGTCCTTGTAGAAGTGCACCGGCACCTCGACTGTCCTCAGCTTCATGCGCACAGATTTCACCACCATCTCGGAGGCGTATTCCCATGACCGCGAGGAAAGCCGCATGCGCTTGAGCGCTGCGAGCGTAATGCCACGCATGCCGCAGTGGATGTCGGAGAAGCGCGTACCGTAAATGAGATTGAGCAGGAACGTTGTCAGCGGCGTGCCAAAATAGCGGTGCAGCGCCGGCATCGCGCCGGGCTCGATGGAGCCCTTAAAGCGCGAGCCCATGATGTACTCGTAGCCCTCGCGGAAGCGGTCGATGAACGGCGCGATCTCGCGGAAGTCGTAGGTGCAATCGGCATCGCCGCAGATGACGTAACGACCGCGGATGACCCGGGAGGCATCCTGGTAGGCGCGCCCCAATCCGCGCGCCGGTGTCTTCAGCACCCGCGCCCCCTTGGCAAGCGCGACCTCGGCGGTGCGGTCGGACGAGCTGTCGACGATCAGCACTTCGGCGGTGACGCCGGCCTTGGCGATGCCCTCCAAGGCCCAGTCCATGAACTCACCAATCACCGGCTCCTCGTCCATGGCCGGAATGACGATCGAGACTTCGGGCTCGGTGACGTCGGCGGCGGAAATCCAGAGCTCGGCATCAGGGTCACCGGCGACCGCGACCCGACGGGCGCCCGCGGCGACCGACGGCTGGGCCGGCTGGAGAACGGCGTCGCCCATGGGCGCCCCCTTCATGCGAAGCAACTGCCGGAAAACGTCCGCGATCTTAACGGCGTCCGCGGCGCCATGCAAAACGCCGCGGCGTTTACCAGGGAAGCGGTGCTAGCCACGATGGCGGCAGCGCCGGACTGTGAGGCAGCATCAGGATCGCCGCCACACCGACGGCGGCGCCGTAGGGAATCGGCTGGTCGCGAAGCGCGCCATTGCCGAGCCAGGCGATCCGCCCGAGCGCCGGCAAAGTGCGTTTCAGCCGCGCCGCGATCAGCACCGACACCGCCAACGCGCCGCCGAGTAGCGCCATCAGCACCAAATATGCCCAGATGTCATCGCGGCCGATCCACACGGCGACCGCGGCCAGCAACTTGACGTCGCCGCCGCCGGCGAGCCGGCGCGCGAACGCCGCCATACCGGCCAGCAGCAGCGCCGCCGCCACGATGTAGTGCCAGGCGATCGCCATCGCGTCGAGGTCGTTGAGCAGCGCCGCCGGCAGGAAGGCGATAGCGACCGCGACACAAGCGGCATTGGGAATGATCAGCCGGCGGACGTCGGTGACGACCGCCCAGGCGACGGCCAGCGGATAGACTGCGATGACGACGGTGTGGACGACAACGGCCAGCGCGTTCATCGCCGGAGCCGCCCGCCGGCCGGGCAAGACCGATCTTCAGCCGATGACCCCGTCACGCCGCAACCTCCCGACGGTACATCCGATCGGGCCGGGCCCCTCCTGCCATCGCGCCGGAAAATAACCGAGCCGGCGGGGTCTTCCGCCAGCCCGGCTGTTGCTCGGCATTCCAAGCGAAGACGGGGGTTTCCGCCTTCGTAGCCTTGGAATGAATTCTCTTGAATAGTCGCTTAACCGGTATCGAAACGTTAGACCTTGTTGGAAACCGCGTTGAACATGTTGCTCAGGTCGGTACCAACGATCGCCACGGCAGCGATGATGATGACGGCGATGAGCGCGGCGATAAGGCCATACTCGATTGCCGTCGCGCCCGCTTCGTGTTTCCACAGGCCCTTGCTGAACCGGCTGATCCTGCTCGTCATTTGCAATAACTCCTGTTTCACAGTGGCTAAACTAATCACCGACCCCGTTTGGACCGGCGGATTATCCACGGCATGCCCCCTGCAATGCCGATAGCGTGGCAAAACCGATTCCCGAAGTCAATACAATTGGCGCCAAACCCTTGCCACACAAGGCACTCATGCCCATTTCGAGCCATCGGATCTGGACGCTGCGACGGCCCTACGGGGTGGTTAGCGGCCTTGTCACCGGTGCCCCCGACAAAATAGAAATGTCTTATTAACATTGCGTTACCAGAACCGACGTTTCGACGCCGCCCGTCCCACTGATCGGATTCCACCGGATGATTCGCGTTCACGGCCTGAAAAAGAGCTTCCCGCCGGTTATGGCGCTCGACGGCGTAGCGTTCGAGGCGCTCGACGGCGAAGTGACCGGCCTGATCGGCCCCAACGGCGCCGGCAAGACCACGGCGCTGCGGATCCTGTACACCGTCCTGCGGCCCGATTCGGGAGCAGCCCGCATCGACGGGTTCGACACCGTCAAGGACCGCCGCGACGTGCAGCGCCGCATCGGCGTGCTGCCCGATTCACGCGGGCTGTATCCGCGGCTGACGGCGCGCGAGCACGTGCGCTATTACGGGCGGCTGCATGGGCTCGGCGGCGCTGATCTCGAGCGCCGCATCGACGCGCTCATCGAAACGCTGGGCATCACCGATTTCGCCGACCGCCGCGCCAGGGGCTTCTCCAAGGGCCAGACGCGCAAGGTGGCGATGGCCCGCGCGCTGGTGCACGAGCCGCACAATCTGCTGCTCGACGAGCCGACAAACGGCCTCGACGTCGGCAGCTCGCGCGCCGTGCACAAGCTGATTGATGGCTGGCGCCGGCAGGGACGTTGCGTCTTGTTCTGCAGCCACATCATGCAGGAGGTGGCCGCTGTCGCCGACCGCATCGTGGTGATGGCGGCGGGGCGCATCGTCGCCCAAGGAACCGTTGCCGAGTTGCTCAGGCGCACCGGCACCGACGATCTGGAGCGCATGTTCCTCTCCCTTACCGGACGGACGGAGTCCTGGTGACATGTGGCGCCGCATCTTCGTCGTCTTCTTAAAGGAAGTCGTGGACAATTCCCGCGACCGCCGCTCGCTGCTGGTGGCGCTGATCTATCCGCTGCTCGGGCCGGCGATCCTCGGCCTCCTAATCTCCGCAGTCATCGACGTGGTGTCGGCAGGCCAGGCCCGCGACATGACTCTGGCGGTGAAGGACGGCGAGCGCGCGCCCGGGCTGGTTCGGTTCCTCGAGGAGCGCGGCGTCAAGGTGACGCCGGCACCTCTCGATCCCGAGTCCGCCGTACGCGATGGCAA
Source organism: Rhodospirillales bacterium (assembly GCA_036393575.1). Lineage (GTDB taxonomy): Bacteria > Pseudomonadota > Alphaproteobacteria > Rhodospirillales > Casp-alpha2 > JACPJY01. Next base: position 7,739 of record DASWGT010000134.1, on the reverse strand, counting down.
GGTGGAAATCGTGATGGTGATTCCGGACGACTATCCGACGCGCTTCCGGGCCGGGCAGACAGCGTCCATCGTTGTCGTCGCCAACTCGTCGCGGCTGCCCGGCTTGGTCGCACTCAATCACGCGGCGGCATTGCTCGGCGATTACAACCGCGAAGTCTGGGGCGCTCGCATCGCGTCGCGAGGTGTCGACATCCAGGAACTGCGGCCGCTCGACATCAAGAGCATCGACGTCGCCGCCGGCACCCACATCGCCGAAATCCTGCTGTTCATGGTGCCGCCGCTGTTCATCTTCAACCTGTTCATGGGCGGCGTCTATCTCGCCATCGACACCACGTCAGGCGAGCGCGAACGCGGCTCGCTCGAACCGCTGCTCATCAACCCGGTCGAGCGGTGGGCGCTGATGCTCGGTAAATACCTGGCGGCGCTGTTTTTCACCGGCGCCGCGGTGGCGGTGCAACTGATGGCATTTAGTGTCACGTTCCATTCCGCCGCCGGCGGTACGCTCGCCTTCGCCGAGGTGCTCAGCATCGCCGCCATCGCTGGCATCGTCCTGATGACGCTGCCGCTGATGATGGTCGCCGTCGGCGTGCAGTTCATTATCGCCACCGTGACCCGCAGCTTCAAGGAGGCGCAAACCTACCTCGGGCTGTTGCCGTTGGTGCCGGCGATCCCGGGCATGGTGCTGGTGTTCGCACCGGTGCAGGCAAAGGCGTGGATGATGATGATCCCGGCGTTCTCGCAGACTCTGCTGCTGGGCGCGTTTGTGCGCGGCGAGACGCTGCCAATGGCCGACGTGGCGCTGTCGATGTCGTCGTCATTGGTCGCGGCCTTGGCGCTGATCGCCATCTCGGCGCATCTTTATGACCGCGAGAAGCTGATCTTCGGCGGCTGACGTCCAAATCCAGTGGTCAGGCCGGCGCTACGCCTGCTTGATGCGCTCGTAATCGCCGCACCAGTCCGAGCTTTTGGTCTCCATCCACACGGTGGTGAGCGCGCTCGCCTGCGGTGCGTAACGGCGGCACAGCCCTTTGTCGGAATCCTTGCGGAACGCGCCCATCACGCGGGGATTGGAAGAATCCAGGCCGCTGGCGCCAGATTCGTAGCGCTGCTGCTTCTTGAATTTCCAGCCCGGCTGCCAGAAGCGGCAATTCTGGCATGTATCGACGACGTCCTCATCGCTCATGGCCAACTCCTCTCGCGGCATTAGTCGGCTTAACAGTTGCCGGTTATAGCAGATGCCGGACCGCCGCGCGACGACGGCCCGGCCGCGGCCCGCGTTGCTGCTTAGCGGCGGCGAGACTACCATCGCCAGGCGTGCCGGGCGCCAGCGGCCCGCGGGGCGGCAAGCGAACGAGGATGCCCCCAAGGGGAGGTCGCAAAGAGAATGCCAATGGCCAGCTATGTCTTTGCGTTCGCATGGGGGTTCGTGGTGCTCGCCGCGTTCGTCGGCTGGGGCGACGTCGCCGCGCAGGTGCTGGGGCGTTTCGGCGGCGCATCCGAGACGAGGAGCCCCGATTGGGGACTCGCCGCCGGCTGGGGCATGGCGCTGGTGCTGGCGGCGGGCGGTGTGCTCAGCCTCGCCGGCTTGGCGAGGCCGTGGCTGCTAGTGGCGCTGGTCGTCGTCGGCGCCGCGCTCGCCTGCCGCCGCTTGGTCGCCGGGTCACGTCCGCCGCCGACTGACCGCCGGCTGTGCTGGCTGATGGCGCTGGCGGCGGTGCCGCTACTGACGCGCTACGCCGGTGCCGTCACCTACCAAGCCATGAGCTGCAGCGACGACGACATCGCCTATTTCGCCTTTGTCGCGCGCCTGCTCGACACCGGCACCTTGCTCGAGCCGTTCAGCCTAAGACGGCTTTCCGGTTACGGTGGTCAGACGTTTCTGCAGGCGCTTGTGATGGCCGTCGGCGACGAGGACAACGCCTACCTGATCGACCGCGGCGTCGCCTTCATCATCGCCTTCGGCTTGGTGATCGGGTTCTTCCGCGACCCGGGCAGGAGCGGCGAAGGTGAGCTCAAACCAGTCCACTACTTGGTGACGTTGGTGCTCGTCGTGATCTTACCGCTGCCGCTGCTCAATAGCTCCAGCCACGTCACCGGGCTGGCGCTGTTCCTGACTTTGTTCCGTACTTTGGAGAGGACGCCACCCGGCGCCGTTGGGACGACGCCGGCACGGGTGTGGATGGTCGGCCTGGTCGCCGCCGGCGCCGCCAGCCTGAAGGCGACGTTCCTGGTGATGGCGGCGGCGACGCTGGCCGCGTGGTGGCTGATCGGCGCCTGGCGCGACCGCCGCGACTGGCGGCGCCACGGCGTGGCGGCGTTGCATCTCGCGGGCTCCGCGCTGGCGTTCCTGGCGCCGTGGATGTCGCTGCTCTACCGCTCGTCGGCGACGCCGCTGTTCCCGCTCATCCGGGGCCATCACCGGCCCGGGTTCGCCGCCACCTATTCCGGCGAGCTGCCGCTCGCCGAGCTTGCCGTTTTCCTCGGCGACTTCCTGATCCGGCCCCAAGTCGGGCTGTTCCTGGTGCCGCTCCTGCTCTACGCCTTCCGCCGCGGCAGCCCGGCGGGGCTGGCGCTTTACGCTGGCGCGATCGTGACCGCCGTCGCCACGGTGGCGACACTGACCTATGACAACGTCGAGACCCTGCACCGCTACGTGGCGCCATGCGTGAACGCCGCGTTCATCGCCACCACCATCGCCTTCGCCGATGATACGCGGAGGGCGATGCCGGCCGCCGCCGATCCGCGAACGCGGCGCGCCGGCGACGCGATCCTATGGGTGCTGGTGCTGGCGCTGCTGCCGGTACCGATCCATCACGACGTCAAACGCATCGCCGGCACATACGGCCAGACGATTCTCACGGCCGAGAACCGTGCCGCATACGCACGGGTGCAGGCGGCGGTGCCGGCCGGCAAGAAACTGCTGGTGCTGGTCAATCACCCGTTCGCGTTCGACTACCGGCGCAACATCATCGTCAATGTCGACGTGCCGGGGGCCGTCAGCCCCGATCCGGGGATGCCATTCTTCCTAGGGCCCGGCGCGTTGAAAGCATATCTCAAGGGACAATCGATCCACGCCGTGGCGTTCCGCGATTTCGCCGCGCCCGGCGGCTGCCTCTATGACCGCGACCTCTGGCTCGCCCATGCCCAGGGCGACAATCCGATGTGGCGTGCGCAATCGAAATACTATCTCAACCTGATGGACAACGTGCTCAAGCTCGCAGCCGCCGAGAGGGTCGCCCACCGCGACCGGGGATTGACGACGATCGTTTTCGATTAAGCGGCGGGTCAGTTGGCCTTGTCGAGGCGGCCGAGCTCGGCGCGAGCGGCCGCGTACTGGCGGAAGTGAGTGACACCGGTGGCAAGCGTGCGGCGGAAATAGCCGACCGCGCCGTTAAGATCGCCGTTGACCAGACGATGTTGGGCGAGGAAGAAGAAGGCAATGCACTCGTTCTCGCGCTGCTTCCTGGCGTCCTTGGATTTGGCGGCGACCAGCACCTGCTCGGTGGTCGCCTCGCCCCGGAACAGCTTCGCCAGCACCTCCGGCCACGGACCCTTTCCTTGCCAGCCGATCAACGCCGTTGCCGACGTGCCACCGGCGCGCGCCTCTGCGACGTGGTGCCACAACCGGGCATAGTCGCCGAGATCGCCGACAGTGTTGGCGTTTTCGTGGACGGCAGAGAAATCGCGTGCCGCCGCTTCCATGCGCCCGGCCATGAACTCGAGCACGCCGCGGCTGAAATGGGCATCGGCGTGGCTGGGTTGCAGCCGGATCGCCTCGCCGTACTGGCGGATCGCCTGCTCGCCGTCGCCCTGCTGCTCGAGCGCCCAGGCGCGGCCGAAGTAGGCATCGGCGGCGTCGGGCCGGAGCGCAATCATGCGCTGGAAATCCTGGGCGGCGTCGCCATAAGCGCCCTTCGCCAGCCGCGCCCAGCCGCGCCCGAAATAGGCGTCGGCGAACCCGGGGTCGAGGGCAACCGCCTGGCTGTAGGTGTCGATCGCCTGCTCGTGGAGGCCCTTGTCTTCGTAACCGCGGCCGCGCCGGGCCAGTACCTGCGCCTCGGTGTTGCCGAACTGCAGTGCGCGGGCAGCGAACGGCGCTGCCGGCTTCTTCGGCACCACGACGGTGGCGAGACGGCCTTGCTGCGCCGCCTGGGTTTCGTTCGCGGTCGTCGCTGGCGTCGCCGGTTCGGACGGCGCGTTGCTGGTGGCGACGATGGATGGCCTCGCCGCTTCAACCGCCGGCGCGGGTGCTACGATTGCGGCGGACGGCGCGGGCGCCGCCGCTTGGACCGGTTTGCTGACTGACGGTTCGAGCATCGTCGCTGCTGCCATCGCCGCGGGTTCGCTCGCCGCCGGCGTCGGCGGCAGCACTTCGGGCAAGGCCGCCCGTTGCGGCCGCGGCACCGGAGACGCCGGTTTCGGCGCCGCGGGCTCCGTCGTCTGCTTCGCCGCCGGCGTCGCCGACGCGCCTTCGATGGGCGGATGCTTTACGGGGGCGCGCACTTCCGACCCCGGCAGCAACTCGAAGAAGCCGACGCCGCCGCCGATCGCCAACCCCACCACGGTGAATGCCAGCACCCCTGCTGCCATCCGCCAGCGCGACGGCAATGCAGCCTGGCCGCCGGCCGGCGTTGCCGCGGCGGCGCTTCCGGTATCGGCTTTCCCCTGTCGCTCCTTCTCGGATTTCTTCAGGGCTTCCAGGATCAACGACATGGCGACCTCGAGGCGCTCACGGCTTGTTCCGGGAGCCGTCGGGACGCGTCGCGCCTTCCGGTCGCTTGACGGGCTCGCCAGCGGGCTGGCCGGGGCCGGCAACCAGCGGCGCGATCAGCGGCCACGTCCGCATCTCGGCGCGCAGGATCTTCATCGCCGGCGACCGTGACAGCGACGGCATTAGGTTCATCTCAAAGGGGTCGATGGCGAGGAACGCCGCAGCCACCACCGGAATCAGGGCGCCGACGGCGATCGGCAGCGCCTTCCCGGGCTTCGCTTGAACGGACCCGCCGCCGAGCACCTCGGCCGCCGCCCGGCTCGTCAGCTTGCGGTCGATGCGCCTGACGCCGAGAGCGTAGGCGCCGAGCAGCGAGCGTTCGCAGATGCTGTTGATGATGCGGGGGATGCCGCCGGACCGCCGGCAGATCTCCTCGATGGCGTCGAAATCGAACACGTCGGTCACGAGCCCACCGACCTTGAGCCGGTGATAGATGTAGTCCCTGGCCTCGCGTCGCGACATCGGCTCCAGGTGGTAGCGCGCCGTGATGCGTTGCGACAACTGACGCATGTCGTCGCGCTTCAAGAGGTCGTTGAGTTCCGGTTGGCCGACCAGGATGATCTGCAGCAGCTTCGCGCTCTCTGTTTCCAGGTTGGTCAGCAGCCGCACCTGCTCCAGCACCTGGAAGCGGAGATTCTGCGCCTCGTCGATGAGGAGCACGGCGCGCCGGCCCTTGGCGTGGATGTCGAGGAGATGGGTGTTGATGGCATCGGTCAGGTCCTTGAGGCTGTGGCGCGCGCCCTTGACCGCGATTTTCATCTCGTCGCAGATGTTGGCCAGCAGCTCGACTTCGCTCAGGCGCGGGTTGAGGCACAATGCAAACTCGACGTCGTCGGGCAGCCGTTCGACCAGGCATCGGCAGATGGTCGTCTTGCCGGTGCCGACCTCGCCGGTAAGCAGCACGAACCCGCTCGACCCCTGCACGCCGTACATCAGGTGCGCCAGTGCCTCCTGATGGCGCAGGCTCATAAACAGGAAACTTGGATCGGGGGTGTTCGAAAACGGATTCCGGTCGATTCCGAAATAGTCCTGAAACATCAGCGCATTCCCCGGCCGCGGGCGGGCAGCGACCTGCTTCTGCCGACCGCGCTTCGCCCGCCGGAGCGCGCTTCGGGATGGCGGGCCGCGGACGCCGCGTCGCGCATCCTAACACGGTGGCCCGGCTCATTAAACCGAGAGCGCGGCGACGGCATTCACGCGAAGCTTACTGGCTGGCCAGCCGCTGCAGGCGGGCGCGGTCCTTGATGATCAGGCTCTTGTGGCGGCGCTCGATGACGCCGTCGCGGGCGAGGTTGCCGATCGCCTCGGCGACGGTCTGCTTTTCGGCGCCGATCCATTCGGCGATCTCGGCGTGCGGCGGCACGTGCAGGATCACCCACGATCCGTCGCCAAAGGTGTTCGGCTCCGACAGGCGCAGCAGCTCGTGGTAGACGCGCTGGTGCGCCGACATGGTGCTGAGCGCCGTGATCCGCGTATTGAGCGTGCGGATGAAGCCGGCGAAGCGCTTGAGCAGCGCCAGCGAAACCCCGGGACATTCGAACAGCAGATGGCGGAAATCGCGGCTCGAAAGGCACGCCAACAGCGTCGGCTCGACGGTAGTGACGCGCGCCGAGCGTACCTTGAGGTCGATTGCCGCCAGCTCGCCGAAGGAATCCCCCGGCCCGAGCTCAGCCAGCGCCACCTGCTCGTGCTCGGTGATGAAGTCCATCGCCTTGAGCTTGCCCTTGACGACGAAATAGACGTCGGTGCTGCGGTCCTTGAGATCGATGACGATTTCGTTCGAGCCCAGCTCCTTCCACGTACACTGCTTCTCGACGACCGCGATCTTTTCAGGCGTCGCCTCCGCAAGGAGCCCGATGCCGTTGAGGCTCTTGTCCGATTCCTCGAATTGCGGTTGCTTGCTGGCCAAGGTTAAGGAGTCCCGTCGTCAACGCGGCCCAACGCCGCCGAAGGTCGACTCCGGAGCATTGTCGCAAAGCACCGCGCGTTGCGCAAGAAGCTGGGTGGACGGCAGCGGACGCGATGGCGCTACTGCGATCGCGTCGCGGGTATCGGCGGCCGCGGCTGGCTGGCGCGGAAGCGGGAAAACACCGCCAGATTGTTGCGTACCGACGCCTCGTCGAGGTCCATCTTGGCCAACGCCTCGGCTTTCTCCATGTCGCCCTTGATACCGTAAAACAGCGCTAGGTTCTGACGGATTTGCGGGCTGTGGCGTGCGGCCTGCGGCGCGTTCTCGAGGGTAGCGATCGCCCGCTCGACATCGCCGGACAGCGCCGCCGAGATCGCCATGTTGTTCAACACCACCGGGTTGTCCTTCGATAGCTGCAGCGCACGGCCGTACGATTCGCGGGCCTTGTCAAAGGACTCCGTCAGGTCGTAGGCGATGCCGAGGGCGGCATAAATTTCCCAGTTCCGTTCATCCTTGGCGCGCGCAGTCGCGAGAAACCCGATCGCCTCGTTGACGTTGCCGATGGCGAGGTTGGCCTTGCCACGCTCGACCACGAACGGCACCCGGTCACTGAACTTTGCCGCCGCCTTATCCAGTACCTCGACCGCCAGCTTGGCGCGACCCGAATAGCGGAGATTGCGCGCCAGCCCGAGCGTCGCATCGATATCGTCCGGCCGGCGATCGGCCAAATTGCCGTAATGGTTGACGGCTGCCGCGTAGTCGCCTTCAGCCTCCGCTGCGGCCGCTGCCTGTTGCAGGGTTTCGCGGATAGCCTGGGCGCCGGGATTGGCTTGGGAGGCGCATCCCGAGAGCAGGATGGCGACAACCAAAACCCGGGCGCCCGCCCGCAAGATGGAACCGATCGTCATCGGCGGCCGCGCCCCCAATCTGGATCGTGTTCTGGAAATCGGTCGCCCACTTGTTTATGGGATATTCGGCTGCCAGACAAGATTCGCCCGGCACCCACGAGAACGGCCGCGTCCGCGCCGGCGCCGGATATGTGACGGATATCACTGAAAT
>DASWGT010000133.1:0-8976 GCA_036393575.1 Rhodospirillales bacterium | reverse complement strand
GTGCCGACGATCCAGGTGTCGACCCCGGCAAGAGCGTCGAAGGACGCCTGCGGCAGGTCCAACAGGTCGGTCGAATACGCCAGCGGGCCGAACCGGTAGCCGATGGTCCGCGAATAGCCGTGGTCCTGGTCGTAGGCCACGATCTCCATGCCGCCGACGGCGAAGCGGTCGCCGGGCGCGATGCGCCTGAGGTCGAGCACCGGCTTGTAGAAGATCTCGGCGCCGGTGGCCAAGGGCGTGGTCACGTACTCGAACCGTTGCTTGAGGACGGCCTCCGTGGCGGCGTCGGCATACACCGGCAGCGCGGCGTTCATCGCCCGGTTGACGCCGCGCAGGTCGTCGACCCCGTGCAGGTGGTCGGCGTGGGCATGGGTGTAGAGCACCGCGTCGAGGCGCCGGACCCCGGTATCCAGGAGCTGCTGGCGCAGGTCCGGCGAGGTATCGACCAGCACCCGGGTATCGCCTTCCTCGACCAAAATCGACGGCCGGAGACGACGGTTTTTCGGGTTTTTAGGATCGCACGCCCCCCAGCCTTCGTAGATGGTCGGCACGCCGCCGGACGGCCCGCAGCCGAGGATCGTGACCTTGACCCGGCGCGTCACGGCCGGTCCCCGGCGCCGGCCGCCGACCCGACCAGGTCGCGGGCCTTGGCGAACAGGCGGAAGAAGTTGTCGGTGGTCGCCCGGGCGAAGGCGTCGGCCTCGAGGCCCTTGAGCTCGGCCACCCGGGCGGCGGTGAAGGCGGTGAACGCCGGCTCGTTGCGCTTGCCGCGCTTCGGCACCGGCGCCAGGTAGGGCGCATCGGTCTCGACCAGGATGCGTTCGACAGGTACCCGGCGGGCGACCTCGCGCAGTTCGTCGGCCTTGTTGAAGGTGACGATGCCGGAGAACGAGATGAACAGCCCCAATCCGAGCACCGTATCGGCCAGCCCCTGGCCGGCGCTAAAGCAGTGGATCAGGCCCGGAAACGGCCCCGCCTCGGCCTCCTCGCCGAGCACCCGGGCCAGCGCCGCGTCGGCGTCGCGAGTATGGACGATCAGCGGCAGGCCACTCTGCCGCGCCGCCCGGATGTGGGCGCGGAAGCTCCGTTCCTGCACGTCGCGAAGGCTGTTGTCGTAGTAGAAATCGAGGCCGGTCTCGCCGATGCCGACGACCTTCGGATGGCCGGTCATTTCGACCAGGTCGTCGGCGGTGACGGCGGGCTCGTCGGCGGCGTTGTGCGGATGTACGCCGACCGAGCAGAAAACGTTATCGTAGCGCTCGGCGACGGCGAGCACGTCCTGGAAGCGGCTGACCCGGGTGCAGATGGTCAGCATGTGGCCGATGCCGGCGTCGCGGGCGCGCGCCACCACGGCGTCGAGCTCGCCCGCGAACTCCGGCATGTCGAGGTGGCAATGGCTGTCGACCAGCATCAGCCCTTTCCCCGCTGCTTTCCGGCCCCCTTCCCGGCCTTGCCGCCCGGATTGGCGCCCTTCCCAGCCCCTTTCGCGGCCTCCGGCTCCTGGAAGCGCGGGAACACCCCCTCCGGCTTCGGCAGCGGCGTGCCCGGCTTAAGCGAATTCTCGTCGATAAAGTGGCCACTTGTATTCAACGCATTGAAATCACGGGCGTTTGTAGGAACCGCCAACTGATCCAGAATTTTCCCGCACGAACCGGGCATGAACGGCTGGAGGATGATCGTTACGTGCCGAATTACTTCAGCAAGGACGTAAAGAACGGCCTCCATGCGACGGACATCAGTATTCTTCAACGCCCACGGCGCTTCCGAATCGACAAATCGGTTCGCATCCCGGATTACGGCCCATACACGCTCTATGGCCTCGTGGAATGCTTGGCGGTCAATCAGCAGACGGATTTCATCGATCAACGCATGCGCATTGCTCAACGTGGCGAGTGTTGGCCATGTTTGACGATCTAGCTTGTCCGTCGGATCGGGCACCTTGCCGCTGCAGTTGCGGGCAATCATGGAAAGCACCCGCTGCGCCAGGTTGCCGTAGTCGTTGGCGAGCTCGCCGTTCATGCGGTTGACCATGGCAGCATGCGAAAAGTCGCCGTCGTTGCCGAACGGCACCTCGCGCAGCAAAAAGAACCGTACCGGGTCGAGGCCGTAGGTCTTCACCAGCGCGATCGGGTCGATGATGTTGCCGACGGATTTCGAAATCTTCTGGCCCTCGTTGGTCCACCAGCCGTGGGCGAATACCCGCTTTGGCGGCTGGAGCCCGGCGGCCATCAGGAACGCCGGCCAGTAGACGGCGTGGAAGCGCAGGATGTCCTTGCCGACCATGTGCAGGTCGGCCGGCCAGAAGTGTGTATATTCTCCTTTGTCCGTAATTGGATAGCCGACGGCGGTAATGTAGTTTGTGAGCGCGTCCAGCCACACGTACATGATGTGCGCCTCATCGCCCGGCACCGGCACGCCCCACGTGAAGGTAGTGCGCGAAATCGACAGGTCCTGCAGCCCACCGGAAACGAAGCTCGTCACCTCGTTGCGGCGGCTCTTCGGCAGGACGAAATCCGGGTGCTCGTCGTAGAACTTGAGCAACCGCTCCTGCCACGCCGACAGGCGGAAGAAGTAACTCGGCTCCTCCACCCACTCCGCCTCGGCGCCGCTGGGCGCGATCTTCTTGCCGCCCGGGCCAGGCTTGAGCTCGCTTTCGGCGTAGAATGCCTCGTCGCGGACGGCGTACCAGCCGGCGTAGCTGCCGAGATAGATTTCGCCCTTTTCCTGAAGGGCCCGCCACAGCGCCTGGCAGGCGCGGGTATGGCGGTCCTCGGTGGTGCGGATGAAGTCGTCGTTGGAGTAGTTCATCACGCCAGCGAGATCGCGGAAGTTCTTCGACACCTTGTCGGTGAACGCCTGCGGGTCCATGCCGGCGACGGCGGCCGACTTCGCCACCTTCTGGCCGTGCTCGTCGGTGCCGGTCAGAAACTTGACCTCGAAGTCGTCCAGCCGCTTGAAGCGGGCGATCACGTCGCAGGCGAGCGTCGTATAAGCGTGGCCGATGTGGGGGTCGTCGTTGACGTAATAGATCGGCGTCGTGACGTAGTAGCGCTGGGACATCGGCGGGGGTGGCCTTTCGGCGGCGGTCCGGGCGTCGCCCGCGACGGGCCGTCGCCTCACCGTCGGACGGCGCCCTCGATCGCCAAAAACACGTTTAAAACCACCTGCTTACGATCCAGGCTGGCGGTCTCGGTGCGACCCAGCAGGCGGTTGATCTTTTCCCATACCTCAAGCCAGCGATCAAGGCCGGCGGCCCGCGCCAGACGGTCGATCAGCGCCGCCTCGCCCGCCGCCAGCCGCGTCCCCGAGTCCAGCCCGCCGGCGGCGACCACGATGGTGCGCGCCAGCCACCAACGGATCAGGTCGCCGGCGGTGTGGAACGCCTGCTCGGCGCCGGCGCGGCCGAAACGGGTGCCGAAGGCATGCAGTGCCTGCACGTCGAGCTCGGGCAGCGTCACCAGGATGTCGTTCATGTCGCGATAGAGCTCGAGCCCGCCTTCGGCGGCCAGCGCCAGCGCGCGGCCGGGGCTGCCGTCGGCGAGATGGGCCAGCGCCGCCGCGTCGGCGGACGGGAGCTCCGGCAGGTATCCGGCGAGCAACGCCGTCACCTGCTCCTCGGCGAGCGGCTTCAAGGCCAGCTTGCGGCAACGCGAGCGGATGGTCGGCAGCAGCCGCCCCGGGTTGTGGGCGACCAGCAGCAGCAGCGAATTCGCCGGCGGCTCCTCGAGCACCTTGAGGAGCGCGTTGGCGGCGTTCGGGTTCATGGTGTCGGCACCGTCGATGACCGCCACCCGCCAGCCGCCCTCGCCCGCCGTCAGCTTGAAGAAGCGGACCACGGCGCGAATGTCGGGAACCACGATCTCGCCGCGCAGCTTGCCGGTGTCCTCGTTGACGGTCCGCTCGGCGGTGATCAGGTCGCTGTGGCCGCCGGCGGCGACGCGGCGGAACACCGGATGGTCGGGGGCGAGATAGAGCGAATCCCCGGCCGCGCCATTGCCGCCGCCCGCCAGCACGAAGCGGGCGAAGCGGTAGGCGAGCGTCGCCTTGCCGATGCCTTCCGGCCCCGAGATCAGCCAGGCGTGGGCGAGCCGGCCGCCGCGCAACGATTCGAGCAGCGCCCGCTCGGCCGCCTGGTGGCCGACGAGCGCCGGGTTATTGCGGGGCGGCAGCGGGGCGGCGGCGTCTTCAGGGCCGTTCATGGCTTCGCCGTGCCCGCCAGTTTGACGCCGAGGCGGTTGTGGACCAGCGTCAGGATCCACTCGTGGACGGCGTCCTTGTCCTTGGTCGCGTCGACGACGGCGCAACGCTCGGGGTCGCGGCGCGCAATGTCCAGGTAACCGTCGCGAAGCCGCTGGTGGAACGCCTGGTCCATGCGCTCGTAGCGGTCCTCGCGGGCGCTCGCCTTGTCGTTGCGGCCGGTGGCGCGCCGCAGGCCCTGTTCCACCGGCACGTCGAGGATGATCGTCAGGTCCGGCTGGAAGTCGCCGAGCACAAGGCGATGCAGGCGCCTGACGGTCTCGGCGCCGAGGTCGTGGCCGTAGCCCTGGTAGGCGACGGTGGAATCGGCAAAGCGGTCCGACAGCACCCAGCGCCCTTGGGCGAGCGCCGGCTTGATGGTGGTCTCGACGTGCTCGAACCGGGCCGCGTAGTTGAGCAGCGCCTCGCTCATCGGCTGCCAGCGGTCGACCGCGCCCTCGACCAGCAGCGCACGGATGCTCTCGGCCTTCGGCGCGCCGCCCGGCTCGCGGGTGACGACCGCCGCAACGCCGACGGCCTGCAACGCCTTGCCCAGCAACTTGATCTGCGTGGTCTTGCCGGCGCCCTCGCCGCCCTCAAGGGTGATGAACTTGCCGGCCGCCTTGGCCCGCTTAGGCCGCGTCACCCGGATTGGCCCCAGAGGATGGCCTTGAAGGCGGCGCCGAGCCTGCCGAACAAGCCCAGCCGCTTGACCTCGGCGCCGGCCTTCAACGGCACCTCGATCGAGGCCCGGCCGGGCGTCGTGACCACCAGCTTGGCGACGACGGCGCCGTTGGCGATCGGCGCCGGCACTGGATTGTCGAAGTGCACCGTCACCTTCATCTCCGGCCGGGCGCTGCGGGGCAGCGTGATCAGCAATTGCTTCTCGATCACCAGCGGCACCTTTTTCTCCTCGCCCAGCCACACGTCGGCCTTGGTGACTTCATCGCCGGCGCTGAACAGCCGGTAATTGTTGAACTCGCGGAACCCCCACGCCATCAGGCGCTCGGGCTCGCGCGAGCGGTCCTTCTTCGAATCGAGGCCGTTGACCACCAGGATCAGGCGGCGGCCGTCGCGCACGGCAGACGCCGTCAGCCCGTATCCGGAGGCCTCGGTATGGCCGGTCTTCAGGCCGTCGGCGGCCATGTCCTTGTAGAGCAGCGGGTTGCGGTTGATCTGGCGGATGCCGTTGTAGGTGAATTCCTTCTCCGCGTAGTAGTGGTAGTAGTCGGGAAACTTCTCGATCGTCCGCTGCGCCAGGAGCGCCAGATCGCGCGCCGTCGTCACCTCCTCCGGGTCGGGCCAGCCGCTGGCGTTCTTGAACACCGTGTTCTTGAGGCCGATCTCGCGGCCCTTCTTGGTCATCTCCTCGGCGAACGCCTTCTCGCTCGAGGCCAGTCCCTCGGCGACGACGATGCAAGCGTCGTTGCCCGACTGCACGACGATGCCGCGGATCAGGTCCTCGACGCGGACCCGCTTCCCCGGCTCCAGGAACATCGTCGAGCCGCCGCTCTTGGCGCCGCCGCGGCGCCACGCGTCCTCGCTGACCGGGAAGGTGTCGTCCAGCGACAGGCCGCCGTTTTTCAGGCGCTCGAACACCATGTAGGCGGTCATCATCTTGCTCATCGAGGCCGGCGCCATAAGCTGATCGGCGTTTTTCTCGAACAGCACCTCGCCGGTCGTCACCTCGACCAGGATGGCCTGTTTGGCGATCGTTTCGATCGCGGCGGCCGGCGCCGCGGCGAGCAGCCATGCAAGCAAAAATGCGAGGCCCGGCAAGAAATTACGGTGGCGATCGCGATGGGCGTGTTTGGCCGGCATGGATCAGTCCGGGTGGCTCAAATCGGTGGCGGGCGTGCCGTCCGTTGGTAGCATCCGATTGTGGCGACGGCAAGGCGCAGGCCGCCTCGAGCCTGACCCCTAATCGACGACGATGCGGGCGTCCGGGTAACCGGCCCGCGACACCGCGTCGAGCGTGCGGTCGGCGTCGTTGACGGACTGCAGCGGGCCGACACGGACGCGGTAGAAATCCTTGCCGCCGACCAGCGCCTGCTTCACCGTCACCGGCCCGATCGGCGACAGCTTGGCGCGCACGCGGTTGGCGTTCTCGAACTGGGTGAACGCGCCGGCCTGCACGAACAGGTTGGTCTTTTTGACCGGCGTTACCGTCACCTTGTCGGAGAGGACCTCGTTGTCGTTGCGCTTGGCGGTGGTTTTGCGCTCGGGCGGCGCCGCCACCGGCTGCGGGGCCGGCGCCGGGCGGACGACGGGCGCCGACGCGCCGCCAGGCGGCGGCGCCAGGGCCTCGGTCTTGACGTCGGGCTTCGGCAGGCGGTCGACGGTGATCGGCGTGCCGGCCTCGGCCAGTTGCGTCTTTGACTGCAGCCGCGCCGCGATGGCACGGCTCTGGTCGGCCATGATCTGCACCCGCACCCGCGCCGTGCCGACGTCGTGGAAGCCGAGCAGCTGCGAACCGCGCCGCGAGATGTCGATGATCCGCCCGCGCGCGAACGGTCCGCGGTCATTGACCTTCAGGATCAGGCTGCGGCCGTTCTCGAGATTGGTGACGCGCACGTAGCTCGGCATCGGCAGCGTGCGATGTGCCGCCGTCAGCGCGTTCATGTCGTAGGGTTCGCCGTTGGCGGTGCGGCGGCCGTGGAACTGGGCGCCGTACCACGACGCGATGCCGGTCTCGTCGTACTGGTAGTCTTCGGCCGGGTAGTACCAGGTGCCCTGGATCTGGTACGGCTCGCCGACCTTATAGATCGGCTCCTGCGGCGTCTCGAAGACGCTGCCCATCCGCTTCGCCGAATGGACGAGAAACTCGGTCTCCGCGCAGGCCGAAACCGCGAGCGCGACGGCAACCAGGAATATCCAGCGCATCCCGGTCCGCGACTTCCTCATCTCGACCCCGCCTGGCATTCGATTATTAGCGATATCAATATATGGTATCGCTGGCAAAGGCAATTCGCGTCATCTAGTGGTATCGGACCCGGCGGCGCCGCTTTCGGCCGGCGTCAACCGCCGGGGGTGCCGCGTAGCCGTTCGAGGAGCCCCGGCGTCGGGAAGCCGTCCGGCGGCAGATGCACCCGGCGCTGGTAGGCCTTGATGGCGTTGCGCGTTTCCGGCCCGACGACCCCGTCGTCGCCGCCGCCGTAGAGGCCCTTTGCCGCCAACAGCCGCTGCAAATCCTGAACGTCGGCGCGCGACAGCGGCACCTCCTCCGGCGGCCGCGGGCTTCGCAGCGGTCCGCCGCCGACCAGCCGGTCGGCGAGATGGCCGACCGCCACCGCGTACAGCAGCGACCGGTTCCAGGTCAGGATGGCGCGGTAGTTCCTGTAGATCAGGAACGCCGGCCCGTCGTATCCGGACGGCAGCACGATCGAGGCGTCCGTCGGCTCGTCCGGCAACGCGCTGCCGTCGATGCGGGTGAGACCGAGGCGCTTCCATTCGGCGATCGGCTTTTGCGCCTCGAGACCGGCGTGTTCGAGGCTGAAGCCTTTCGGCAGGCGGACCTCGCGCCCCCAGCTCCAGCCGCGGCGCCAGCCCGAGCGTGCCAGATAATTGGCGGCCGAGCCGAACATGTCGGGGTAGCTGTTCCACATGTCGCGCCGGCCGTCGCCGTCGGCGTCTACGGCGAAGTCCCTGTAAGTCGTCGGTATGAACTGGAAATTCCCCATCGCGCCGGCCCACGAGCCGGTCGTCGTCACCGGCACGTCGCCGCGGTGCATGATGGTCAGCGCCGCCAGCAATTGTTGGCGGAAAAATCGGCTGCGCCTCGGATCGTGCGCCAGCGTCGCCAACGCCGCGACGATTGGGAAGGCACCGAAGTGTTCGCCATAGTTGGTTTCGAGTCCCCACAGCGCGACGATGAACCGCGGCTGCACGCCGTAGCGCTCGCCGATCTTTTCCAGGAGCTCCCGGTGCCGTGCCAGCATCGCCTTGCCCTTTTGGATGCGCGCGTCGTTGACGTTCTTGTCGAGATACTTCCAGAACGTCAGCGTGAACTCGGGCTGCCGGCGGTCGAGCTCGATGACGCGCGCGATCGGCCGCACGCCGGCGAGCGCGGCGTCCAGGAACGCCTCCGACATGCCGGCGGCGCGGGCTTCCGTGCGCACGTCCTGCAGCCACTCGCCGAACGGCACCACCTCCGCCGCGGCGAGCGGGCGGATGGCGGCGACGGCGAGGCAAGCGGCGAAGATCAACAGCCGTAAGGGCATGGCGTTATTATCTCCGGAAGGTTTAAACCGGTCCTAGCGGCCCCACGCGCACGATGAAGGGCGGCGTCGGGGATCGCGGATTTATCTGCCACAGCGGCAACGCCGCCGCAATTACCATCAGATTGGCGCCGGTAAAAGGGCGTCCGTCTTGCCGCCGAGCCAATAGAAAAACAGCCCCAGGAACTCGTGCACCGCGGCACTGAGCGCCCTGAGCCCGGAGGCGAAATCGAATTGGATCGGCAACTCCGATTCGCCGGCCGTCACGTGATCAACCGGATAGGGAACCACGTTCCATCCCGCCCGGCGGAAGCAACCGACGGCGCGCGGCATGTGGAACGCCGACGTCACCAAGAGCCACGTCTCGCCGCTTTTCGGCTGCGCCAGGCGGCGGCTGAACTCGGCGTTCTCGGCGGTGTTGCGGGACGCATCCTCGAACATGACGCGGGCCGGATCGACGCCGAGTTCGAGCAGCAAAGGCCCGATCAGGTGGGCTTCCTTCTTGTCCTGGTGGATGAGCGAG
>DASWGT010000132.1:0-4389 GCA_036393575.1 Rhodospirillales bacterium | reverse complement strand
GGCCCGGCGGGTGTGATAGAATCACCGCAAACGCGACAAAAACCGATATGGCAGATTTTCGATGATGGCTGTATTCTCCGTTCCGCGTCTGGCGATCTTGTCCGTGGCGGCCGCCGTCGTCGTCGGTGCCTCGCCGACCGCGTCAGACGCGACGCAACTTGCGGCGTCGCCGAGCGATATCCCGGCCGGGAGATGGGTGGGATTGGTGATCGCCGCCGACGACGCGCAATGCCGGTTCAAGGACAGCCGCCCCATCGTGGCGAAGACTGCGGACGGCCACGTTACCTTCCTTTGGGGGCCCTCGAATAACCAGACGGTATTGAAGGGCGACATCGGCGCCGATGGCGGGGTCAACGTTTCCGCGCCGATGGCCGGTCGCGACAACGAGTTCACCATAACCGGCAAGTTCGTCGGCGGGACGTTCGCCGGAGAATTTGCCGTCAGCAAAACCAAGTGCTTCGGCAAAGTCGCGGTCAACGCGGCGGAACGAGTGACCGCGTCGGTCGCGACCAAACGCGACGCCAGGAAAGCGCCGGAGGCGAGTAGCGCGGCGGCGGAAGAGGCGAGATTCTGGCAGGAGATCCAGCACAGCACCAACCTTTCGGATTTCGTGACCTATCTGCAGAAGTATCCGAACGGGATTTTCGTGCCGCTGGCCGAATCGCAGATGCGCGCCCTGATCGCCCGGCAGGGAGCGCCGGCCGCCCCGGGACCGCAGGACGCACTCGCCGGGATCGATTTCGGCCGCTATCACGCGCTGGTGATCGGCATCAACAATTACGCCCATCTGCCGAAGCTGAAGACCGCCGTCAACGACGCCAAGGCGGTCGCCGCGTTGCTGGAGAAGGATTACGGATTCAAGGTGCGGCTGCTGATCGATCCGAGTCGCACCGAGATGATCGACGTTTTCGACGACTACCTGAAGACGTTGACGGCCAAGGACAACCTCCTGATCTATTACGCCGGTCACGGCTGGCTCGACCGGGCGACCGACCGCGGATACTGGCTGCCGGTCGATGCGCAGGAGGGGCGGCGCAGCAACTGGGTGTCGAACGCGACGATTACCGACACGCTGAAATCGCTGGCGGCGAAGCACGTGATCGTGATCGCCGACAGCTGCTTTTCCGGCACCCTCACCCGCGCCGCGACGGTCGGGTTGCGCGACAAGAACTATCTCAAGCGAATGGTCGAAAAACAGGCCCGGGTGGCGATGGTCTCGGGCGGCCTCGAGCCGGTGGCCGACGACGCCGGCAGCGGCAACTCGCCGTTCGCGAAGGCGTTCATGACAGCGCTCAAGGCCAACCAAGGCGTCATCGACGGCATCCAGCTGTTCGGCGACATCCGCCGGCCGATCATGCTCGACGCCAAACAGACGCCGGAATATTCCGACGTCCGCAACGCCGGCCATGACGGCGGCGATTTCCTGTTCGTGCGAAAGAAGTAGCAAGCCCGGCGCGCTGCTTCGCCTAGTGCGCGTTTCCCCAAGGCCGAAACACCTCCTCACCCAGCTTCGGGTACGGCGCGGCTGACGCCGCGCCAACCCTCCGCAACCCTCTCCCCCCAACGGGGGGAGAGGGAAGGGTGAGGGGGAGGTTCGATCAAACGGAACCGTGCTCTGGCCGCCGTCACACCGCCAGATACTTGCGCACGGTTTCGCCGTCCTCCAGCAGCCCCTCCATGGCGCCCTGGTGGCGGATGATTCCGTTCTCGACGATGTAGGCGTACTCGGCCAGCCGGCGCGCGAACTTGAGGTTCTGGTCGGCGATCAGGATGGTCATGCCCTCGGCGCCGACCTTCCGGATCGCCTCCACCAGGCCTTGCAAGATCAACGGGCTCAGCCCCTCGGACGGCTCGTCGAGCATCAGCAGCTTCGGGTTGCCCATCAGCGCCCTGCCGATGGCCAGCATCTTCTGCTCGCCGCCGCTAAGCACGGAGCCCTTGCGGGTGCGGTATTCGCTGAGCGGCGGGAACAACCCGTAGACCGTATCGAGATTCCAATAGCCGCCGGCGCCGCGCGGGCTGTGGCGCGCCGCCAGCGCTAGGTTCCTCTCGACGCTGAGGTCGGGGAAGATGCGCCGGTCGTCGGGCACGTAGCCGATGCCGAGCCTGGCGATCTCGAACGTCGGCATGCCGCGCAGCTCGACGCCATCGAAGCCGATGCGGCCGGACGGCACGGCGACCAGCCCCATGACGCTGCGCAGCGTCGTCGTCTTGCCGGCGCCGTTGCGGCCGAGGAGGGCGACGACCCGGCCGCGTTCGACCGCCAGCGACACGCCCTGCAGCACCCGGCTGAATCCGTAGACGGCAACCACCCCTTCCAAGGTCAGGATCGTCTCAGGCACCGACATCCTCCCCCAGGTAGATCTCCTTGACCCGGGCATCGTTGCGGATGGCCTCGGGCTTGCCTTCGGTGAGCACGTTTCCCTGGTGCATGACGATCACCCAGTCGGAGAGCGCGAACACCACGTCCATGTCGTGCTCGATGATGACGAACGTCACGTCGCGCATCTTGGTCAGCTTGCGGACCAGCTCCTGCACCTGCCCACGCTCGCCCGGGTTCATGCCCGAGCAGGGCTCGTCGAGGAAACAAAGACGCGGCCGGCAGGCGATCGCCATGCCGATCTCCAACAGCCGCTGATCGCCGTGCGGCAGCGCCTTGGCGCGCACGTCGCGCGCCTTGGCAAGGCCGATGTCGGCGAGCAGGCTTTCCACCTCGGCGCGCACGTCCGGGTCGCGATCCGGGCGCGCGAACGGGCGGCCGGCGCGCCCCAGGCGCGCCAGCACCGGCAGCTGCAGGTTCTCCGCCACCGTCATCTGCTGGAAGACGTTGGTGATCTGGAACGAGCGGCTGACGCCGAGCCGCACCCGCTGGTGCGGCGCGAGGCCGGTAATCTCGGTTCCGTCGAAGACGAGGCGGCCGGAATCGCAAGACAGGTTGCCGGTGAACAGGTTGATAAGCGTCGTCTTGCCGGCGCCGTTTGGTCCGATGATCGACGTCAGCACGCCTTTTTCCAGCGTCATCTCGACGCCGTTGACGGCGACGAACTCGCCGAACGTCTTGCGCAGGCCTTCCGCGTGAAAGAGAACGTTTATCGGTCTTCTCCCTGGTCGCTCTGCCGTCGCGTCAGCAACGGCAGCAGGTGGTTCTGGATGACGCTGACGACGCCGCCCCGGAATCCAAGCACCAGGGCGAGCACGATAATGCCGAGCGTCATCATCCAGTAGCCGGTGAAGATGACGACGATCTCCTTGATGATGTAGAACAGGAACGCCCCGACGATGGGACCGGCGAAGGTGAAGGCGCCGCCGAGGAGCGTCGCGATCACCGGCTCGGCCGAAAACGTCCAGTTGGCGATCGCCGGCGACGCCGACCGGCCGAGGGGAATCATCAGCGCCCCGGCCAGCCCGGAGGCAAGGCCGGCGATGGTGAAGGCGATCAGCCGGTATTTCCTGACCGACAGGCCGCTGAAGGTGACCCGGCTTTCGCTGTCGCGAATGCTCTGCAGCGTCAACCCGAGGGACGATCGCACCACCCGCCAGACGGCGAATATCCCCAGCGCCACCAGGACGAGGACGAAATAATAGTAACGCTCGAGCTCGGCCATCCCGACGGAGAACAGCCCTGGAATCTCCAGCGGCGCCCGCGGCACGCCGACCAGCCCGTCGTCGCCGCCGGTGACCGAGCGCCATTTCCAGATGATCGAGTGGATCATCATCCCGAAGGCGAGCGTCAGCATGGCAAAGTAGATTTCCGTATGGCGGACGCACAGGAAGCCGATGATCAGCGCCGCCACCCCGGCGGCGAGCACTCCGCCGATGATGCCCAGCAGCAGGGACGGGACCGCCAGCAGGATTTTGGCGCACACGTAGCCGCCGACGGCGAAGAATGCGGCCTGGCCGAACGACAATAGCCCGGTGAACGAAAACAGCAGATTGAAGCCGACCGCGAACAGCGCCAGGATCAGCATGTTGGCGGTCATCCAGATGACGTAGTCCCCGAACAGGGGGATCGTCAGCAACGCGACGGCGACGGCCGCCCCTGTGACCGCGGCGAGCCGGGTCTGGCGCCCGGCCTTCGTCAGCGTGGCCCAGCGGTCCATCGCTCAGCGCCCTCCCAGCAATCCCTTCGGCCTGAACAGCAGGACGAGGGCCATGATCAGATAGGTCATGAACAGATCGGCGTCGGGAAACAGCAGCACGCCGTAGGCCTTCATCAGGCCGATGACGAGCGCGCCGACGAACGCGCCCGGCAGGTTGCCGAGGCCGCCGATGACGGTGACGATGAATACGTCGATGATGACCGAGGTGCCGATGCCGGGTGTCATCGCGCGCACCGGCGTGCCGAGCGCCCCGCTTAGCGCCGCCAGCATGGCCGCGAAGGCGAACACG
>DASWGT010000131.1:0-3333 GCA_036393575.1 Rhodospirillales bacterium | reverse complement strand
GCGAAGGAAAATGGCGCGCGGGACGCCACGCCGCACTCCGACCCGGACTCCACCGGGGACTCCCCCCATCGTCGGCGTTATCGGCGGCAGCGGCATCTACGAGATCGAGGGGCTGAGGAACGTCCGCTGGCGCAAGGTGGTGTCGCCCTTCGGCCCGCCGTCGGATGCGCTGCTCACCGGCGACTTCGAAGGCGTCGAGATGGTGTTCCTGCCGCGCCACGGCCGCGGCCACCGCATCCCGCCGTCCGAGGTCAACTACCGCGCCAACATCGACGCCATGAAGCGGCTCGGCGTCACCGAGATCATCTCAGTCTCGGCCTGCGGCTCGCTCAAGGAAAAATTGCCGCCCGGCACCTTCGTCATCGCCGACCAGTTCGTCGACCGCACCTTCGCCCGCGACAAGAGCTTCTTCGGTCCCGGCCTCGTCGCCCACGTGGGCATGGGTCATCCGGTGTGCCGGCGCCTCGGCGACGCGATCGAGAAGGCGGCGAGAAAGCTGAACATCGCGTGCGTGCGCGGCGGCGTTTATCTCGCCATGGAAGGCCCGCAGTTCTCGACGCTCGCCGAATCGAACCTCTACCGTTCGTGGGGCTGCGACGTCATCGGCATGACCAACATGCCCGAGGCCAAGCTCGCCCGCGAGGCGGAGATTTGCTACGCCACCGTCGCCATGGTCACCGACTACGACTGCTGGCACCCCGACCACGACCACGTCAGCGTCGAGGCGATCGTCTCCGTGCTGCTCGCCAACGCCGACAGGGGCCGGGCATTGGTCAAGGAAGTGGCGCCCAGGCTCGCCGGCCGCAAGCGGCCGTGCCCGGCCGGCTGCCACACCGCGCTCGAGCACGCGGTCATCACTGCGAAGGCAGCCCGCGACCCGAAGATGGTGAGGAAGCTCGCCGCCGTCGCCGGCCGGGTGCTCGGGCGCGAAAAGGAAAAGCCGCGATGACCGTGCCCGGCGAGGCCCCGCCCGCCACCGAGCCAGAGGACGAAAAGCGGCTGCTGCCGCCGTTTGTGTTCCTCGGCGCCCTGGTCGTCATGGGGGCGCTGTATCAACTGGCGCCGGGGCCGGAGCTGGTGCCGGCGCCCTGGAATCAGGTCGGCTGGGTGCCGTTCGGCCTCGCCGTGGCCTTGGCCTTTCACATCAAGTTCCGCTTCGACAGGCTCGGCACGCCGATCCGGCCGTTCGAGACGTCGACCGCGCTGGTCACCGACGGGCCGTTCGCGGTCAGCCGCAATCCCATCTACCTCGGCATGGTGATCGGGCTCGCCGGCATCGGCGTGGTGCTGGGTATGGCGATGCCGTTCGTCGTGATCCCGCCATTCGCCTGGTTCATCCAGCGCCGCTTCATCGAGGTCGAGGAGAAGATGCTGGAAGACGCCTTCGGCGACGCCTACCGCGCCTACAAATCCCGCGTCCGCCGCTGGATCTGACTGTTGGTGTGAACCACAGAGAACACAGAGATCACAGAGAATTACGAAATAGAATGGCAGCAATGATCGAGGAGATGTCTGAGTGAACGCCTCTGTGCACTCTGTGATCTCTGTGGTTGATTTATACTGGCCGGAGAGGACGGCACGATGAAGGTCCGGGGCAAGCCCCACCGCACCATCTGGCCGGCCGCCGACGGCTGGGCGGTCGAGATCATCGACCAGACGCGGCTGCCGTTCGAGTTCGTCACAGAGCGGCTAGAAACCCTCGCCGACGCCGTCGAGGCGATCAAGACCATGCGGGTGCGGGGCGCGCCGCTGATCGGGGCGACGGCGGCCTACGGGCTGGCGCTCGCCATGCACGCCGACCCCTCGGACGGGAACCTCGCGGCGGCGGCGAAGGCGCTGAAGGCGACGCGGCCGACGGCGGTTAATCTGCGCTGGGCGGTCGACGACGTGACGGCGCGCCTCAAGGGGCTATCGCCCAACGCGCGGGCCGGCGCCGCCTATCGGCGCGCCGGCGACATCTGCGACGACGACGTCGCCATCTGCTCGGCCATCGGCGACCACGGGCTGAAGCTCATCGAGGCCGTGTGGCGGAAGAAGAATAAGCGGGGCCGCGTCAACGTGCTCACCCACTGCAACGCCGGCTGGCTGGCGACGGTGGATTGGGGCACCGCGCTGGCTCCCGTCTACAAGGCGTTCGACGCCGGCATTCCGGTCCACGTGTGGGTGGACGAGACGCGTCCGCGCAACCAGGGCGCGGCGCTGACCGCGTGGGAGCTGATCGAGCACGGCGTGCCTTCGACCGTCATCGTCGACAACGCCGGCGGGCATCTGATGCAGAAGGGCGAGGTGGACATGTGCATCACCGGCACCGACCGCACGACGGCCGCCGGCGACGTCGCCAACAAGATCGGCACTTATTTGAAGGCGCTGGCGGCGCGCGACAACAAGGTGCCGTTCTACGTCGCGCTACCGGGGCCGAGCATCGACTGGAGCCTCACGGACGGCCGCGACATCCCGATCGAGGAGCGCGGCGCCGAAGAGATCACCCGCATGACCGGCCGCACCCGGACGGGCGAGGTGGTGGCCGTCGAGATCACGCCGCAAGGCGCCGCCGCCGCCAATCCGGCGTTCGACGTCACCCCGGCGCGGCTGGTGACGGGCTTGATCACCGAGCGCGGCGTGTGCGCGGCGTCGAAGGCCGGGCTGAAACGACTTTACCCCGAGAAAGGTTGAATCGAATTATAGACAACACCAACACGTTATCCATTAGATAACCCATGACCGTCGCGATATGCGCCCGCGAATGCAGCGCTCCAAGTCGGCGAGGCTGGCCCGCCGCTTCGGCGGCTTGAGGCAGCCGGCGAGATCGGCGGCGCGCAGGGTCGCCGGCACCATCAGCGCGGTGCCGTCGTCGTGGACCACGAACTCCAGCCGGTCGCCGGGCTTGAGGCCGAGGCGCTTGCGTACCGGTTTCGGGATCGTCACGCGTCCATCGCGGTTGAAGATTGAACGAGGCATCGGCCCGTCTCCGAAAGACATCGCATCATGCGTTTATAGCACGAAATGGAAGTTGCGTCCGACACAGCGCTACCCGTAATCCCGCTTGACCCAGCCTTGCTTCGCCATTATTGTAGTGATGTAACTACATTTACGGAAACCGCCATGAAGACCGTATCCGCCCGCGAGGCCAACCAGCATTTCTCCCGCCTATTGAAGGCGGCGGCCGAAGGCGAGGACGTGGTCATCACCCGTCGCGGCAAACCGGTGGCGAAGTTGGTGCCCGTGGCCAGCGCGAAAATGGACGCCAAGCGCAGGGCGGCCATAAAGCGGCTGATGAAAATGCTGCGCAAGGGCGTGAACCTGGGCGGCAGGCCGTTCACCCGCGACGAGATG
>DASWGT010000130.1:0-2324 GCA_036393575.1 Rhodospirillales bacterium | reverse complement strand
CCGGCCTGCCCGACACCGGGTTGATCTCCTATGCCGAGATGGTCGACCAAGGGCGCAACATCTGTTCCGCCGTCTCGATCCCGGTGCTCGGCGACGGCGACACCGGCTACGGCAACGCCATCAACGTCAAGCGCACGGTCCGGGGCTACGCCCAGGCCGGCTTCGCCTGCGTGATGATCGAGGACCAGGTGGCGCCGAAGCGCTGCGGCCACACCCGCGGTAAGCAGGTAGTCGGCCGCGACGAGGCGTTCTCGCGCATCCGGGCGGCGGTCGACGCCCGCGACGAATTGCGCGACGGGGGCGCCGACATCCTGATCATGGCGCGTACCGACGCCAACGCCACCGACGGCATCGAGGAGGCGATCGCGCGGGCCAAGGCGTTCCAGCAGATCGGCGCCGACATCTCGTTTTTGGAGGCGCCGAAGACCGAGGCCGAGATGCGGCGCTACTGCGCCGACGTGCCGGGCCCGAAGATGGCCAACATGGTCGAGCAGGGAGACTCGCCGTTCCTGCCGCCCGCCAAGCTGGCCGAGATCGGCTACAAGATCGCCGTCTACCCGATCACGCTGATACTGGCCGGCATTCGGGCGATGGAGGAGGCGCTCGCGAAGATGAAAGCCGGCGGCGGCCATCCGGAGCGGCTGGCCGAGTTCGCGCACCTGCGCGACATCGTCGGCTTCCCCGATTACTACGAGGCGGAAAAGAAATACCGCGCCGATTGAAGCAGCCCGGTATTCGGGCGATAATCGGGGCGCGCCGCCTGGGGCATCCGGGGGCCAACCGCCGTTTTCCGGCGCAACCCTGCAATGAAGATCAAGAGAGGCCAGACCATGATCCCCGTCACCCGCACAATCTCCGAATTCGCCGCCGGCATCTCTTACGATGCACTGCCGCGCGAGGTCGTTGATCGCACGAAGTCGCTGGTGATGGACATGGTCGGCATCGCCGTGCGCGCCCGCCACGACGCCGAATCGACGCCCGCCCTCATCAGCGGGGCGGCCAAGCTCGGTCTCGACGGCGGCGCCTGCGTCGCCATCGGCGACCGCCGCGGCTTCCGCCCGACCGGTGCGGCACTGGTCAACGGCACCCTCGCTCATTCGCTCGACTTCGACGACACCCACGCCCGCGCGTCGCTGCACCCGAGCGCGCCGATCGTGCCGGCGGCGTTCGCGGCGGCCGAAATGGCCGGCGCCGACGGCGAGGAATTGATCCATGCCATCGTCGCCGGCTATGAAATCCAAATCCGCCTGGCGCTCGCGTTGGGCCCCAGCGACCACTACGACCGCGGTTTCCACCCGACCGCCACCTGCGGCGCCTTCGGCGCGGCCGCTGCCGCCGGGCGCATCTTCTGCCTGACTCCCGAACAGATGGCCAATGCCTTCGGCATCTGTTTGAGCCAAGCCGCCGGTTCCATGCAGTTCCTGGTCGACGGCGCCTGGACCAAGCGCTTCCACGTCGGCCACGCCGCCATGTGCGGGCTGATGGCGGCGACCTTCGCCAAGGAGGGCTTCAAGGGCGCCGTCGAAGCGTTCGAGGGCAAGGCCGGATTCCTCAAGGCCTACGCCCCCAACCCGCGGCCGGAGAAGGCGGTCGAGGGCTTAGGAACGGACTGGGAGACCGTGGCCATCGCGGTCAAGCCCTATCCCAGTTGCCGCTACAGCCACGCGCCCTTGGACGCGCTGATCCAGCTCAAGGCCGCCAACGACATCGCGACGGACGAAATCGAGGCGGTCGAGATCGGCGTCGCCAAGACCGGCTGGAAGATCATCGGCGACCCCGAACCTGAGAAGCAGAACCCCAAGAGCGTCGTCGACGGGCAGTTTTCGATGGCGTTCTGCGCCGCCGTCGCGCTGCGGGAAGGCGGCATGACCTGGGACGACTACCCGAAGCACCTCGGCGACAAGAAGACGCTCGAGCTCGCCAAGCGTATCCGCACCGTCGTCGACCCGCGCGCCGAGGTGGCGTTCCCCCGCAACATGAGCGGCGTCGCCCGCATCCGCACCAAGCGCGGCGCCTTCGAGGCCTTCATCGATGTGCCGAAGGGCGAGCCCGCCAACTTCCTGACGCCGGCCGAGCTGCGCGCCAAGTTCGACGGCCTAGTGGGACCCTATCTCGCCCCGCGGCGCGCCGATGAGTTGGTGACGCGGCTCTTGGCCATCGACCAGGAGGAAGACATCAACGAAGTCCTGCGCCTGACTCGGCCGTCGCCGGTCGCCGAGGTGCGGGCGGCGGGCGAGTAGGCGCGCGATGGTCGCCGAGGCGAAAAAGGTCGGGCCCCGCCGCTACCGCGAATCCTACGGACGCTATCTCGAGGACTTCCGCGT
>DASWGT010000129.1:0-2023 GCA_036393575.1 Rhodospirillales bacterium | reverse complement strand
GTAGCCGATCCAAACTTCGCTCCAATGTACGCCTCTCGAACGCGCAAGGTCAAGACGGATCGAAGGGACGCCCGAGCGCTGGCTGAGGCCTGTAGCAACGCAACGTACCGCCCTGCCCATCGAACCTCGGACCGACAGCGCTGAGAGCCTGCAGGGGGTGCTGGGGAGTCCCCCGCTTACGAATCCAGGCCACGGCCGAAGGCGGGAAACGGGGACAGGTAGCGAATTCCCACCAGCGCCGTGGTTGGAGTTCGGCGGTGCTGGAAATTCGTACCAGTCCCCGTTTCCCGGGCGGCCTTCGGATCGTGAGCGGGGCAGATGGCGGCAGATCCGCCGCCGAGCACCAGCTAGCGCGGCAGCGGGATGACAACCAGGTTGTTGCCTTCGCTCTCCTCGCTGATCTCGTCCTCGGGATCGATCACGGCGAGCAGGTACTTGTGCTTTTTCCCTTTGGTGCCGGACAGATTGAGCCTGGTGCCGGCACCGGAATTGAGCGCGCCGACCGACTCGGTCGCGATCCGGACCGCTTTGTTGTTGAGCTTGGGCCTTTTGGAGAAGTAAATCTCGACGTCGAAGCCGGCGCTCGCGAGCGCCCCGACGTTCCGGAGCCGGAGCACGGCGTCGATCTCATTGCCGTCCGCGGTCACCGACTCGAAGGCGCCCGATAGATCGGCCAGATCGGCGGAAGCGCAGATCGCCCCGATCGCCGCCGTGGTGTTGACCAGCGTCAGATTCGAAGCTCCGCCGGCCGCGCTCGAGGTTCCCGTTCCGGCGTTGGCGTTGGCAAGCGCGGCGTTGGTATTTGTGATCGTGGCGTTGGTGGCCTCGGCGAAAGTGCCGCAGCTCGAATCGATCTCGCCGTTGGCGGCGAGGCGCAGCAGAATCGAGTCGCCGCCGGCGCCGTAGCTGCCGGTGAAGCCGATCGCGATCAAGCGCCCGTCGCTCAGCTCGAGACTGCCGTAGGCGCTCTCGCTGGCGCCGCCGCCGTAGAGCCGCTGCCAGACCACATCGCCGTTGCGGTCGACCCGCACGATCCAGCTGTCCGAGACCGACAAGCCGAACGAGATCGTCCCGCTGTCAAACAAGAAACCGCGGTCGGCCAGCGCCGTCAGGCCGGTCAGAGTCTCCTCGCGGCTGCCGCCGTAGGCTTTCTGCCAGACGACGTCGCCCGCGGCGTTCAGCTTGATCAGCCAGGCGTCGAAGTCGCCGGCCCCGAACGAGCCGGTCTGGCCGCCGATGATGAACCCTCCGTCGCTGGTCGCGCCGATCGCGTTGGCCAGGTCGGTGTTGGACCCGCCGATCACCTTTTGCCACAACAGCGCGCCCTCGCCGTTGATCTTGAAATACCAAACGTCGCCGTCGCTGTCGCCGAACGAAGCGCTCTCGCCGGCCAGGACGAAAGCGCCGTTCGGCGCCGGTGCGATCGCGTAGGCGTCGTCGTGGCCGCCGCCGCCGTAGGTGCGCTGCCACTGGATCGCGCCCCCGGCGTTGAGCTTGAGCACCCACGCATCGGAAGTGCTGCCCGACCCGAAGCTGGCGCTGAATCCGCTCAGCAGGTAACCGCCGTCCTCGGTCGCGATCAAGGCGCGGCCCGAATCGGCCTGATCGCCGCCGTAAAGCCGCTGCCACGCGAGGTCGCCGTCGGCCTCGAACTTGACTACCAGCGCGTCGCCGTCGGCGTCAGCCGAGAACGAATCGCCGGCGCACAGAAAACCGCCGTCGCCGGTTTCGAGCACGGCGTAGAACGTATCGTTGGCGGCGCCGCCGATCGCCTTCTGCCAGGCGATGTTGCCCAAGGCATCGAGCTTGACCGCCCAGGCATCCGCATTGCCGGCGCCGAAGGAATTGGTGTATCCGCCCAGCAGCTGGCCGCCGTCGGAGGTGGCGGTCAGCGCTCCGACCACATCCGCGGCGCTGCCGCCCAGGTGGCGCGCCCTATAGGCTGCCGGGTCGGCCGCGCGAGCGACCAGTCCGATGGCTACAAACAGTAGTAATCGTTGGGACAAGGGAAATCCTCCTAGCG
>DASWGT010000128.1:0-3138 GCA_036393575.1 Rhodospirillales bacterium | reverse complement strand
AGCCGATGTCGCGGATGGCGCCGCGCACCAGGCCCTCGATCAGTTCGTGCGTGATCGAGTCCGGCCCGCGCACCTCGCCTGCGATGACCACGCGATCGGTGGTGGCAAGCGTCTCGCAAGCGACGCGGGCTTCCGGCAGGGCGGCGATGTAGGCATCGACGATCGTGTCCGAGATGCGGTCGCAGACCTTGTCCGGATGACCCTCGGAAACGGATTCACTGGTAAAATGATAGGCGGAACGAGACACGGACACGGTTCTCCCGTAGCGATTGATCGCGCCCGGGAAATCTCATGGCCCCGGACATCCAGCGGCGGGTTCTGGC
The DNA here is from genome assembly GCA_036393575.1 of Rhodospirillales bacterium. GTDB lineage: Bacteria > Pseudomonadota > Alphaproteobacteria > Rhodospirillales > Casp-alpha2 > JACPJY01. Next base: position 2,815 of record DASWGT010000128.1, on the reverse strand, counting down.
AGCGAATCCGGGCAGGGTCAACCGCACGGCCGGCGCCAGCGACGGCGGATGCTTGGCCTCGGCCGCCGAGACCAGTGACGCTTTGTCAGGTTTCGTTGTCGTCGCCCGCCATGCCGCGGACCAGATCGATGACGCGGCGGCGGAGCTTAGGGTTCTTGATGCGAACGAACGCCTTGTTGAGCTGAATGCCTTCCGCGCTCGACAGGAACTCAACGATGTGCTGCGTCTGCGGCGCATCCGACATGCCGGATATTTCGCCGGGCGTGCCCGGCGCATCCTCGAAGAAGAACGACACCGGCACCGAAAGAACGCGGGCGATGTGCTGCAACCGGGATGCACCGATGCGGTTGGTGCCCTTCTCGTATTTCTGGATCTGCTGAAACGTAATGCCGAGTTGCTGGCCGAGCTTCTCCTGCGACATCGACAGCATCATGCGACGGAGACGGACCCGGCTTCCGACGTGGATGTCGATCGGGTTCGGTTGTTTCTTGTTTGCCATTTTCCTGTATTTGCTTCCTCGTCTTCAACCCCGGCAAAAATGTCGTTCGCCACCGACGTGGCGATATCAGAACGCATCATTCTCGGTGGGTATACCGTCTGTCGACCCCTCGTGACAGTGCCCCGGGCCGCGCCCGTCTGACCCCAGGTCGCGCCCTCACGCATCGCAGTCCGCCAGATTTGTGTCAATTGTCCGTCATATGTCTAGGTAAATTTTACCCCCCGCTGCAACACCACACGCGGCCACAACCAGCCCCAAGAATACGATATCGCCAAGCATTCCGTAAGGGGTGGGTGGGAGCGGCTGCGGCAGATTGCCATCGACGGTGCCAACCCGGTCCAGCCCAAGGCTTTCGACAATTCGCCCGTTTGCATCGACGATCGCCGAGATGCCGGTGTTAGCGGCGCGCACCAGCGGCAATCCCTCCTCGACGGCCCGCAGGCGGGCCTGAAGAAGGTGCTGGTAGGGGCCGGGCGTATTGCCGTACCAGCCGTCGTTGGTGAGATTGAGAAGCCATCCGGGACGGTTTCCGGGCTCGACGACGGCGCCCGGGAAGACGATCTCGTAGCAAATCAGCGGACCAGTCGGGGGCGCCCCGGGCACCTCCAGCGTGCGCAGCCGCTGTCCCGCGGCAAAGCCGCCCGGAACTGCGATCAACTGCCGCAGTCCGAGCGCGTCAAAGAATTGACGGAACGGCAGGTACTCGCCGAACGGTACGAGGTGGACCTTGTCGTAAGCGGCATGGATCTCGCCGTCGTGGCCGACGACATAGACGCTGTTGAAGACCAAAGGCGGCGTGTCGTCGCCCGGGAGGCGCTCGGCGCGGGCAGCGCCGGTTATCAGCGTCGTCCCCTCGGGTACGAGGTCGGCGATGGCGGCAAGAGCCGACGGACGTTCGGTCAACAGAAACGGAAATGCCGACTCGGGCCACACTAGCAGGGTGGTTCCATCAAGCGAGCCGCCATCGATGCTGAGGTCGAGATAGCGGGCCATGACCTCATCGGCGGCCGAGATGTCCCAGCGGGCATCCTGCGCGATACCCGGCTGAACGATGCGGACGGTCACGTTTGCCGCCGGCGCATCCGGACGGTTGGCCAACCGAAATGCGCCGTAGCCGAGGTGGGCGGCAAACACGGTCGCCGCAACGATGATGACCGAGATCGATGCGCGGGCGCGCTGCCCCTCGCCCGCGAGCAGCGCCGGCGCGCCGAAAACGAAGAACGCCGCAAGTGTCAGCCCCCATACGCCGACCAGCGCAGCCGATTGCATCATCAAAGGAATCGGCGTCAACGCATAGCCGAACGCATTCCACGGGAAGCCGGTGAACAGATGACCGCGCAGCCACTCGGCGACGGCCATCGCGACCGCGAAGACCAGCAACCGCGGCCAGCCGTCGACCCAGAACGCGCGCGCAAGCGCGGCGCCGAAGGCCCAGAACAACGCGAGAAGGGCCGGCAACAGGGTGACCGCAATCGGCAAGAGCCAGGCGAATTGCGCGGCGTCGACCAGGAAGGCAGCGCCGATCCACCACAGCCCAGCGATGAAGAAGCCGAAACCGAAGGCGAAACCGACAACCGCCGCCGGCAACAGGCGGCGATACCAGAGCGCACCCTCGCCGGCCTCGGCGCCGTCCAGCAACCAGACGAAGACCGGGACGGTGAGCCAAAGCACCGGAAAGGCGTGGAACGGCGCGAACGCGAACGCCGAGACGGCACCGGCCAGAAGAGCGACCACGAAACGCCGCCAGCCCCAAAGAACGATGACGGCGTCGGCCAGGTTTTGCACAGACTTCATTGCCGTCCCCGAATCAGCACATGAGGCTCGGGATGGACGGAAATGGGGTCAAGACTGCGGCGCTGGAGGCGGTGCGCCGCCTTCGGCCTGCGGACGCCGGCGGCGCTGTCCGGGCACCTGTCGCCTGGTGATGCGCAGCCGCTTGATGCGGCGCGGATCGGCGTCGAGAATTTCGAACTCATAGCCGCCCGGCATCCCGATCAGCTCGCCGCGAACCGGTATGCGGCCGATCAGGCCGAAAACCAGACCGCCGACCGTGTCGATGTCCTCGCCGTCATCGCCGATGCTGATCTTCTCGCCAATGGCCGCCGCCAGTTCATCGAGATCGGCGCGGGCGTTGGCGAGATAGCCGCCGCTGCCGTCGGGAACGATCATCGGCCCGGTATCTTCGTCCGACTCGTCCTCGATGTCGCCGACGATCATCTCGACGGCATCTTCCAGCGAAACCAAGCCGTCGGTGCCGCCGTATTCGTCGATGACCAGCGCCATCTGCATGCGGCTTGCCTGCATGGACGCCAGCAA
>DASWGT010000127.1:0-16282 GCA_036393575.1 Rhodospirillales bacterium | reverse complement strand
ATCAGCGCGGCGGCCGTCCGCCACGGCCGCCAAGCGTGCCCGATTGTCTCCATTTCCTTGGGGCTTGGCCGGCGCTTGCGGCCCAGCCGCCGCTCGGCAGCGACGGCCAGCGCCAAGTCGCCGGCCGGCCCCACGTCAGGCCGGCCGAGGGCGAACATCAGATAGATATCGGCGGTCCAGCGCCCGATTCCCGGCACCCGGGTCAACTCGGCGCGCGCCGCGTCGTCGTCGAGCCGCTCAAGCCCATTGAGATCGAGCTCGCGGCTGACGACCATGCCAGCAAGCGCCCGCGCATAGCGGGCCTTGGCACGGCTGAGGCCAAGCGCGTGCAAGCGCCGTTCCGGGCGACCGAGGACAGATTTCGGCGACACGACGCCGAGGCCGTCCTCAAGGCGCCGCCAGATAGCCTGTCCGGCGTGCTGTGATACCTGCTGGTTGACGATGATGCGGAGCAGGCTGGCGAACCCGGGAGGCCGTTTGCGCGGCGCCGGCTGGCCGGCGAGCCGAAATGCGCGCGCGATGTCGGCGTCCCGTTCGATCAAAGCCTGGAGGCCTTCGATGCGCCCGCCCATGGCCGCGGTCAGCGCAGTTCCTCGACTGGCGTCACGCCCATCACCTGGAGCCCGGACGCGATCACCGTCGTCACGCCCTGCACCAGCGCCAGCCGCGCCAGCGTCAGCGGCTTGTCGTCGACGATGAATTTCAGCCGCGCATCGTCGTTACCGAGGTTCCACAGCCCGTGGAAGGCCGTCGCCAGATCATGCAGGTAATAGGCGACGCGGTGCGGCTCGTGCGCCTCGGCGGCGGTTTCCACCAGCCTCGGCCAGCCGGCCATGATCTTGATCACCGCCAGCTCGGCGTCATCCGTCAAAAGTCCTAGATTGGCCTCCGCCAACGCCTCCGCCGGCACGTTGCGGGCACCGAGATCGGCGGCGGCGATGCGCAGCACCGAGCGACAGCGGGCATGGGCGTAGTGGACGTAGAACACCGGGTTGTCGCGCGACTGTTCGAGCGCCTTTTCCAGGTCGAATTCCATTTGGCTGTCGTTCTTGCGGGTCAGCATCGTGAAACGGACGACGTCGCGGCCGACGTCGGCGATCAAGTCGCCCAAAGTCACGAACACGCCGGCACGCTTCGACATCCGCACCGGCTCGCCGCACCGGCTCAGGTGTACGATCTGGCACAGTTTGACGTCGAGCGTCGCGGCGCCGCTCGTGACCGCTTCGACGGCCGCCTTCATGCGCTTTACGTAGCCGCCGTGATCGGCTCCCCACACGTCGATCATGGTGTTAAAGCCACGGCGGAACTTGTCGCGATGATAGGCCATGTCGGCAGCGAAATAGGTCCACGATCCGTCGGATTTTCTGAGCGGCCTATCGATCTCGTCGCCGAAGGCACTGGAGCGGAACAGGGTCTGCGGCCGTGGCTCCCAGTCGTCAGGGGCGTGACCTTTCGGCGTCTCGAGGACGCCGGTATAGATCAGGCCCTTCTTTTCCAGATCCTTCAGCACCTCGTCGACGGCGCCGCTTGCGACCAGCGCACTCTCGGACACGAACCGGTCGAACGCGATACCCAGCGCCTTGAGGTCCGCGCGCACACCCTCCATCATCGCGGCAACGGCGAAAGCGCGTATCTCGGGCAGCCACGCGGCTTCGTCGGCCGCCAGCCATTTGTCGCCGTCGCGGCGGACCAGCGCTTCGCCGACCGGCTTCAGGTAGTCGCCGGGATAGAGCCCTTCCGGAATCTCGTCGATGGTCTCGCCCAAGGCCTCCCGGTAGCGCAGGTACGTCGAGCGCGCCAGGGCCTCGACCTGGGCGCCGGCATCATTGACGTAATATTCGCGCGTCACCTTGAATCCGGCCTTTTCCAGCAGGGTTGCCAGCGCGTCGCCGACCACCGCGCCGCGGCCGTGCGCCACGTGTAACGGCCCGGTCGGGTTGGCGGACACGTACTCGATGTTGATCGCCTCGCCGCCGCCGACGTCGGAATCGCCGTAAGCAGGTCCGGCGAGCAGCACTTCCTTGAGCCGCTGGTGCCAGAAGCCGGCCGTGAGCCGCATGTTGATAAAGCCCGGCCCGGCGATATCCGCGGCACTGACCGCTGCGAGGCCGCCAAGGCGCTCGGCCAGGATCCCCGCCAACGCCCGCGGGTTCACGCCCGCCGGCTTGGCGAGCACCATCGCGGCATTGGTGGTGATGTCGCCGTGGGCGGCCTCCCGTGCCGGGTCGACGGATACCCGGGAAGCGTCGAGACCGGCCGGAATCCCGCCGGCCGCCGCCAATTCGGCAAGCAGGCGAATCACCTCATCCCGAAAGTGCTGGTACAGGTTCATGAGACTCCGCGCCGCCCGGCGGCACCTCGGCAGGGCCGATTTCGCCGCCTATGGCCGTTGATACTTGACAGCGCGGCATCAATCAACCCACGCCCGCCCCACGGTTCGAGACGAAAGCGCGTTGGGCCGGGACTTGACCGCAAACGCCGGAGCCTGTCACTGTAAATCCGCTAAGGGGGCTATGCGCGTAATATGAGCAAGAAGCGGAAAATCGACGTCAAAGCGTTCAAGAAGCGCCTAGTGGGCATGCGCCAGGACATTGAGGCGTTGTCCCACGTCACCGAGGAGGAGCGCCAGCCGGTCGAACTCGACCAGACCACGGTCGGGCGGCTCTCGCGCATGGACGCGCTGCAGAACCAGGCCATGCAACTCGAGGCCCAGCGCCGCCGCACGGTTGAGATCCAGCGAATCGACGCGGCGCTGCAGCGCATCGACGAGGGCGAGTTCGGCTACTGCGTCAGCTGTGGTGGCGACATCGAGCCCAAACGGCTGGAAAACGATCCGACGACGCCGACCTGCTTCGATTGCGCCGAGATGTCGGCGGTCAAACCCGGGCACTGAACCCACCGTACCGACGGCACCAGCCTCACCGCCGCCCTGCGGCTCAGCCGTTCTGGTGGCGCCACCAGTATTCCTTGTTGATCGAGAACACCGGCTGGTAATGCCGGATGGCGCGGGCGTCGACTACCTTTTCGACCTGGTTGTCGAGCACCAACGCCCGCCTGCTGCTGTTTCGTGGATCGACCCAGAACACGATCAGGATGGCGTGGCCAACCTTCAGGTTGAGATCCTTGACAGCAACCACGCGCAAATCGTCGTCCGGGAATCCCAGATGCCGGAGAGACAGGTACTTGATGATGGCATAATCCTCGCAGTCGCCGAAGTTCTGCATGAATTCAGCCGGCGTGTTCCAGTAGTCGTTCTGGCCCCAGTTGGACTTGTCGGTGACGTACTTGGCCTTGTTAAAGCGATCGTTGATGGCGCGGATCTGCGTAAGCTTGTCTTTGCCCTTCAGTGTTTCCAGGAACTTGACCCAGTCGTCGTAATCACAGATGTCGAGATTCTTCGATAGGCACTTGTTCTTTTTCCGGACCTTGCCTTCCTTGTCGTAGCGCTCCAGCGCCGAGTTCCACTTCTTGAATGGCTCCAGGTTCGACGAGCGCATCTCGACGCTGTTGAAATAGCTGGGCACCGGCGGGTCGGCCGCGAGTACCGGCGACACCGTCGACGCCGCAACCACGAGGACGATCGCGACAACCCTGAAGAGCGCCGCTGTCGTGCTTCCGAATCGCCGTGCGGAACTGCCGAGCCTCATTCGCATTTCGTCTACGATCGCGTCCAATGTTGGCGGGCCAGAAGGCGGCCGCCGGCGACCGCCGGCCCGCCACTTTCGGGAAGCCCCAATAATAATGTTTCCAGTGACTTGGCGGCAACGGGCATGCGCGTCGTCAAGACCGATTGGCGGGCCGCCGCGATTCCCGCTTGCGTCGGCTCTTCAAGACTCTAAGATGCTGGAAAATCTATTCTTTTTACGGGGGATGGCAAGATGGCCGAGGCGGCCGGCCGCAATTCCGGGAAGCAAGCCGACGCCCCGGCGGCACCCGGCGGGAAAATCGACGACTCTGAACTGAAGGCCAAGCGCCGGGTCAACCGGATGGTGCTGGCGATCGCCGCTGCCATGGTGGCGGCGGTGGGCCTCGCGGTGTTCGGCAGCTTCTATTACGTCGAGGGCGAGCGCCAGCGCGAGGTGCAGGCGTGGCAGGTGCGGCTTGGCATCGTCGCCGACAGCCGCGCTGCCGCCGTCAACGAGTGGATCGATCAGAACTTCGCTGCCATCCGCGAGCTGGCCGAGAACGCCTCGCTGCAGGTCTACATGTCGGAGCTCGAATCTGGCGGCCAGGCGCCGGCGGCCGACGCCAAGAAAGGCAAGACCGAGGAGACCGACCTCGGCACCAAGGAATCGGGCGCGTCGGCCGGTTATCTCCGCAACCTCCTGGTAGCGACCGCCGAGCGCACCGGCTTTAAGCCGCCGGCCCCGGTCGGCGAGGTCGCCGCCAACGTCGAGCGCGCCGGCGTTGCCGGCATCGGGTTGGTCGACAAGGCCGGCAATTCACTCGCCAGCACCCCCGACATGCCGCCGATTACCGCCAAGATCCGCGCCGTGGCGGCGAAGGCGCTGGAGGGCCAGCCGGCGGTCATCGACCTCTACCTCGGCGCCAGCGGCCTGCCGACCATCGGCTTCGCGCTGCCGGTGTTCGGCATCCAGCAGGACAGCGCCGGCGCCAAGGGTATCGGTGCCGTAATCGGGTTGCGCACGGTCGGCGACGATCTCTACAAGCGCCTGAAGCAGCCGGGCGACACCGCCAAGACCACCGAGTCCTATATCGTCCGTTCCGCCGGCGCGACGATCGAATACCTAACGCCGTTGGCCGATGGCACGCCACCCTTGAAGCGCTCGATGTCGGCCGACACGCCGGAGCTCGCCGCTGCCCATATGCTCGCCAAGCCTGGCAGTTTCGCCATCAAGCGCGACTATGCCGGCACCGAGGTGCTGGCGGCGTCGCGGCCAATTGCCAACTTACCGTGGGTGTTGATCCGCAAGATTTCTCGCGATGAGGCACTGAGCGCCACCGACACGCGCTTGAAGACGATCCTCACCGTGTTCGTACTGCTGATCGTCGGCGTCACGGTGGCAATTGTCGCGGTATGGCGGCACGGCAGTTCGCTGCGCGCTACCCAGGCGGCGGCCAACATGAAAGTGGCGCTCGAGCGGTTCGAGAATATGTCGAAGTTCATGCGCGTGGTGACCAACAGCCAGCGCAACGTCATTGTCGCGGTCGACGGTGAGACCAAGTACACCTTCGCCAATGAACCCGGCGCCAAGGAAGCGGGGATCCCGGCCGCCGACATGCTGGGAAAGACCCTGGCCAGCGTGCTGGGACCGATAAAGGCCCAGTCCTACGCCGCCATCAACAGGAGCGTGCTGAAGAGCTTCGAGCGCGAATCCCATACCATCACCTTCGGCGACGAGGACAGCGAGGACGCCGATTTCCAGATCGTCCAGGCTGATTTCGTGCCGCTACGCGGCGATCGTGACTTCCCGCCGGCGGTGCTGATGGTCGTCAACGACATCACCGAGCTGACCCACGAGAAACGGCGCAGCGAGAAGATGCTGAAAGGCCTCATCAACACGTTGGTCAGCGTCGTCGACCGGCGCGACCCGTTCTCGGCCAACCACTCGGCGCGCGTCGCCGAGGTGGCGCGCGCCATCGCCGGCGAGATGGGATTGACGCCGGCCGACTGCAAGACGGTCGAGATCGCCGGCAACCTGATGAACCTTGGCAAGATCTTCATCCCGACTGAGGTGTTGACCAAGGCCACTGATCTGACGGCCGAGGAGCGCGCGGTCGTCGGCAACGCGTACCTCACCACCGTCGACCTGCTGCAGGACGTGACCTTCGAGGGGCCGGTGGTGGAAACCATCCGCCAGCTCGGCGAGACCTGGGACGGCGGCGGCCCGCTTGGCCTCAAGGGCGAGGAGATCCTGGTCACCGCCCGCGTGCTGGCGGTCGCCAACGCCTTCGTCGGCATGGTCAGCCCGCGCGCCTATCGCGGCGGCATGCCGTTCAAGCGCGCCGCCGACATCCTGATGGGCGACACCGACAAGAAGCTCGACCGCCGGGCGGTGACGGCGCTGGTCAATTACCTCGAGAACCGGGGCGGCATGCGGCGCTGGGCCCACTATAGCGAAGCGCCCGACGCCGACGCCGCGGAGTAGCGGCGCCGACATTTGGGCTACCTCTCCTGTTCCGGCGCCACGCCGGGGTCGGCGACTTCCGAGATGAAATCGCGATACTTGCCCGCCTTGGTGCACGGGATGTCGTCGACGAACGAAAACACGACGTCGAACGGGTGGTCCAGTTTTTCCCGCATCCAATTGCAAATCTTTGTCTTTTCATCGTCGGTCAGGTCACGCTCGACGACGAGGCAGACCTCGAACGTGTGCAAATCCTTCTGCACGAACTGGAACTGGCGGATCGGCGCGATCTTCAAGAACGATTCGATATTGCCGGTGCTGAGTAGGGTCCAGCGCTTCTCGCCGCTGGGCAGCGTCGCCATGTCCTGATGGCGCCCGAGAATGCGTTTGATAACCGGCAGGTTGCGGCCGCACGGGCAGGGTCCGCCGACTTCAGCGTAATCGCCGATCTCGTAGCGGATCAGCGGCATCGCGAAATTGTGCAGCGGCGTCACCACGACGCGGCCGATCTCGCCCGGCGCCGCCGGCCGGTCGTCGCCATCCAGAACCTCCAGGTACACGCCCTCCGACTGGACGTGGAAGTGATCGTGCTCCGGACATGTCAACGCCATGTAGCCGACGTCGCGGCCGGTGTAGATATCGGCGATGCCGACGCCCCACGCCGCCCGGCAAAGGTCGCGGAGCCCGGGCCGCATCGCCTCGGAAATGGCCAGCACCTGGCGGAGTTTGCCGAAGCGTATGCCCGTCTCCAGGCAATATCTGGCCAATCGGTAGGCAATGGTCGGATGGGTTATCAGGTAATCGGGATTCTCGCGCAGCAGCCATTCGGCCTGCTCGGCGGCGGTGCAGTTGATGTTGAGAGCGACCGCGGGCCCGGTCTCGAACACCTCGTTGGTCGGTCCCCAGGTCCGCGACCGCGAGCCTTGCGGATAGAGATCGGCGCCCTTCTCGGCGTGCCGGATCGCTGCCAGCTTGCCTCTCAAGTGACGGCGGTGCCAAAGATGGTCGCGGAGCGTGAAGGCGCTCCAGAACAGGCTGTTGATGCCGGTCCGCAGCACGCGCACCGGCCGGCCGGTGGTGCCAGAGGTATGGATGTGGGAAACCCGGCCATGGCCGCGCGGAACGGCGGTGCTGTGCAGTGTCTCGCCTGCTGCTTGGATATCATGGCGATCGATCCGCGGCAGCCGGGCCCATTCCTCGGCCGTCGGTCGCGCTGCATCCACGATCACCACCGCCTGGAGACGGCGGCGATAGAAAGGAACGGTTGCACGAGCATGGGCCAGCAGCCGGCCGAGCTGACGCAACTGCCTGGCCCGGATCTCCTGTTCCGGCAGGCGCTCGCTTTCCTCGAACTGCCCGATCAGGGAAAGGATGATTTGGCGCCTATCGCCGGTCGCCGGGACGAGGGGCCAGCCGATGCCCGGGACCATGGAGCGGGAGACCAGTGAAATTTTCCGTGGCATGCCGGCGACGTTATACCAAAACCACGGCGGTCGGAATCGTTTCGCGCCGGCGGGACACCGAAACGGTCGGCGGCGGCCCCGCCGAGGGAGCCGCCGCCAACTGTTCCGATCTGTTCGCGATCGTCTGCGGCGATCAGCCCTGCGGATCGACGGTGACCGTGACCTTGTCGCCGTCCTGGCTGATCGTGTAGCCGTCGCTCGGATCGCCGTCGTGGTTGTGATCCAGGTCGCTCATGTGGACACCGCTGAGCGTCACCGAGGTGCCCTGCACGCCCTGGAAGGCCACGACCACGTCGCCGTCCGAATTCTCGCTGAGCACCAGGTCGTCCATATTGAACTCCTGGCCTTCGAACACCAGCACGTCCTGATTCAGGATATCGGTGATGATGTCGTGGCCGCTCTGCGAATCGAACATGAAAGTGTCGGCACCTTCGCCACCCTCGAGCACGTCGTTGCCCAAGCCGCCGGTCAGCACGTCGTTGCCGCTACCCGCAATTAGATGGTCGTCGCCGGCGCCGCCCTGGAGGTCGTCGTTTCCGGTGCCGCCATCGAGGTAATCGTTGCCGGCGCCGCCCTTTAGCACGTCGTTGCCGCTCGAGCCGAACATCATGTCGTTGCCGGTGCCGCCGTCGAGCGTGTCGTGGCCGCTCGAGCCGAACAGCGTATCCTGGCCGCCGCCGCCGAGCAGATGATCATCGCCGCCGCGACCCTTGAGGATGTCGTCGCCGGTACCACCGATCAGCACGTCGGCGCCGCTGCCGCCTTCGAGCGACACGGCTTGGTCGACGCTGTCATCGACGACCACTGCAACGCTGACGCTTGACGTCGCCATGTCGCCGTCGTTCTCTTCGGACACCGCCGTCACCGACAGGTCGAAGTTCTCGATGACTGTGTGGTCGGTGGTCAGCGTCAGGCCGTCGAGATCGTCCTTGGTCAACGTGTAGCTGCCGTCCGCATTCAGAGTACCGGCCGACAGGTGCGCGCCATCTGGCAAGCCGCCGATGACGATGCTGAGCTCCTCGGAGCCGTCGAGGTCACCCAGCGCCGCCCCGATGTCGAGCTCGAAGGACAGCGTCTGGCCGACCGGCAAACCGATCGAGCCGCCGTTGTCGATGATTGCCTGGCCACCGGTGTTGTAGAGGTTGGTGATCTCGGCCGGCGTCAGCGGCTGGCCGACGATCGCCACTTCGTCGATCTGGCCGTCGAAGAAGTTCTCCAGGTGATTCGCTTGGCCGTCGTCGCTATCCCAAGCGTTGGCGCCGATCACCAGCGGCTCGGTGTTGTTGGCGATGCCGCCGGTGTACGAATTGGAATCCACGAGCTGACCGTCGACATAGAGCTTCATGCCGCCTTCGCCCCAGTTGAAGGTGACCTGGTGCCAGGTATTGTCCTTCAGGTGGCCGCCGTCGACCCAGAAGCTCTGGTTGCCGCTCTGCAACCGGACCTTGACCTCGCCGTCGTCAATGTAGCCGGTCAGGTGGCCGCCGTTGTCGTAGCCCGTCGAGTCCTTGGAGAACAGGCCCTGGCGGTCGTCGACGTCGTCGGAGTTGATCCACATCGTAATCGAGCCGCTGTTGAGCGCGAAATCTGGCGAATGCGGAACCTTGATGTAGTCGTTGTTGCCGTCGAAGTCGCCGACGCCGGCGCCGATGCCGTGCTTGCCATCGTCGGATTCGGCGCCTGACTTGTAGGTGCCATTGTGGTTGCCGGCCGAGTCGACCATGGTGCCGTCGTCGAGTTCGTTCATCCGCCAATAGGCGACTGGCTCCAGCGCCTGCACAGCGTCCGGATAGGTCGGCGGTGAGACACTGGCGACGTTGGCCACCACCGTCGGCGCGTCGGCCACGCCGGTGACGCCGACGTGGAACGATGCCGTGGTGGTCGCGATGGCACCGCCGTTAGCTTCGGTCGAAGTTGCCGTCACGGTGAGGTCGAAGTCATCGTTGGAGTCATCAGGCGGCGTGATCGTCAGGCCGACAAGCTGTTCCTGCGTCAAGGTCCAACTACCGTCGCCGTTGTCGGTGCCGGCCGACAGCGTCGCGCCCTCCGGCACGCCGGCGATCCTGACGGACAGCGCCTCCGAGCCGTCGGTATCGGTGAGCGCCGCGCCGATGTTCAGCGCGATCGCCGTATCCTCGAGGCCTTGTGCCGCGCCGACGTCGAGGGTCGGGGCGGATGCCGTGTTGTCGGCAACAACCGCCGGCTCGACGGTCAGCGCGATGGTGCCGGTCGTTTCCGCTGTCGAAGTGCCATCCTTAGAAGTCGCGGTTACCGTCAGGGAGAAATCACCGCTCGAATCCGCCGCCGGCATGATCGTCAAGCCGGACAGCTGGTTGAGGTCGTCGCCGGACAGCGTCCAGGTGCCGTCACCGTTGTCGGTGCCGGCCGACAGGACCGCGCCTGTCGGCACGTTGCCGATGGTGATGCTCAAAGTCTCGAAAGCATCGGTCAACGACGACGCGATATCCAGCGCGATCGCCGCGCCGGCAACGCCCGCGGCCACGCCGGCTGCCTGATTGCCGGCGGCGTTAGCGTTGAGGTCCAGCGTCGGCGCATCGGCGACGCCGGCCACCGATACGGTCATGGTGCCGGTGGTGACCGCCGTGTCTGCGCCATCCTGCGACGTCGCGGTCACCGCGAGGTCGATCTCGCCGCTGAAGTCCGCAGGCGGAGTCAGAGTCAGGCCGCTAAGCTGGTCGCCGGTCAGGGTATAGCTGCCGTCCGCATTCGCCACCAGCACCAAGCCATCGCCGGCCTTCAGCACGCCACCGGCCGGGATGCCCGCGATGGTGACGCTGAGGGCCTCCGAGGCGTCGGTCACCGCCGACGAGATGTCGAGCGGGATCGCCGTGTCCTCGTTTCCGGCAACGTCATGCACGACAAGCGTCGGCGCGTCCGCATCGGGCGCCACCGAAACGTGGATGGTGCCGGTCGTCGAAGCCGTCGATCCGCCCGCGTTCTCCGTTGCCGTCGCCGTCACCGTCAGGTCGAAGTCCTGATCCGAGTTCGCCGGCGGCGTCACGGTCAGACCTTGCAACTGCGCGGGCGTCAGAGTCCACGTGCCATCATTGTTCAGCGTCCCGGCCGACAGCATCGCGCCTTCCGGCAGGCCGTCGATGGTGATGGTGATGCCGAGGGTTTCCGACCCGTCGGCGTCGGTCAGCATCGCCGTGATGTCGAGTGGAATCGCCGTGTCCTCCAGCCCCAAAGCCATACCAGCCAACTGGTCGCCGGCGGCGTTGGAATCGAGGTCGAGAGACGGCGCGTCGGCGCTGCCAGCGACCGTCACGTTGATGGTGCCGGTATTTGTCGCCTGCGACGTGCCGTCGGTCGAAGTCGCCGTCACCTGCAACTGGAAATCGACATCCGAATCCTGCGGCGGCGTCACGGTCAGGCCCTGCAACTGCTCGGCGATCGTCGTCACCGTGCCGTCGGAATGATGAATGTCCTCGATCATCCAGGTGCCGTTGCCGTTGTCGGTGCCGGCCGACAGCACGGCACCATTCGGCATGCCGGAAATGGTGATCGACAGGGCTTCCGAGTCATCGGTCACCGCCGACGAGATGTCGAGCGCGATCGCCGTGTCCTCGTCGCCCATCGCGTCGGCCACGGACAGCGTCGGCGCATCGGCGACGCCGGTCACCGAAACCGTCATGGTGCCGGTGGTTTCCGCCGTGTCGCTGCCGTCTTTCGACGTCGCCGTCACCGACAGCGGAATGTCGCCGCTGAAGTCCGGCGGTGGCGTCAGGGTCAGACCCGAAAGCTGGTCGTTGCTCAGCGTATAGCTGCCGTCGGCATTCACCGCCAGCACCGAGCCATCGCCGGCCTTCAGCACGCCGTCGGCCGGGATGCCCTCGATCCTGACGCTCAAGGTCTCGGAGTCGTCGGTTACGAACGACGAGATGTCGAGCGCGATCGCATTGTCCTCGTCGCCCGAGACATTATGGACGTCGAGCACCGGCGCATCGGCGACCGGATCGATGGTCACGCTCAAAGTTTTGGTGGTTGTCGCGACATCGCCGTCGTTCTCTTTCGAGACCGCATTCACGGTCAACGTGAAGTCGGCGTCCGAATTGGCGGGCGGGGTGATCGTCAGGCCCGCCAGTTGGTCCGGCGTCAGCGTGTAGCTGCCGTCCGGGTTCTTGATGCCGGCCGACAACGTTGCGCCGTCCGGCACGCCCAGGATATTGATGCTGAGCATCTCGGAGTCGTCGTTATCGGTCAACGCCGCGCCGATATTGAGCGCGATCGCCGAATCCTCGTCGCCGCTAGCCGCCGTTACATCGAGGGTCGGCGCATCGGCGACGCCCGTGACGTCGACGTCGATGAACGCCGTCGTCGAGGCGGACCCGTCGGTGACCTCGTCCGAGGTTGCCGTCACCGTCAGCCGGAAATCCGCGTTGGAGTTTTCCGGCGGCGCGATGGTCAGGCCCGTGAGATCGGTCTTCGGATCGAGCGTCCAGGTTCCGTCGGCATTCCTGATACCATGGTTGAGCGTCGCGCCTTCCGGCACGCCGGAGATGGTGATGCTCAACGATTCCGTGCCGTCGGCATCGGTGAGGGCCGCCGTAATGTTGAGCGGGATCGCCGTGTCTTCCGTGCCGGTCGCGTCCGCAACCTGCAGGTCTGGCGCCGAAGCGTCGGCGTCGATATGCACGGTCTGGGTTACCGTGTTGGTGTCGCCACCGTCGGCCTCGGTAGAGGTCGCAGCGACGCTCAGGTTGAAGTCCGCCAACACGTTGTAGGGAACGATGATGCCGAGGCTGGGCTGAGACGCTTGCTCGGGAGTCAGAGTCCAGGTGCCGTCGGCGTTCTTGGTGCCAAAGGTGAGCGACGCCCCTTCCGGCAGGCCGCTGACCGTGATCGACAGCGATTCGGAGAGGTCAGTGTCGGTGAGCGCCGCGTCGATGTCGAGCAGGAACGTCTTCGGGTTAGTCGCCAATAGGTTCTCGTCGGCAATCGTCCCGTCGGCGAACTGGAAGTTCTCGACCGTCCTGACGGTGTCGGTGCCGTCGCGGCCGGCGAACATGTCGTGGACCGTGAAGCTGCCGTCCGGATTCCGAGTGACGATGTATTGCTCGCGCAGGCCGCTAAACACGGCGATGTCGCCTTGGCTGTCGTGGCCGCTCTCGCCGCCTTCCAGGACGTCGTTGCCGGCGCCGCCGACCAGGATGTCAGCGCCTTCGCCGCCTTCCAGCACGTCGTCGCCTTCGCCGCCGAACAGCCGGTCGGCGCCCTCGCCGCCTTCCAGGGTGTCGTTGCCAGCGCCGCCGAACAGGTCGTCCGCCCCGCCGCCACCTTTAAGCTTGTCGTCGCCTTCGCCGCCGACGATCACGTCGGCCCCGCCTTCGCCAACGATGGTGTCGTTGCCGGCGCCGCCGTCGATGAATTCCTCGCGATTATGGCCGACGATCACGTCATCGCCGTCGGTGCCGAAGATTTTATGAACGCTGGAGTCATCCGGCGTCGGGTCCGCCGCCGGGCCGGTCGCCGAGACGCCACCCGGCACGCCGGCGGAGACCGTCACCTCGAGCGTCGGCGCGTCGGCGATCGCCGCCACGTCGACGTGGATGGAGCCCGTGGTCGAGGCGGTCTCGCCGGAAGCCGTGGTCGAGGTCGCGGTCACCGTCAGGTCGAAGTCGGCGTCCGAATCTTCAGCCGGCCGCAGGATGATCTCGCCGCCGGCCGCGAACAGGACCGCCGGGATAACCGCCAAGCCGTTGACGACCGGGATTTCGACCCGCTGACCGGTAACCGGGTCGGTAATGAACAGTTTAGCGCCGGCCGGAATGGCGCCGGCAACCGGATTACCGTCAGCGTCCTTCTCGTCGCTGCCGATGGTGATGGAGAGAGTCTCGGTCGCGTCGGTCAGCTCGGCATTGATGTCGAGGACGATTTCCGTATCCTCTTGCGTGTCCGCCGTACCCACGTTCTGGTCGCCAGCGACCCCGGCATTGAGATCGAGCCTGGGCGCGTCGGCGCCGCCGTCCGCGTTGATGAGCACATTGAGGGTGTCGGAGACGGTCGTTTTGTCGCCATCGTCCTCCGCCGTCGTCGCGCTGACGGTCAACGAGAAGGCCGCGCCGAAGCCGCCGATCGACGACACGCTCAGGCCGGCCAGCTGGTCGGCCACCGTGATGACGCTGCCGTCCGGGTTGACGATGTCTTCGATCGTCCAACTGCCGCCACCGTTGTCGGTGCCGGCGGACAGGAACGCGCCGCCCGGCACGCCGGAGATGGTGACCGACAGCGTTTCGGAACCGTCCAGATCGGTGAGATCGGCCGAGATATCGAGCGGAATCGTCGTAACGCCAGCATTTACCGCCACGCCGTCGACGACCAGCGACGCCGGATCGGCGACGCCCTTGACGTCGACGTCGATGAAGCCGAGGCCGGTCTGGCTGCCGTCGGCCCCGATCTCGCTGATGGTCAGCGAGAAATCGACGTTCGAATTCAACAGTGGGGTGACGGTCACTCCCGCTGCGACCTGTTCCGGAGACAGAGTCCAGGTGTTGGTCGTCGCGTCAAAGTTGCCGACCGACAGGGTCGCGCCCTCCGGCACGCCGGAAATGACGATGCTGATGGCCTCGTCGAGGTCGCCTAGCGCACTGGTGATGTCGAGCGGCAGCGCGTTGTCCTCGTTGACCACCGCGTCGACCACGCCAACCGTCTCGTCGTCGAATTGGATCAGCTCGACGCCGTCAATGACGTCCGCTTCAGCGGGCAGGCCGTCGTCTCCCAATCGGGTGACGGTGATCGGGTTGACGCGGGAAATGACGAAATCCGCAAAGGAGCCCTTGATGATGACCCGGTCGAAGCCCTCGCCGCCCTGGATGATATCGCTGCCGGCGCCGCCGATCAGCACGTCGTCGCCAGCTCCGCCAATCAGCAGGTCGTCGCCAGCGCCGCCGACCAGTACGTTGTCGCGATTGTCGCCGATCAGGGTATCGTTGAAGTCGCTGCCGGTGAGGTTCTCGATATTGATCAGGGTGTCGCCCTCGGCGTCGCCGCCGAAGCCCTGGCCGCTCGCCAGGTTGACGATCACGCCCGCGAGGGATTCGGCGTAGGACGCGGTGTCGACGCCGGCGCCGCCGTCGAGCACGTCCGCTCCAGCGCCGCCGTCAAGGATGTCGTTGCCTTCGCCGCCGAGCACCACGTCGTCACCGGCGCGCGCGAAGATGATATCGTCACCGGCGCCGCCGTCGATGGTCTGGCCGGTGACGTTGAGATCGCCGACGTCCATGAAGTCGTCGCCGTCAGTGCCGACCCAGTCGGAATCGGCGATGATCTGCAAGGCACCGACCACCGGGGGATTCTCGGAGCCGTTGATCAATACGTTCAACTCGCCAAGCAGGTCGACCGCGGCGTCGGTTGCAGACTCCATCTGGAGGTCGAGAACGTTCTTGATCGTGTTCAAGGCGTTGAACGCATCGTTGCGGCCCGTGAACGCGTTGTCGCCGACGGCCGCCAGCGCCGCCGCAACGGCCGCCGCCACCTGAGCCTGGGCGGCAGTCAGCGTGCCGTTCGCACTATTGGTTTCCTGACGCAATTGCGCCAGGGTATCGATCAATTCCTGCCTGGCGTTATCCCACGCCTCACCGACGGCGAACCGGCCGGCGCCGGTCTCCATATTGACCACTGCGTCGAGATTTTTCTCCGCCTTCTCGAGGGTATTGTTCGCAAGTTTCGCCCGGTTAACGAACGAGTTCGGATCGTCCGGGTCGTTGACGAGCTTCTTGGCCGCTTCGGCCGCCGCTTCGGCCGCCGCCTTGGCCGCCGCCTGCGCCGCCCGGCGGGCTGCTTCCTCGGCCGCCCGTTGTGCCGCTTCCGCGGCCGCCCGCGCCGCTGCCTCGGCCGCCGCCTTGGCCGCTGCCTCGGCCGCTGCCTTGGCTGCCGCTTCCGCCGCATCGGCCGCCGCCTTGGCCGCCGCCTTGGCGGCTTCCTCCGCCGCCTTGGCCGCCGCCGCCGCCGCTTCCTCGGCCGCCTTGTCAGCCGCCGCCTTTTCGTCGTCGCCCTTCTTGATGTCCTCGGTCTTCTCGACCTTTTCCTCTTTCTTCTCCTTGCCGGCGTCGGTCTGCAGCTTCTGTGCTTCCTCGGCCGCCTTGGCGTCCTGGTCGAGCTTCTTCACTTCCTCGTCGAGCGCCTTTTCCTTCGCCTCGCCCTTCTGCTCCTGGTTCTGCGTGCCTTCACGCTGCTGCAGGCCGAAGTCGTTCTGGTTGCCGTGGATCTTCGGCAACTGGCGAAGCGCGCTACCGAACGACTGCACCAGCTCATTCATGCCGAGGACGCGGATGGCGGTCGGCTTGGCATCGAAGCTGGCGACGCTGGTCGACTGGTTGGCGCCGTTCATCACCTGGACGCCGCCGGAGTTGGCGATCACCACCTCGCCGACGAAGCCATCCTTTTCCTCCATCAGCACCACTTTCATGTCCTTGCCCTGAGGCAGGTCCAAGCCCACCTGGGTGCCGCGGATGCCGATGGTCGCCACCGGCGTATCCAGAGTCATGGCGTCGGGGTCGGTCTTGGCGACCTGACCGGACACGAACGTGAACACGCCTTGCATGACCGAGAGGCCGACGGATCCGCTTTGGGTCGCCGGGTCGTAAATCATTTCGTCGAGCACGATGCGGCCGCTGTTGCCCATCGAGAACGTGGTTTCGTCGGCGAGCAGGACGCCGATGGAGCCATCACCGCTGGATTCGAGTATGTCGCCTTGGAACACCGGGTCGC
>DASWGT010000126.1:0-6440 GCA_036393575.1 Rhodospirillales bacterium | reverse complement strand
GGCCATGTTGGCGACATTTGAGCGGTGCGCCCGCCATTGCATCAGCTCGACGAAGTGGCCAGCGGCCTTGAGCTTGGCGATCTCTTCGGCCGACTTTGTCTTGTCCCAGGTCGCCATGTCGTCGGTGCGGGTCTCCGGCAGATATTTGCGCACGTCGCTCTTCTTCAGCGCCTTGCCTAGCAGCGGGTGAGCCTGAACATCGGCTTTCCTGGCTTCCTTCTGCGTGTCGCGCATGCTGTCATGGCAAGTCAACCAGCAGCCTTGATTCTTGAATCCCGGTACCTTGCCGTCGTCGAGCATGATCGTCAGCCGGTCCTCGTAGATTGCCGGTTTCTTGTCCTTCCACACTTCCTCGTCGAGCCTCGGCCAGCCGTAGGATTTCCACGCCTTGCCGTCGAAGCGGAAGTGCGGATAGGCCGAGCCCGGATAGTCGTTCTTGGTCTTCCACTGGAAGCGCAGGTAGAGGTTGTCGTTGTCGTGGGCGGCCTGTACCGCGAGATCGATCGTTGCCTGCTTGCCTGGGACCGGATTCGGCTCGAGTTTCTTGCCGGTGACGATCTTCTGCCCCATCTCCGCTTCTTCGCCCTCGTGGCAGGAAACGCAAGAATCGCCGGCCTTTACCTTCTTATCGGCGCGCTTGTGCGCGGGGCTGCGCAGCCATTGGTATGTGGATTGTCCCGGGTAGAACAGCTTGACGGTCTTGGCGGGAACTTGTGACCAATCGGACGGTGGCGCCGACAACGCCGGCGTGGAAGCGGCCGCCGCCAATGCCGTGATCGCCACGCCCAGAGACAGTTTTTGCACGAATCCAAACATCGAATCTCTCCCGTGTGTGAACGATAGGAACTGTGGGAACGGGCCAATCATCAACAATTTTGCCGGGAAGACATTGACCGGGGTCAATTTTAGTCCACCCGTTCACCGACGCCAACCCGCGAAAATCCGCGTTTTTGGCTGCCAAGGCCGGGGGTGCCGAACCGCGGCGGCGTGGGCTTGGCAGCCCATTGCGCGGTTGCCCTGCCCCGGCGATGACGGCAAACTGCCCGCCGCAAACTTCAAGGAGCCCCGATGCTGACGACGCCGAAGGCCACCCGCGGCATGGTGGTCGCCCCCCACCACTTGGCCGCCCAGGCCGGGCTCGCGGTATTGCGCGACGGCGGCAACGCGGTCGAGGCGATGGTCGCGGCGGCCGCCACCGTCGCCGTGGTCTATCCACACATGAACGCCCTCGGCGGCGACAATTTCTGGCTGATCGCCGAGCCCGGCAGCGCGCCCGTCGGCATCGACGCCTGCGGCGCGGCGGCGGCGAAGGCCGAAATCGGATTCTACAAAGGCCGCGGCTACGCGGCGATTCCTTCGCGCGGGCCGTTGGCGGCGCTAACCGTGGCCGGCGCGGTGTCCGGTTGGCGACAGGCGCTCGCCGTCGTCAAGGACTGGGGCGGCGGGATGCCGCTCAAACGACTTTTCGAGGATGCCGAGTTCTACGCCCGCGCTGGATTCCCGGTGACCGCGTCGCAGTACAACAACACCCATGACAAGCTGGCGGAGCTGAAGGACGTCCCCGGATTCGCCGCCGCCTACTTGGCCGACGGCAAGCCGCCGGCGGTCGGCGCGTCATTCAAGAACCCGGCCCTCGCCCGCACCTTCAAGCGCCTCGCCGACGCCGGCCTCGATGATTTCTATCGCGGCGGCGTCGCCCGCGACATCGCTGCCGACTTGGGCCGCCTCGGCAGTCCGCTCACGGCCGACGACCTCGCCCGCCACAAGGCATTAGTGGTCGAGCCGCTGTCCGTCGCGCTTAGGGCGGGCACGGTCTACAACATGCCGCCGCCGACGCAGGGCTTGGCGTCGCTGATCCTGCTCGGCGTGTTCGATCGGCTCGGCGTCGGCGAGCCGGAAGGTTTCGAGTTCGTGCACGGCCTGGTCGAGGCGACCAAGTGCGCATTCCGGGTGCGCGACCGCCACGTCACCGATCCCGCCTACATGACCGTGAAGCCCGCCGATTTCCTGACGCCGAACGCGCTCGACGGCATGGCGGCCGGCGTCGATCGGCGGCGCGCCGCTCCATGGCCCGAATCCAAGACCGGCGGCGACACCGTTTGGCTCGGCGCCATCGATGGCGCCGGCCGGGCGGTCAGCTTCATCCAGAGCATCTATTGGGAGTTCGGCTCCGGCGTCGTGCTGCCGGAGACCGGCATCACCTGGCAGAACCGCGGCATCAGCTTCAACCTTAACGAAGGCGCCCACAACTGCCTGATGCCGGGGCGGCGGCCGTTTCACACCATCCAGCCGGCGCTGGCCCGCCTCGCCGACGGGCGCACCATGGTCTACGGCACCATGGGCGGCGAGGGTCAGCCGCAGACCCAGGCGATCGTTTTCGCCCGCCACGCGTTATTCGGCCGCGGCCTGCAGGCGGCGGTGACGGCGCCGCGCTGGCTGTTGGGCCGCACCTGGGGCGCCGAAAAGACCAACCTGCGGATCGAGGGCCGCTTCGCCCCGCACGTCATCGAGGCGCTGCGTGCCGCCGGCCACGACGTCGAGGTGGTGGGGCCGTTCGACGAGGTCATGGGCCACGCCGGGGCCCTGGTCCATCATCCGGCGGAAGGCGGCGACGGCGGTGTGATCGAGGGCGCCGCCGACCCGCGCAGCGACGGCGCCGCGGCCGGGTTCTAGCCCGCGGCCCGCTACCAGCCGATCACCTTCGGCAGCCAGAGCGCCAGCGGCGGATAGTAGAACAGCGCCACCAGCGCCGCCAATTGCAGACAGACGAACGGGATGACGCCGACGTAGATGTCGCGCGTCGTCACCTCGGGAGGCGCCACGCCCTTCAGGAAGAACAGCGACCAGCCGACCGGCGGCGTCAGGAACGACGTCTGCAGGTTCAGGCACACCAGGATTGCCAGCCACACCATGTTGACGTCGGTGCCGGCGAGAGCCGGCAGGAACAACGGCAGCACGATATAGGAAATCTCGATCCACTCGAGGAAGAAGCCGAGGACAAACAGCACTACCAGCATGAACACGATGGCGCCCGTGACCCCGCCCGGCACCAGCTTGAACATGTCCTTCACGAGATCCTCGCCGTTGAGTCCGCGGAAAGCGAGCGAAAATGCCTGTGCGCAGATCAGGATGAAGAACACCATGGCGCTAATCTTGAGCGTGTTGCGGACGGTTTCGGTGAGCACCTGCGAGCTGAGCCGCCCGGCGATGGCGACCACCAGGATGCTGCCGAGGGCGCCCATCGAGGCGGCTTCGGTCGGCGCCGCGATGCCGCCGATGATCGAGCCGAGCACGGCGACTATCAGCAGCAGCGACGGCAGCACCACGCGCACGGTCTTGCCCGCCAGCTCCCGGCGCGACATCTCCATCCGCTCCGCCTTCGGGATCGCCGGCGCCGACCGAGGATCGAAATAGCCGACGGCGATCATGTATACGGCATAAAACCCGGCGAGCAGCAGCCCCGGCACCATTGCCGCAGCGAATAGGGTACCCACCGATTCGCCGAGGATGTCGGCGAGCAGGATCAGCACCAGGGACGGCGGGATGATCTGGCCGAGCGTGCCGGAGGCGCAGATGGTGCCGCAGGCAAGCCACTTGGCATAGCCTCGGCGCAGGAACACCGGCAGCGTCAGCAGGCCGAGCGTCACCACCGTGGCGCCGACGATGCCGGTGGACGCGCCCATCAGCACGCCGACCAGGATGATGGACAGCCCCATGCCGCCGCGTAGCCCCCCGGCCAGATGCCCGACCACGTCGAGCAGCTCCTCGGCCAGCCGCGAGCGCTCCAGCATCACCCCCATGAACACGAACAGCGGGATCGCCATCAGCGTGTAGTTGGTGACGACGCCGAAGACGCGCAGCGGCAGCAGGTTGAACAGCCCGGCACCGAAACCGAGGTAGCCGAACAGCAGGCCGGCGGCGGCGAGCGCGATCGCCACCGGGAAGCCGATCATTAGCATCCCGAAGAAGCCGAGGGCCATCAGGATGGCAAGCACCTCGTTAACCACGACGGTCTCCGGCGACGATGGTGACGACGCTGCGCGCCCCCTGCCCCACCGCCTGCAGGGCGACTAGCGCGAAGCCGATGGGAATGAAGGATTTGAGAAGGTAGCGGTACGGCAGCCCGCCGGGGTCGGTGGAGCCTTCGAGGCTGGTGAAGGCGTGTTCGACCTGGGCGAAGGATAACTTGAAGATAACAGCGGCGACAGCCAGCGTCGTCACCGCCACGGCAAGGTCGACACACGCCCGCATCGACGGGCCGAACTTCTCGTAGAACATGTCGACCCGGACGTGCTCGTTGTAGCGCATCGCATACGCCATGCCGATCAGCGCGATCGGCGACAGCAGGTGCCACTCCAGCTCCTGCATCCATACCGGGCCGATGCGGAACAGGTAGCGCAGCGTGACGTTGCACGCGACCAGCAAAACGATGGCCAGCGTGCACCAGGCCGCCCCGCGCCCGACCAAGTCGTTTAACCAGTCGATGCGTTCCGCCAGAGCATTCAGACGCGTTGTGGGCGTCGACGGCGAGGATTGGCTCATTTCGTATGGCTCACATGGCTGGGAAGGTTGCGGCGATCATCGTCTCAACCGATCCGACCATTGATGACGTCGGTAATACGGAAGAAAGACGCGCGGCCCCGCCGGGCCTTGGGGGCGGGGCCGCGATCCGGATCAGGCCTTGCGAACCTGGGTGTTGAAAACGACCTCGCCGCGGTCGTTCCACTGGTCGTGCTTGGCCTTGAACGCGAAGTAGGAGTCGTAGACCTTCTTGGTCAACGGGTCCTTCGCCGCCTCGGTGGCCAGAAATTCCTTCGCCTTGACATGCAAGGCCTTAACCACGTCATTGGGAAGCGGAGCTGCCTTGACGCCATGGTTCTTAACCAAGTCCTCGAGCGCCGCGCCGTTGTTGGCCTCGGCCCAGGTGTGGCTGGTGAGGTTGGCGTCGCGGGCCGCTGCCTGGATGATAGCCTGGATGTCCTTGGGCAGGCTGTCCCATGCTTTCTTGCTGATGATGAGGTCCGAGGTCGTCGACGGCTCGTGCCAGCCGGTGGTGTAGTAGTTCTTGGCCGCCTTGTGCAGGCCGAGGCGGCGGTCCTGGTAGGGACCGACCCACTCGGCCGCGTCAATGACGCCGCGCTCGAGCGCCGGGAAAATCTCGCCGCCCGGCAGCAACACCACCTTGACCCCGAGGGTGGCGTAGATCTTGCCGCCGAGGCCGGGAATTCGCATCTTGAGGCCGTTGAGGTCGGCCGGCGACTTGATCGGGTTCTTGAACCAGCCGGTCATCTGCACGCCGGTATTGCCGCACGGCATCCCGACCATGCCGAAGTCGGCCAGGATCTGGTTCCACAATTCGAGGCCGCCGCCGTGGTAGTACCAAGCGTTCTGGCCCTGGTAGCTCATGCCGAACGGCACGGTGCCGAAGTACTCGAACGCCGGGCGACGCCCCGACCAGTAGTAGGCGACCCCGTGGTTCATCTCGACGGTGCCCTGTTGGACGGCGTCGAAGCCGCCGAACGCCGGGATCAACTCGCCGGCGGCGTAGACCTTGATCTTGAGGCGGCCACCCGACATCGCCTCGATGTTCGCGGCCATGCCCTCGGCGCTGCCGGGGCCCGACTGGTAGAACGGCAGCTTCGGCGGCCACGTGGTGGTCATTTTCCAATTGAAGGTCTGCTGGGCATTGACGACGGCGGGGGCCGCGAGCGTGCCGACCGCGGCGCCGGCTAGGCCGGCCTTCAAAAATGTACGGCGTTTCATAGAACTAACCTCCCTGTCCTAGGTTCGATGACGATGTTTGTCTTTTTTTGCCCGCGTTTGACGGTATTTGGCGCGGAGTCCTACGAATACCTTAGGCCGATCAGGGCGCAAAAGACAACGGTTCCCCCGGTGCCGCGACCGCCGGGCTACGTAGAATCCCGGGTGGCCGACGGCGTCGCGGGCAACCATGATGCCGCAGCATCCGCAATTCCCGCGCCAAATCCGCCGCTGCCGCCGCCGCGTCAACCGAACGGTCTGATTTTGAATGGAAATTCGTGGCTCGCCGGCGGCCGGCCGGGGGCTCCGGCAAGAAGTGAGCTCGACCAGTGCCCGATTGATGGGCAGCGCGGTTGCCTATTCGCTGACCAGACCGTGCTCAACCATCGCCGGCCGGTTTTCCCGCTTTGCCCGCCGGCGGGGCGATTGCATCGTCGATCACGCTCGCCCGCGGGTCCTTCCAGCCGCCGACGAGATCGTGGAGCACGGTGGCATGGGCATCGACCTCGTCGATCCGCCGCCGCGCCTCGCCGCCGGGATCGGCGTCCGGATTGCGGTTGAGGAACTTGCGGAGCGCGTCGGCGCTGGCGGAGATCGCGGTGACGCTGTCGCCCAGGCTGCGCGGCCTTTTCATGTAGACGTCGTGGACGTTGCGAAGGCTGTCGACCAGGATCTGAATC
>DASWGT010000125.1:0-2130 GCA_036393575.1 Rhodospirillales bacterium | reverse complement strand
GGGCGAGGATGGCGGCCGCGCGCGCGCCGCGCGCGGGATCGTCGAAGGCGCCCCAGAGCGCCAGGTAGCCGAGATAGAGGAACAAGAGGATGAGGACCGAGGTGAGGCGCGCGTCCCACACCCACCAGGTGCCCCACATCGGCTTGCCCCACAGCGAGCCGGTGACCAGCGCCAGCACCGTGAAACACGCCCCCACCGGCGCCGTGGCGCGGCCCGCCAGATCCGCCAGCGGGTGCTTCCAGATCAACGCCGCCGCCGAAGCCCCCGCCAGCGCCGTGTAGCAGAACAGCGCCATCCACGCCGCCGGCACATGGATATACATGATGCGCACGCTGTCGCCCTGCTGGTAGTCGGCCGGCGAGCCGACCAGCCCCGCATACAGCCCCACCGCCAGCACCACCAAAGTCCCCCACTTCAGCCACGGCTCGACCGCCGCCGCCAAACGCAAAAACCGCGCCGGATTAGCATAACGGTGAAACATGCGCATTCCCTTTTGCCGCCCCTTCGTCCCCGCTCCGTGGCGGAATATTGGCGGCCCGGCTGGTGTTTATATAGTGATCGAGGGCGTGAGTTTAGCCCGTCAGGGGGGCTGGTGCATACCCGGTCCGATCGTGGATACTGCTTAGGATATCCGCGATTTTCCGCAATTGACCGGGGTCAACTGCCTAGCGCGGTTTTGCCGCAAAATCCCGCCGGCGCGACTCGCCGGCGACGGGGTAATCCGATGACGCGCAGGGTTATTGCTGGAAACAAGGGCGTACTCATCCAAAAAAGGATGGGTTGGGGCGGGGTTTCTTGATGTTCAAGCTGCTGCGCTATTTTTCGTTGACCGGCGCGGTCGCCGTCGTCGCGGTCTCGGCCGTTCTCCTGTTCGTCTATCACCGCGGCGCCGTCAACGTCCGGGAGTGGATTTACGAACCGTTGTTCAGTACCAAGTCGGCGGGGCTGGGCTTGGGGCTTTCGATCAGCCGTTCCATCATCGAGGCCCATGGCGGGCGTCTGTGGGTCGCCTCGGAAAGCCGAAATGGAACGGGGTTCCGTTTCGGCCTTCCCGTCACTGGGGAGACCACGGAGCAGTGAGCGAAAAACCGACCGTCTTCATTGTCGATGACGACGCGGCCGAGCGGCGTTTCCTGCGCATCCTGATCTCGTCCGTCGATCTCGAGGTGGAAACTTTCAGGACCGCGCAGGCGTTCCTCGACGCCTTCGAGCCGACGCGGCGAGGCTGCATCCTGCTCGACATCCGGATGCCGGGGATGAGCGGTCTCGAACTGCAGCGGGAGCTCCGGGAGCGTGGGATCCGCCTGCCGGTAATCTTCCTCAGCGGCCACGGCGACGTGCAGATCGCCGTCCATGCGATGAAGGCCGGCGCCGCGGACTTCATCGAAAAACCGTTCAACAACGATCTGCTTCTCGACCGCATCCATAAAGCGGTCGCCGAAAGCCTTAGTGCCGATCAGACCCAGATGACGAAAGACGAGATCGAGAAACGGGTCGCGTCGCTGACGCCCCGCGAGCAGCAGGTTCTCGACCTGGTGGCGCTCGGCAACACCAATAAGACCATCGCCCAACAGCTAGCCATCAGCCAGCGGACCGTCGAGATCCATCGCGCCAAGGTGATGGAGAAGATGCGGGCCGAGTCGCTTGCGGAGTTGGTGCGCATGGTGACGTTGCTGGATGTCTGGAGCAAGAGTAACCCGAACGCCGGCCCCGAACGGCCGGCTCCGTCGCGCCCGACGGGCAATCGATGACGCCTGCAACGTGCTCGCCGAACCGACCGTGGCGGCGGTTGGCGGCCGACGCGCTCGCGGCCGCTTTCCTGGTCGCCGGCCTCGCCGCATGCGGCGGTGGGATCGACGGCGGGGCGGCATTGGCGTCGCCGGCCGGCAACTGGGTTTCCGATTTCGAGCGCGACCATCCCCTAACCGGGCGGGTGTGGCAGCCGAAGCGGCAGCGGTTCACCGACGCGGCGTCCCTCCTGGTTGCGGTCGGGCGATCCGATTTCGTGCTGATCGGCGAGAAGCACGACAATCCCGACCATCATCGGCTGCAGGCGTGGCTGGTCGAGCGCATGATCCAAGGCGGCCGCCGGGTGGCCGTCGCCTTCGAGATGTTCGCCGTTGACCAGGG
>DASWGT010000124.1:0-7951 GCA_036393575.1 Rhodospirillales bacterium | reverse complement strand
GACAAGCCGGCGGCCAACGAGGTGTGGAAGGCGTGGCTGGGGAAGCACGAGCGGCCAGCGCGAGCCGGCATCGGCGTCACCCTCGGCACCCCCGACACCCTGATCGAGATCATGGTCACCGCCGCCAAGTAGCGGCGTCCTTGGCGATGCGGCGCTTGCGCCGCCGCTCGCCGCCGGCGATCACCAGGCCGGCGACGGTGATCCCCACCGTCACCGCGACGACGATCAGGGTCGCCAATGCGTTGATCTCCGGGCTCACCCCCAGCCGCACGCTCGAATAGACCACCATCGGCAACGTAGTGGCGCCGGGGCCGGAGACGAAGCTGGCGATCACCAGGTCGTCGAGCGACAGCGTGAACGCCAACAACCAGCCGGCGATGAGTGCCGGTGCGATCAGCGGCAGGGTGACGGCGAAGAACACCTTCGCCGGCCTGGCGCCGAGGTCCATCGCCGCCTCCTCGAGCGCCGGGTCGACGTCGGCGAGGCGCGCCTGCACCACCACGGTCACGTAGGCCATGGCGAAGGTGACGTGGGCGATCGTTATGGTGGTCCAGCCGCGCGCCGGCCAGCCGATTGCCTGGTCGAGGGCGACGAACAGGAGCAGCATGGAAAGCCCGATGATCACCTCCGGCATCACCAACGGCGCGGTGACCAGGGCGGCGAGGCCGGCGCGGCCGCGGAAACGGCCGAAGCGGGCGAGCGCAATCGCCGCCAGCGTGCCGAGCACCACCGCCAGCGTGGCGGTGACTGCGGCGATGCGGAGGCTGAGCCAGGCGGCGCCGAGGATGCGCTCGTTGGCGATCAGCGCCCAGTACCAGCGGGTCGAAAACCCGGCCCACACGGTGACCAGCGGCGAGGCGTTGAACGAATAGACGACCAGCGACGCGATCGGCCCGTACAGGAACGCGTAACCGAGCGCGAGCGTGGTATAGAGGGCGATAGGCCGGCGGCCGGGCATGGCTCACGCCCCTCCGTCCAAGGCGACGCGCCGGCCGCGGCGGCGCTGCAGGAGTGCGATCGGCAGCACCAGCAGTGCCAGCATTACCAGCGCCACCGCCGACGCCAAGGGCCAGTCGCGGTTGGTGAAGAACTCGCTCCACAGCACCTTGCCGATCATCAGGGTGCCGGCGCCGCCGAGAAGATCGGGCACCACGAACTCGCCGACCGCCGGGATGAACACCAGGAGCGATCCGGCGACGACGCCCGGCAGCGACAACGGCAGGGTGACGGCGAGGAACGCCTTGAACGGCTGGCAGCCGAGGTCGGCGGCGGCCTCGAGCAGCGTCCAGTCGAGGCGGACCAGGGTCGCATACAGCGGCAGCACCATGAACGGCAGATAGGCGTAGACGATGCCGAAGTGCACCGCGAACTCGTTATCGAGGAGTTTCAGGGGCGCCTCGATGACGCCGATGGCGATAAGGAGATTGTTGATCAGGCCGTTGGGCTTGAGGATGCCGATCCAGGCGTAGACGCGGATCAGGAACGACGTCCAGAACGGCAGCACCACCAGCAGCACGAGCGCGAGCCGCCACGCCTCGGGCGCGCGGGCGATGGCGTAGGCCATCGGATAGCCGATCACCAGGCAGATCAGGGTCGCCACGGCGGCGATGCGGAGCGAGCCGAGGTAAGCCTTGAGATAAAGCGGGTCGGCGGCGAGGAACCAGTAGTTGCCGGCGCTGCCTTGCCAGGCGAGGCCGCCATCCGGTGCGGCGCCGATCAGCGGCGTGTAGGGCGGCGTCGCCAGCACGCTCTCCGACAGGCTGATGCGCAGCACGATCACCAGCGGCAGCAGGAAAAAGACGACCAGCCACGCGACCGGCACCGCCGGCACCAACAGGCGCGCCCAGTTGCCCGGCCCGCTCATTCGACCAGCACCACGCCGGCGTCGGCCGGCCACGACGCCACCGCCGCATCGCCGGCGGCGAACGGCGGCGGCCCGTGGCGCGCCCGGTTGGCGATCTCGACGCTGAGCCGGAGGCCGCCCGCCGCCTCGACGTCATAGGTGGAAACACCGCCCTGGTAGACGACGCCGAGCACCTTGACCGGCAACCGGTTGATGCCGCCGCCGGGCGCAGGCGTCGGCGACGGTGGGCCGAGCGCCATCTTCTCCGGGCGGACGGCGACGGCAACCGCGCTACCGCCGGCGGCGATGTCGTCGCCGCGGACGGCGATGACGCCGACGGCGCCGCAATCGACCGCCAGGTTGCCGCCATCGCGGCCGACGACGTGGCCCTCGAACAGATTGGCGGCGCCGACGAAGCGGGCGACGAAGCGGCTGGCTGGCGTCTCGTAGACCTGGTGCGGGGTGCCGACCTGCAGGATCCGGCCGGCGTCCATCACCGCCAGCCGGTCGGAGACGATCATCGCCTCTTCCTGGTCGTGGGTGACCATGACGAAGGCGATGCCGACGCGCTTCTGGATACGCTTGAGCTCGAGCCGCGTCCGGGCGCGCAGCTTGGCGTCGAGCGCTGCCAAGGGCTCGTCCAAGAGCAGCAGGCGCGGGTGCTTGACGAGGCTGCGGGCGAGCGCCACCCGCTGCGCCTGGCCGCCGGAGAGCTGGTGCGGCTTGCGGCGTACCAACGCCGCCATCTCGACCAGCCCCAGCATCTCGCCGACGCGGCGCGCGATCTCGGCCCTCGGCAATCCCTCCTGGCGGAGCCCGAAGGCAACGTTGTCGAACACGGTCATGTGCGGGAACAGTGCGTAGGACTGGAACATCATGTTCACCGGGCGCGCATAAGGCGCGACGCTAGTCATGTCGTCGCCGCCGATGACGACGCGGCCCGAATCCGCGCGCTCAAGCCCTGCGACGATGCGGAGCAGCGTCGTCTTGCCGGAGCCGGAGGCGCCGAGCAGGGTAAAGTACTCGCCGGCGGCAACTTCAAGCGTCACCTTGTCGACCGCTGGCACGCCGTCGAAGGCGCGGCTGACGCCTTCGATGCGGAGCAGCGGATCGAGCGTCGTGGTCACTGGCCGGTGGTGATCTTAGTCCACGCCCGGGTGCGCAGCCGGCGTTCGCTTTCGGCCAGCAGCTTGAGGGTGAACAGCCGCGCCTTGACCGCATCCGACGGATAGACGCCGGGGTCGTCGCGGACTTCAGCCGCGACCAACGGCGTCGCTGACGCGTTGGCGTTGGCGTAGGCGACTTTGTTGGAGATCTCGGCGATGATCTCGGGGCGCATCAGGAAATCGATGAAGGCGTGGGCCTCGGCCAGGTGCGGCGCGTCTTTCGGGATCGCCATGGTATCGACCCACAGCGAGGCGCCCTCGCTCGGGATCGCGTAGGCGATGTCGACGCCGTTCTTGGCCTCGCGCGCGCGGTTGCGGGCCTGCACCACGTCGCCGGAAAAGCCGAGTGCGACGCACAGATCGCCGTTGGCCAGCGCCTCGATGTACTTCGAGGAATGGAAGTAGCGCACGTGCGGCCGCACCTTGGCGTATGCCGCGACCGCGGCGTCGAGGTCCTCAGGTTTCGCCGAATTGGGGTCGCGGCCGAGATGCACCAGCATCGCCGCCAGCGCCTCGTCGTCGTCGAGGATACTGATGCCGCAAGCGCCGAGTTTCTTCGCCGCCTGCGGATCGAACAGCAGCCGCCAGCTGGTGAGCGGCGCTGTTTGACCCAGCGCCGCCTTGACCTTGACGGTGTTGTAGCCGATGCCGGTGGTGCCCCACATGTAGGGCACCAAGTGGCGGTTGCCGGGGTCGGCCTCGGCCATCACCTTCAGCATCGCCGGATCGACGTTCTTGAGGTTGGGCAACCGCGCGCGATCGAACGGCTTCAGCATCGCCGCCCGGATCATCCGCTCGCCGTAGGGCTTCAGCGACGGGAACACCACGTCGTAGCCGCTTTTACCGGCGATCAGCTTGGTTTCCAGCACCTCGTTGGAATCGAACACGTCGTAGACGGCGCGGATGCCGGTCGCGGCGCGGAACCTGTCGAGGGTGTGGGCGGCGATGTAGTCGGACCAGTTGTAGACGTGGACGACGCGCTCGGCGGCTGTCGATCCGGCCGCCGTCAACGCGGTCGCCAGCAGGATGACAACAAAACCGAAAGTCCCAGCGCCCCGCCGCATGGTCCGCCCCTCCGATGGGCGGGAGCATAGCGCCATCGGCGGGGATGCAGGAAGGGGATGGTGGAGCCCGAGGGGAATCGAACCCCAAGGCGTCAGCCGGTGGGCGACGAACTCAGGGGGTCGACAGGTGTGCGAAGCAGGATGGTGGAGCCGAGGGGAATCGAACCCCTGACCTCTACAATGCCATTGTAGCGCTCTCCCAACTGAGCTACGGCCCCAAGGGTGTCGGGATGGCGCCGCCGTTGCCCGACGCGAACGGAGCGGCCGGCGGCACCGGAAAATACGGTTCGCGGACGGCCGAAGGCAAGGGAAAACTGGCCGCCGCGTCGCGCCGCGGCGGAATCCCGGCGGCATCGCGGTCGTGGTTGCCGGAGCCGGCAATCGGACAACCGATCGGGCCGGAGATCGTGTTTCGGATGGCGGCGGAGCGCGCCGGCGGCTCAGACCTTGTCGCCGACGCCGTCGTCGATGTGCTCCTTGACCTCGCCCATATCGTCCTCGTCCTCGCCGAGGTCGGAGGGGTCCTCGATCAGCGCATCTTCCTTGTCGTCGCCCTTCTTGCCGGATTTAGCCTTGCCGGCGAGCGCGGCCGGCGGCTTGTCATCGTCGGCCACATCCTCCTCGTCGTCGGCGAGGGTCTCGAGGTCGTCCGCCGGCGCCGCCTCGGCGGCCTTGACCGGGGCGGGCTTGGGCTTGGGTGTCGTGGCGGGAATCGGGGCGGGCGCGACCGCCGCCGCCCGCTTCCCCTTGACCGGCGGCTCCGGGTTGTATGCCTTGCCGCACTTCGGGCAGCTGATGGTTTTTCGTTTGAGATCGTAGAATACCGCGCCGCAACTCTGGCACGTGCGTTTCTTTCCCCATTCCGGTTTGGCCACCCGTCGTCCTCCTTGGGGGTATCGGTTCGTTTCGGGTATGCCAATTGCCATGTTCGTCGTCGCCTGTCAAAAACAAAAGACTGCCCGCGGGCAAAAAATATCGGCCCCGGTTTCCGGCAAGGGAGCCCTTACTCCGGGGGCGGTTTCATGATAGAGACGGCACGCAAATCCGAAGGCTCGGAAACGGAGGATTAGGCGTTGGCGACAGCCCTGATTTCCAGGCGCGCCCGCTCGTTGAGGGGCAGGACGACGGTTCCAGGCGACAAGTCGCTATCCCACCGGGCGCTGATCCTGGGCGCGCTGGCGGTCGGCGAAACCCGCATCACCGGGCTCCTGGAATCCGAGGACGTGCTGGGCACGGCGAAGGCCGTCGCTGGGTTGGGCGCCGAAGTCCAGCGTGACGGCGCTGGCGCGTGGCGAGTCTGGGGCCGCGGCGTCGGCGGGCTCAACGAGCCCTCGGGCGTGCTCGACATGGGCAATTCCGGCACCGCCGCCCGGCTGCTGATGGGCGTCGCCGCCACCCATCCGTTCACCGCCACGTTCGCCGGCGACGCCTCGCTGTCGGAGCGGCCGATGGAGCGCGTAATGTCGCCGCTCAGCCAAATGGGCGCACGGTTCACCGCGCGCTCGGGCGGACGGCTGCCGATCACCGTCACCGGTGCCCGCCAGCCGATCCCGATCACCTACGAATTGCCGGTAGCCTCGGCGCAGGTCAAGTCGGCGGTACTGCTGGCCGGGCTCAACACGCCGGGCAAGACCTCCGTCATCGAGCCGCAGCCGACCCGTGACCACTCCGAGCGCCTGCTCGCCCATTTCGGCGCCGAGGTGACGGTCGAGAAGTTGTCGTCGGGTGGCCGCCGAGTCACCGTCACCGGCCAGCCGGAACTCTCCGGCCGCGCCGTCGAGGTGCCGGGCGACATCTCGTCGGCGGCATTCCCGCTGGTGGCGGCGCTGCTGGTGCCGGGCTCCGAGGTGACGCTCGAGGGTGTCGGCGTCAACCCGCTGCGCATCGGCCTGATCAACACCCTCGACGAAATGGGGGCGCGGATCACGCTGCGCAATCGTCGCAAGGTGTCGGGCGAGCCGGTCGCCGACCTGGCGGCGCGCACCTCGCGGCTGAAGGGCGTCGTGGTTCCGGCAGGGCGGGCACCGAGCATGATCGACGAATATCCGGTGCTCGCCGTGGCTGCGGCGTGCGCCCGTGGCACCACCAGACTGGAAGGCATCGGCGAATTGCGGGTCAAGGAAAGCGACCGCCTGGCGGCCATCGCCCGCGGCCTGAAGGCGGCCGGCGTACGCGTCGACGAGACGGAGAATTCGCTGACAATCTACGGGGTCGGCGGCGCGCCCGCGGGCAGCGCCCGCGTCGCCGTCCATCTC
Organism: Rhodospirillales bacterium; assembly: GCA_036393575.1. Classification (GTDB taxonomy): domain Bacteria; phylum Pseudomonadota; class Alphaproteobacteria; order Rhodospirillales; family Casp-alpha2; genus JACPJY01. Next base: position 1,623 of record DASWGT010000124.1, on the reverse strand, counting down.
GACCATCGGATCGCCATGGCATTCGCGGTGCTCGGCATGGTCGCCGAGAAGCCGGTCACCGTCGACGACGCCGATACCATCGCCTCCAGCTTCCCGGGCTTCGTCGCCCTGATGAACCGTCTCGGCGGGGCGTTGACGGCGGTGGCCACCCGGCGCCCGGCGGCGAAGCCCCGGAAGCCCGCCCGCAAGCCGGCTGGCCGGCGGAAGAGCCCCGGCAACCCCCGGAAATCTCCCAAATCCGCCAAGGCCAGACGGGGCGGGCGGGGCAGTAGGCGGGGAGGCGAGCGGCGGTGATCATCGCCATCGACGGGCCGGCGGCCGCCGGCAAGGGCACGCTGGCGCGCCGGTTGGCCAAGCATTTCGGCCTCGCCTACTTGGATACCGGACTGATTTACCGAGCGGTCGGCATGGCAGTGGTGCGCGCGGGCGGCGACCCGAACCGCCCGGAAACCGCGGAAAAGGCCGCCAAGGCTTTGAAACCGGAGGACTTGGAGGCGCCGGATCTGCGCTCCGAAGCCGCCGCCGACGCCGCCTCGCGGGTGTCGGCGATTCCGGAGGTGCGCCAGGCCCTCCTCGCCTTCCAGCGGAAATTCGCCAAAAACCCGCCGAAAGGCGCCAAGGGTGCGGTTCTCGACGGCCGCGACATCGGTACCGTGGTGTGCCCCGACGCCGACATCAAGCTGTTCGTCACCGCCCGCGTCGAGGTGCGCGCCGAAAGGCGTTTTAAGGAGTTGCGGGAACGGGGCCTCGAGGCTATACATGGCCGCGTTCTCGCGGACATGAAGGAACGCGATGCGCGTGACAGCGCGCGCCCCGTGTCCCCGCTGGAGCCGGCCAAGGACGCCTATCAATTGGACACCAGCGAGCTCGATGCCGGTCAGGCTTTTGCCGCGGCCCTGGGCTTCATCGCCGCGAAGCACGGCTGAGACCCGACGCCACCCCCTTGCCGCAGGCCGAGACGGCCCCAGGGAAGGGCCTTTTCAACCGCAAGACCGCCGGACCCAACCGGTTGGCCCGAATAACATTATGAGGATTTAAGGAATCAATGGCTCCTGAAAAAGATACCGCGGTCAAGGAAACCGCCGCCAAAGACGCACCCCCCGCCATCAAAGAGAATTTCGCCGAACTCCTGGAAGCCTCGCTCAAACGCGACGGCGGCTTCGAAGGCCGCGTCGTCAAGGGCACCGTTCTCGACATCGCCCACGAAGAGGTGTTGATCGACGTCGGCCTGAAATCGGAAGGGCGGGTGCCGCTGAAGGAATTCGCAACCGCGGGCCAGGAACCCCAAGTCAAGGCAGGCGACACCGTCGACGTGTTCGTCGAGCGCTACGAGGACCGCGAAGGCATCGTCCGGCTCAGCCGCGAGAAGGCGCGCCGCGAGGAAGCCTGGTCCGATCTTGAGAAAGCCTTCAACAAGGGCGAGCGCGTCACCGGCGTCATTTTCGGCCGCGTCAAGGGCGGCTTCATCGTCGATCTGTCGGGCGCCGTAGCGTTCCTGCCCGGCTCGCAGGTGGACATCCGACCGGTGCGTGACATCGGCCCCTTGATGAACGCGCCGCAGCCGTTCCAGATCCTGAAAATGGACCCGCAGCGCAACAACATCGTGGTGTCGCGCCGCGCCGT
>DASWGT010000123.1:0-13051 GCA_036393575.1 Rhodospirillales bacterium | reverse complement strand
GCGCCGAATTTTTCGAACGTGATCTTCGCCTTCGGCCACCAGCACGTCGGCCTGACTGCCGGCCCGAAAACCGGCGAGATCGTCGCCGACCTGGTCGCCGGGCGGGCGCCCAACATCGACCTCCGGCCGTTCCGCGTCGACCGCTTCTAGCCCGGCGGCACGCCGGATATGGACCTTTCCGCGCAAATCGGTAAATTGATGGATAATTCCGGCGGACCACTCGCGGGCGATCAAAAAGCGGTCGGCCGGATCGTTCATTGCCTTTGTCTTGCCTTATCTCGGACATAGGCTATCAACGGTACGCGCGCCTCGCGGCCGCGAATTTTCGTCCCACCGGGCCGCCAGGGTATTGGCGGCCTTCCGTGGAAGTCTGTGAAATGAAAACAAAAAAACGATCCCACGCCGGTCCTGACGCGACTCTCCTCGCGGCCCGGCGGTTCAGCCGTCGGCATCTGTTGCGATACGCTTGGGCGGCGGGCGCGGTCATCGGCGCTGGTCCATGGCTGGTCCGCGACGCCTTTTCGTCGTCGGGCGAGATCGCGCTGCTGATGCGCTCCGACTATCTGCCGAAGCTGTTCGTCAGCCGGTTCGAGAAGCGCACCGGAATCAAGGTCAATCACACGCCCTACGGCTCGGATGCCGAACTCGTCAACAAGGTCAAGGCGACCAAGGGCCGCGGCTTCGACCTCGTCAGCGTGCCGTCGCTGAGCGCTCGTCAGTGGGAGCCGTTGAAGCTGCTGCAGCCATTCGACATGAAACGGGTGCCGGTGAACAACATCGATGAGAAGATGCTCAAAGGCTCGACCGACCATTGGACCTGGGACGGCGGCATTTACCACATGCCTTATCTCTGGGGCACCGAGGCGCTGGCTTGGCGCACCGACAAATGGTCGAGCGAGTACGGCAAGCTCAGCTACGGCGATCTTTGGCTTCCCGAGATGAAGGGCAGCGTCATGGGGCGGCCATCCTCGATGTTGGTGGGCATCGGCCTGTACCTCGATGCCATCGGCAAGCTGCCGTCGGATCGCATGCTCGCCACTTACAAAGACGAGGCGACCATGCGCAAGATTTGGGGCGAAATCACCAAGTATGCCGTCGAGCGCAAGTCATGGCTCAGGCAATTCTGGACGGACGCCAATTCGCAGATCGAAGGCTTCATGCAGAACAGCGTGGTTCTCGGCCAGACTTGGGCGGGGCCGGCGCTACGGCTGAAAACAGAAGGCAAGCCAGTGACTTACATGGCACCGAAGGAAGGCGCGTTGTCGTGGCTCGACGGCTTGGCGATTCCGGCCGGCGCCCGCAACTTCGAGCAAATCTACGAATTCCTAAAGTATGTCTATCTGCCCGGCGCCGGCGGCCTGCTGGCGTCCCAGACCGGCTACAACGCGGTCGGTAAAGGCGCGTCGCGGTATCTGACGGCGGCGGCGAAGAAGAACTTCAGCGAAGCTTACCCCGGCGATGCTCACGACAAGCTCTGGTGGTGGCCGCCCGAACCGACGTGGTACATGGCGGCGCGCGGCGAGTTTCGCGACAAGTACGTCACGGCCTGACGATGGAAACGGCCGCCGGACAAGCGGTTACGGGCATTCACGCCGGGTTTCAATTCTGTCCTTGATTTCTTGCTCGCCTTCGGGAGTCTTTATACCCCGCGGCGCCGTCCGAAGCGTCCTTGCCGATGACCGCGCAATGATCGGTGCCGACGGGCGTGCCGAGGCGACGGGAGAAAACACGATGTTGCGACGGCGGAAATTCCTGAGTGCCGGGGTGGCTTCTCTGTTGATGGTTGCCGTCGCGGCCGGCGACGGGTTGCCGAATGCCGCCCGCGCCGACGAGTACAGCGACGGCACCAAGATTTTCATCAAGACGCTTGCCGAGAAAGCGATCGCTTCGCTGACCGTCAAGGACCTTGCCAAGGGCGAACGGGAAAAGCGGTTCCGCACCTTGATGCTCGACAACTTTGCCATCCCCGGCATCGCCCGGTTCGTCCTCGGCCGTCACTGGCCGCGCGCCTCGGAACAGGAAAAGAGCGAATACCTCAAGCTTTTCGAGGACTTGATGGTAGCCACCTACGCCGAGAGATTCTACAAGTACGCCGGCGAAACGCTGGAAATCGAGCACGCGGAAGTGCGGGGTGAAAACGACACCCTCGTCTATTCGACGATCAAACGCGTCGACGGCGTCCAGCCGATCAAGATCGCCTGGCGGGTGCGCGGCAAGCCGGGCGGATTCAAGATCGTCGACGTGATCGTCGAGGGCATCAGCATGGTGCAAACCCAGAAGTCGGAATTCGCTTCGTTCATCCAGCAACACGACGGCAACCTCGGCGCGCTGCTGACGGAAATACGGAAAAGGATCCAAGCCAATACCTGATGGCGCGCTGGAACAGGCGGCGCGGCGCGCGCCGTCGTTGTTGCCACCCCGTCCGGCGGTCGGCGGCGACGAGGGCCGAAAATCAATGACCGATGACCTGCGGCAGACAGTCGAAACCCCGTCGGGCAAGGACGCGGCCTACGAGAACTTTCCCGTCGGGTCGTGGTTGCTGCCGGCGCGGCTGCGCCCCCACATCGCGGTCTTCTACCGTTTCGCCCGCGCCATCGACGACATCGCCGACAACCCCGGACTCGACGCCGGCGAAAAGGTGCGCCGCCTCGATGGATTCGAGAAGGCGCTGCTCGGCCGCGACGCCGCCGATCGCGCTTACCAAACCGCGCACCGGATGCGCGACAGCCTCGCCGACACGGGTGTCGTCGCCGATCACTGCGTCGATTTGATCGCCGCCTTCAAACTGGACGCGACCAAACTTCGCTACAAGGACTGGGACGACCTGATGGGCTACTGCGTGCTGTCGGCGGCGCCGGTCGGGCGGTACCTGCTCGACCTGCACGGCGGCTCCCGCGACGGCTACGCGGCCTCCGACGCGTTGTGCATGGGGCTGCAGGTGATCAATCACCTGCAGGACTGCAAGGAAGACTACCTGAAACTCGATCGCGTCTATTTGCCGATGGACTGGATGGCCGAGGCCGGCGTCGAGGTGACGGCGCTGGCGGCCGACCGGGCGTCGCCGGCGCTGCGCCGCGTGCTTGATCGCACCCTCGATGCCACCGAGGCGCTGCTGAAGGATGCCAAGCCGCTTCCCGGCGGCCTCGCGAGCCGGCGCCTGGCGATGGAATCGGCGGCCATCCTGGCGATCGCGGAGCGTTTGTGCGGGCTGTTGCGCCGTCGCGACCCGCTCGGGCCCCGGCGCGTGCGGCTGAGCAAGGGCGGGTTCCTCGCCTGCTGCGTCAAGGGGGTGGTAGGGGCGCTGTTGTGACGGGCGATGTTTGACAGCGGTCTCTCCGTCCTCGCGTTCCTGCCCGTGGCGGCGTGGATCGGGCTGCTCGGCTTCCGCGGCAGCTTTTGGCGCGCCGACCAAATGCTGCCGGCGGCGGCGCCGGAGCTCGCGGCGTGGCCCGAGGTAGTGGCGGTGATCCCGGCCCGAAATGAAGCTGCTACCATCGGTACCACGGTCGGCTCCCTGCTGGCCCAGGATTATCCGGGCGACCTCGCCGTGATTGTCGTCGATGACATGAGCGACGACGGCACTGCCGAGGCGGCCGGCCGCGATGCGCGGCTAACGGTGATCCGCTCGCAGCCTCTGCAGGCCGGCTGGACCGGCAAGCTGTGGGCGGTGAAGCAGGGACTGGACGCCGCCGACGCCGGCCACGCCGACGCCGCCTACGTGCTGTTCACCGACGCCGATATCGAACACGATGCAGAGAGCTTGCGGCGCCTGGTAGGCAAGGCCGAGCGCGACGGCCTGGATCTGGTGTCGCTGATGGCGCGGCTGCGTTGCGACGGGTTTTGGGAACGGCTGCTGATCCCGGCCTTCGTGTTCTTCTTCCAGAAGCTCTACCCATTCCCGTGGGTCAACGACCGCGCGCGGACGACGGCCGCCGCCGCCGGCGGCTGCATGCTAGTGCGGCGGTCGGCACTGCGCGCGATCGGCGGCGTCGAGACGATCCGCGACCGCCTGATTGACGACTGCGCGCTCGCCGCCCGCGTCAAGCGACAAGGCGCCATCTGGCTCGGGCTTGCCGCCGGCGTCAAAAGCCTGCGCCGCTACGACACCCTCGGCGACGTGTGGGACATGGTGGCCCGCACGGCGTTCGAGCAGCTCGGCAATTCGTCCCTGGCGCTGATCGGCATGGTGGCGGCGCTTGCCGTCGTCTATCTGGCGCCGCCGCTGGCCGCCGTTGGCGTCCTCGGCGGCGGCTGGCCGAGCGTTGCCGCCGGGCTTGCCGTGTGGTGGGGGATGATGCCGATGGCGTTCGCGCCGACGCTGCGCCTCTACGGCCTGCCGGCCGCCTGGGGCCTGACGCTGCCTCTGGCGGCATTGCTCTATATGCTAATGACGTTGTCGTCGGCGATCCGCACCTGGCGTGGGCGCGGCGGCGCCTGGAAAGGGCGCCAATACGGCGCCGCCCCGGCCGCCGACGGATGACGCCGCGGCCGGCGTCGTGTATCCATAGCGGCATGGAAGACGCCCGCACGTCGACCCGGAAATCCCTCGACGCCGAATCCCTGGCGCGCGTCGAAGCCGTGGTGCGCGGCGCCGGCACCTCCTTCTATTGGGCGATGCGTCGGCTGCCCGAATCCAAGCGGCGGGCGATGTTTGGCATCTACGCCTTCTGCCGCGAGGTCGACGACATCGCCGACGGCACTGCCGGAGCGACGGAGAAGATGGAGGCGCTCGGCCGATGGCGGGGCGAGATCGAGCGGCTCTACGGCGAACAACCGCGCGACCCGATGACGCGGGCGCTGAAGTGGGCAGTCGAGGAATTCGGACTGCACAAGGAGGACTTCCGGGCCATTATCGACGGCATGGAGATGGACGCCCGCGAGTCGTTGCGAATCGCCGACATGGACGAGCTCAACCTGTATTGCGACCGCGTCGCGTGCGCCGTCGGCCGGCTTTCGGTACGCGTCTTCGGCATTGATGATGACATCGGCACGGAGCTTGCCTCCGCCCTCGGGCAGGCGCTGCAGCTCACCAACATCCTGCGCGACATCACGGAAGATGCCGAGCGCGACCGGCTTTACATCCCCGCTGACCTTTTGAGCGCCCACGACATTCCCGCGAACGATATCTCGGCTGTCCTCAACCACCCGCGGTTCCCGCAGGTCTGCGACACGCTGGCCGCGGTCGCCCGGCGCCGTTTCGACCAGGCCAAGGCGGCGATCCTGCAATGCGATCCCGACAAGATCCGCCCCGCGGTGATGATGATGGAGGTTTATCGCCGCATCCTCGACAAGCTCGCTCACCGCGGCTGGCTGAACCTGAATCTGCCGGTGGCGATCTCCAGGTCGGGCAAGCTGTGGATCGCGCTGCGCTACGGGTTCTTCCCCTGATGCGCCACGCCCACATCATCGGCGCCGGCGTCGCCGGTCTGTCGACGGCGGTGCATCTGTTGAACCGGGGGTGGAACGTCACGCTGCATGAGTCCGCCGGCCACGCCGGCGGCCGCTGCCGGTCGTTCGAGGACGCGGCGCTTGGCTGCCGCATCGACAACGGCAACCATCTGCTGCTCAGCGGCAACGGGGCGGCACTCGAATACCTGTCGCTGATTGACGCCGCAGACGGCCTCGCCGGTCCCGACAAGGCGGCGTTCCCGTTCCTCGACCTCGAGACCGGCCGACGCTGGACGGTCGAGATGGGGGCCGGCCGGCTGCCATGGTGGATCTTTTCCGAGACGCGGCGCGTGCCGGGCAGCCGACCCGCCGACTACTTGCGGGCGTTGCGGTTGGCGTGGGCCGGCGAGCGGGCGACGGTCGCCGAGTGCCTGGGCGCCGACAATCCGCTGTTCAAGCGGTTCTGGGAGCCACTGGCGGTGGCGGTGCTCAACACCGCCGCCGAGGAGGGCGCGGCGTCGCTGCTGTGGCCGGTGATCCGCGAAACCTTCGGCCGCGGCGAGGCCGCCTGCCGGCCGTTGATCGCCCGCGTCGGACTCAGCGAGAGCTTCGTCGACCCGGCGTTGCGGTTCCTGGCTGGCCGAGGCGTCGATTTCTTCGCCAACCACCGCCTGCGGGCGCTCAGCCTGGAAGGCGACCGGGTGGCGGCGCTGACGTTCGATGGCGGCGACGCGGCGATTGCCGCCGGCGATGCGGTGGTGCTGGCGGTGCCGCCCGGCAACGCCGCCGAGCTGGTGCCGGGCCTGATCGTGCCCGACTTGAGCCGCGCCATCGTCAACGGCCATTTCCGGCTGCCCGCGGCGAGCGGCGATTTCTCGTTCCTGGGGCTGGTCGGCGGCGTCGCCCAATGGTTGTTTGTGCGCGGTAACGTCGCCTCGGTGACGGTCAGCGCCGCCGACACGCTGGCCGAGGACCACGCGGCCGCCATTGCCGAGCGGTTGTGGGGCGAGGTGCGCCGGGCGCTGGCCCTGGGCGAAGCGCCTTTGCCGGCGCACCGCATCGTCAAGGAAAAGCGCGCCACTTTCGCCCAGACCCCGGACCAGGTGCAGCGGCGGCCGCCGACCCGGACGCCATGGCAAAACCTGTTTTTAGCCGGCGATTGGACCGCGACCAGCCTACCGGCGACCATAGAGGGCGCCATCCGTTCCGGGCGCAAAGCCGCCGAGACCGTCGTTATGTAGGGCTATTCGGCGTCAAATCGGCGGACTCTTTAGCTTGAAATCGCATGACTTTTTTGACACAAACTAGACACTTCGGAGTGGGGGGGAGACCACCCGAGCCAGCGACCAGGTTTGACGACCGGACACGACCCTATTAAACGGCCCGGATGGTGATGTTAGAGCGATTGGCTGCCCCCGAGGATACGCCAAAGGCGTCCGCACCCCCTAAGTTCGACCACATCGAACGCACCATCGATGTGGCGCGCGACTGGCTGGTCGGCCGCCAGGCCGCCTACGGCCACTGGGCATTTGAGCTCGAGGCCGACTCGACTATCCCGTCCGAATACATCCTGCTCAACCACTTCCTGGGTACGGTCGACGACAAGGTCGAATCGAAGCTCGCGGCGTATCTCAAATCGACTCAAGGCGAGCACGGCGGCTGGCCGCTTTATCACGACGGCGACTTCAACCTCAGCGCCTCGGTCAAGGCGTACTACGCGCTGAAGTTGACCGGCGAGGACATCGACGCGCCATACATGCGGTGGGCGCGAAAAGCGATCCTGGAACACGGCGGCGCCGCCCGCGCCAATGTCTTCACCCGTTTCACACTGGCGCTGTTCGGGCAAGTGCCGTGGCGGGGCGTGCCGGTGATCCGCGTCGAGGCGTTGCTGCTGCCGAGGCGGGCGCCGTTCCATATCGACAAGGTTTCGTACTGGTCGCGTACGGTGATGGTGCCGCTGATGGTGCTGGCGGCGCTGAAGCCGCGCGCCCGCAACCCGCGCGGTGTCGACATCGCGGAGCTGTTCGTGATTCCGGCGGATGAACAGACCTTCTATCAGACCAATCCCACCGGCACCTTCTCGGGCACGCTTTTCCTGATTCTCGACCATATCGCTCAGGTGATCGAGCTGTTGATGCCGAAATTCCTCGAGAAGAAGGCGATCGACAAGGCTTTGGCCTTTATCCGCCGGCGGCTCAACGGCGAGGACGGCCTCGGCGGCATCTTCCCGGCGATGGCGAACGCGCTGATGGTGTTCGATACCCTCGGCTGCGGCCGGGATCATCCGGATTATGCCATTTGCCGAAAGGCCATCGACAAGTTGTTGGTGCTCCACGACGACTGGGGCTATTGCCAGCCTTGCCTGTCGCCGGTTTGGGATACCGGGCTGGCCTGTCACGCGCTTCTGGAATCCGGGCTTACCGACGGCGTGCTCGCTCGCGCCACTGAGTGGCTGAAGGACCACCAAATTCTCGATGTCGACGGCGATTGGGTCGCCAGCCGGCCCGGCGTGCGTCCCGGCGGCTGGGCGTTCCAGTACTGGAACGACTATTACCCGGACGTCGACGACACCGCGGTCGTCGTCATGGCGCTGCACCGCGCCGATCCGGAGAAATACAAGGAAGCCATCGAGCGCGGCACCGAGTGGGTACTCGGCATGCAGAGCAAGAACGGCGGTTGGGGCGCGTTCGACGCCGACAACGACCACATGTTCCTGCAGAACATCCCGTTCGCCGACCACGGCGCGTTGCTCGACCCGCCGACCGTCGACGTCAGCGCCCGCTGTATCGGCATGCTGGCGCAGCTCGGCTACGGCAAGGACCACCCGGCGGTGGCCCGTGGACTTAGGTTCCTGCGCAGCGAGCAGGAGGAAGACGGCTCGTGGTTCGGCCGCTGGGGCAACAACTACGTTTACGGCACGTGGTCGGTGCTGTGTGCGTTCAACGCCGCCGGCGTGGACATGAGCGTGCCATACGTCCGCAAGGCGGTGGAATGGCTGAAGTACGTGCAGCGGCCCGATGGCGGCTGGGGCGAGGATTGCTCGACCTATTGGCAGCACCGCACCTGGTACGTATCGATCGAGACCCTGGAACGCCGGCTCGACGAGGTGAAGACCTCGACGCCGTCGCAGACCTCGTGGGCGCTGTTGGGGCTGATGGCCGCTGGCGAGGTCGGGAGCGACAGCGTGCGGCGCGGCATCGACTACCTGCTCGCCGCCAAGCGCCAGGGCGGCAAATGGCATGAGGAATACTTCAACGCCGTCGGCTTCCCGCGGGTGTTTTACCTGCGCTATCACGGCTACAGCGCCTATTTCCCGTTGTGGACGCTGGCGCGCTACCGCAATCTCAAGAGCGGCAACGCCAAGTTTCCCCCGTTCGGTATCTGATTGCGGCGGCTGGGCGTCATCACTGGCATTGCCCGGGAGGCCGATTGCCTTTCCGTCATTCCCGCCGAGCGCCGGCCGCTGTCGCGCTGCAGCGGCGCCTCGAGCACCCGCGCTCTTGCCCACGCCCGGGCGCTGATCGCCGAAGGCTGCCACGGGCTGGTCAGCTTCGGCATCGCCGGCGGCTTGCGCCCCGATCTGGCGGCGGGAACGGTGGTTGTCGCCGACCGCGTGATCGCGCCGGACGGCCGCGCCATTCAAACCTCCGAGCCGTGGCGGCAAGGGTTCGTCGCCGCCTGCCGCGGCGCCGCCATCGCGATTGCCGCCGTCGCCGGGTCCGAACGCATCGTCGGGGGGGTGGCGGAGAAGCGCGCACTTGCCGCCACGACGGGTGCCGCCGCCGTCGACATGGAAAGCCATGCGGTCGCCGCCGCGGCGGCGGAGGCGGGGGTGCCGGTGCTGGTGGTGCGCGCCGTCGCCGATGCGGCGACGCGCCGGCTGCCGGAATGGGTGGTGACGTGCGTCGCCGCCGACGGCTCGCGCCGCTGGGGCGCGGTCGCCGCCGGGGTGCTCCGCAATCCGGGGGATCTCGGGGTGCTGATGGCGCTGGCCGGGGACAGCGCCAGGGCGATCGCGGCGCTACGCGGCGTTGCTGGCCGCGCGGGGCCGCTGTTCGGCCTGCCGTGAGGCGGCCTCTTCCTCGGCCCGCTGCTGGGTCAGGGTCTTGATCAGGCCGTCGAACACGAACTCCGCCGGCCGCTGGTTGTCGAGCGGGATCTCGGGCGCCATCGGCTTCTCGGTATCGATGCCCTTCATGAACACCTTCAGCGCCTTCAGGGGGTGCGAGATGGTGTCGTTGACGGCGGTCGGCTCGTAGCCGCAATGCACCATGCAATTAGCGCACTTCTCATAACGCCCGGTGCCGTAGTCGTCCCACCTGGTCTCGGTCATCAACTCCTTGAAGCTGCCTGCGTAGCCTTCGCCCAGCAGGTAGCACGGCCGCTGCCAACCGAAGATGTTGCGGGTGGGATTCCCCCACGGCGTGCAGTGGTACTGCTGGTTGCCGGCGAGGAAGTCCATGAACAGCGTCGACTGGCTGAACCGCCATTTCGACTTGCCCTGGAGCTTGAAGATGTCGCGGAATAACTGCTTGGTCTTGGCGCGGTTGAGGAAGTGCTGCTGGTCGGGGGCGCGCTCGTAGGCGTAGCCGGGCGACACAGTGATGCCCTCGACCTTCAGTTCGTCGGTGGCGAAGTCGAAGAATTTCGCCGCGTCCTCGGCCGGCATCTGGTCGAACAGCGTGCAGTTGACGTTGACGCGGAAGCCCTTGGCCTTGGCGGCGCGGATCGCCGACACCGCGCGCTTGAAGCCGCCCTTCATGTCGACGGAACGATCATGATGGTGCTCGAGCCCATCGAGGTGCACCGAGAACGTAAGGTACGGCGACGGCGTGAATTGGTCGAGCTTCCTCTCAAGCAGCAGCGCGTTGGTGCACAGATAGACGAACTTCTTGCGCTTAACGATGCCTTCCACGATCGCGACGATGTCCTTGTGGATCAACGGCTCGCCGCCGGGAATGGAAACCACCGGCGCCCCGCACTCGTCGACGGCGTCCAGGCATTCCCGGACGCTCAGGCGCTTGTTCAGGACCTCGTCCTGGTAGTCGATCTTGCCGCAGCCCGGGCACGCCAGATTGCAGCGGAACAACGGCTCCAGCATCAGCACCAGCGGATACCTGTCGATGCCCTTGAGGCGCTGCGCCATGATGTAGGCGCCAACGCGAATCTGCTGAATCAGGGGGACGGCCAAGGGACGGGGCTCCTCAGGCGCGCTGCTGGTTCTGGCGCACCGCTTCCTTGAGCTCGCGGGGCAGCTTGAAGATGATGCTCTCGGCGACGCCGTCCATCTCCCTCAGGTGAACGTCGCCGTAGTCGCCGAGGCGCGAAATCAGCTCCTGCACCAGCTCGTCGGGAGTGGACGCGCCGGCGGTGATACCGACAGCATCGATGCCGCTTAGCCAGTTCGGATCGAGATTGCCGGCGTCGTCGATCAAATAGCTCGGTATGCCTAGCTCGGCGCCGATCTCGCGCAGCCGGTTGGAATTGGAGCTGTTGTGGGCGCCCACCACCAGCAGCAGATCGACGTGCTGGGCCAGCTTGCGCACCGCCTGCTGGCGGTTCTGGGTGGCGTAGCAGATGTCCTTGACGTCCGGGCCGACGATCTTGGGGAAACGGGTCTTCAGCGCGGTGATGACGTCGCGGGTCTCGTCGACACTGAGCGTCGTCTGGGTTACGTAGGCGAGCTTGTCCGGATCCCGTACCTGGAGGTTGCCGACGTCATCAGCGTTGGTCACCAGCAGCACGCCACCGGGAATGCGGCCCTGGGTGCCTTCGACCTCGGGATGCCCCTCGTGGCCGATGAGGATGACCTGGCGGTCTTTCTTGGCGTGGTTCTGGCCTTCCTTGTGGACCTTCGAGACCAGCGGGCAGGTGGCGTCGATCACCGGCAGGTCGCGGCGCTTGGCCTCCTTCTCTACCTTCTCGGCGACGCCGTGGGCGCTGAAGATGGTGACCGCGCCGTCGGGAACGTCGTCCACCTCCTCGACGAAGATGGCGCCCTTGGCGCGCAAACTCTCGACCACCCGCTTGTTGTGGACGATCTCGTGGCGGACGTAGACCGGGGGTCCGTAGATGTCGAGCGCCCGTTCGACGATGTCGATGGCGCGTTCGACGCCGGCGCAGAAACCGCGCGGCCTCGCCAGCCAGACGTCGATATGTTTCTTCTTGGCCATCGTCACTGTCCGTTCATGCCCCGCAGGGAGCCGCGCGTCCGGGGCGGCTCGGTTCGAGGTTGAAAATAGGGATTATCCGGCCCAACGTGAAGGGGTGTTTGCCCGATTTCCCGGGTTTTCCGGTCGCAATTCCGTATTTTCGCCGTTTTTCAATCGTATGTGTCCACCTGCCATTACAGCGACGATTAGAAAACTTCAATGATTCTTATCACGGGAGCCACCGGATTCGTCGGTTCCGCGGTGCTGCGCCGCCTGCTCGCCGCCGGCCACCGGGTGCGGGCCCTGGCCCGGCCCGCCAGCGACCGCCGCAACCTGGAGGGGCTGGCGGTCGAGGTGGCGGAGGGCGACCTGTTGGAGCCTTCTAGCCTGCGACCGGCGCTCGAGGGCTGCTCGGGCCTGTTCCATGTCGCCGCCGACTATCGCCTGTGGGCGCCCGACCCGGGGCCGATGTTCCGCGCCAACGTCGACGGCACCCGGATGCTGCTGCTGGCCGCCCGCGACGCACGCGTCGAGCGTATCGTCTACACTTCTTCGGTCGCCGCCCTCGGCGTGCTGCCGGGGGACGCCGTCGCCGACGAGAAGACGCCGGTGACGTTCGCCGACATGATCGGCCCTTACAAGCAATCGAAGTTCCTGGCCGAGGCCGCGGTCAGGAAACTGATCGAGGACGAAGGCCTGCCGGTGGTGATCGTCAACCCGTCGACGCCGATCGGCCCCCGCGACATCAAGCCGACGCCGACCGGCCGTTTGATCGTCGAGGCGGCCGCCGGGCGGATGCCGGCCTACGTGGAGACCGGCCTCAATGTCGCCCACGTCGACGACGTCGCCGAGGGCCACCTGTTGGCGTTCGAAAAGGGAAGGGTGGGGGAGCGCTACATCCTCGGCGGCGAGAATATGTCGCTGCAAGCGATCCTGGGTGCCGTCGCCGCGGCCGCCGGCCGCCGCGCTCCGAAGCTGAAAATCCCGCACGGCGCGATCCTGCCGATCGCCTATGCCGCGGAAGCTTGGGCCCGGATTTCCGGCGGCGAGCCGTTCGCCACCGTCGACGGCGTCAGGATGGCCAGGAAGAAGATGTATTTCTCCCACGCCAAGGCGGTGCGCGATCTGGGCTACGCGCCGCGCCCAGCCGGACAAGCGCTGGCCGACGCCGTGCGCTGGTTCAAGGACCACGGCTATCTCGGTTGAATTTTGCTTTCCGCCGTCTTGCCCTGGCGTTGCCGGCGCTTTATGTATGCGCCCAGCAAGTTCCGGGAATAAGGTCAACAAGCCCATGAAAGCGGTGATGCTCGCGGCCGGCGTCGGCAGGCGCCTTTACGGCGACGAAAACGACAATCTGCCGAAGGCGCTGCTGGAATTCGACGGCCATACGCTGTTCGAACGCCACGTTCCCCGATCGTGGCCTCGACGTGCGACGGTCTCTTCAGCAATGCCGGCCGCGACGAACTCGCGGAGAACGGACCAAGTTCCCTACTTCGACGTCATCTCCCACA
>DASWGT010000122.1:0-11479 GCA_036393575.1 Rhodospirillales bacterium | reverse complement strand
ACCGAAGGCTTCCGCCCGCTCCAGCTCGCCCGGCTCGTTGGCATCGTAAAGGATCAGCGGATGGAGGTTGCCGTCCCCGGCATGGAAGACGTTGGCGACGCGAAGGCCGTACTGTTTCGACAGCGCGGTCATCCGGCTCAGCACCTCGGGCAGGCGCCCGCGCGGGATCGTCCCGTCCATGCAGTAGTAGTCGGGCGAGATGCGGCCGACCGCGGGGAAGGCCGCCTTGCGGCCGGCCCAGAAGCGCTCGCGCTCCTCCTCGCTCTGCGACACGCGGAGCCCGACTGCGTTGTTGGCCTTGGCGATTTCTTCGACCCGGCCGATCAGGTAGTCGACCTCGGCCTCGGGCCCGTCGATCTCGACGATCAGCAGCGCCTGCACGTCGAGCGGATAGCCGGCGTGGACGAAGTTCTCGCTGGCGTGGATGGCCGGCTTGTCCATCATCTCCATGCCGCCGGGGATGATTCCTGCGCCGATGATAGCGGCGACGCAGTTGCCGGCGCTTTCGTTGGAGGGAAATCCGACCAGCAGCGCGCGCGCCGTCTCCGGCTTCTGCAGGATGCGCACGGTGACCTCGGTGATGACGCCGAGCAGCCCCTCCGAGCCGGTCAGCACCCCGAGCAGGTCGTAGCCGCCGGCGTCCAGGTGCTTGCCGCCGAGGCGCACCACCTCGCCATCCATCAGCACCATCTCCAGCCCGAGCACGTTGTTGGCGGTGAGCCCGTATTTGAGGGAATGCACGCCGCCCGAGTTTTCGGCGACGTTGCCGCCGATGGAGCACGCGATCTGGCTCGACGGGTCCGGAGCGTAATAGAAGCCCGCGTGCTCTACCGCCTTGGTGATGGCGAGGTTGGTGACGCCCGGCTGGGCGACGACGCAGCGGTTGTCGAAATCGATATCAAGGATGCGGTTGAACTTGCCGAGCCCGAGCGTAATGGCGTCGGCCATCGGCAACGCGCCGCCCGAAAGGCCGGTGCCGGCGCCGCGCGGCACGATCTTGATCTGGTTGGCGGCACAATACTCGAGGATCCGCGATACCTGCCGGGTGGTCTCGGGCAGCACAACGACCAGCGGCAGGCCCTTGTAGGCCATCAGCCCGTCGCAGTCGTAGGCCTTCAGCTCGTCGGCGTCGGCGATCACGCCTTCGCCGGGGACGATGGCGCGCATGGCCGCGACGATCTCGGCGCGGCGCGCGATCACGCCCGCGTCGGGCTCCGGCATCCGCATGGATCACTCCCCTCCCAACAGCGGATTCAAGGTAGGGATTCTAGAGACTTGTCGTGCCCCTGAGAATCAAAAAAACCGCGATTTTCGTCGCGGTTTTTGTACTTTGCGGCAGGCCCGAGCGGAATAGTTCAGCCCTGGCGGGCCTTGTAGCGCTTGTTGCGCTTATTAATAACATAAACACGCCCCTTGCGGCGCACGATGCGGCAGCCGCGCTCGCGGGTTTTCGCGGATTTCAGGGAGTTTCTGACTTTCATGGCCGGCGCTCCGGGGGGTCGTTTTAACGGCGCGCGGAAAATAGGGGCCGCGGCCGGCATTGTCAATGCAAAGCCGGGCGCCTTAGCGGTGGCGGCACACCGCCTCGATCGGAACGGTGCGACGCTCCTCGACGCTGCGGGCCGAGTTCTTGAGCCTTTCGACGGCGTCGTCACCGAGCAGTATGTGGACGCCGAGGATCGGCCGGCCCTCGGCGGCGAGGCGTCGGCGGGTCTCCTCGTAGTGCGCGAGCATCGCCGGAGTACGGTCGTTTAGCGCCAGCACCTCGAAGCCGGCCTCCCCGAGCAGGCGCCGGATGTCGTCGGCGCTCGCCAGGTGACTGTTCTCCGGAACGCGCGCCCACGGCACCGGGAACAACGGCGGGCCGCCCGGTCCGACGGCGTATTCGGCGGCGACGAAGCGTCCGCCCGGCTTCACCATGCGCGCCGCCTCGGCGTAAAAGGCCCGCTTGTCGGCGATATTCATGGAAACGTTCTGGGTATAGGCGGCGTCGAAGGTCGCGTCGGCAAACGGCAGCGCGAGCGCGCTCGCCTGCTCGATGATGACTTTGTCCGCGAGGTCCGTCGCCCGGTTGAGCATGCGGGCGACCTCGCAGAACTCGGCCGTCAGGTCGATGCCGGTGACTCGGCAGCCATACTCGGCGGCGATGAAGCGCGCCGGGCCGCCGATGCCGCAGCCGATGTCGATCAGATGGTGTCCGGGGCCGGGATCGAGGTGCGCCGCCAGCTCGCGGGTGGCCTCGAGGCCGCGGCCGTGGAACTGGTCGAGCGGCGCCAGATCGGCCACCGTGAGCTTGTCCGCATCGAGACCGGCAGTGGCGATGGCGGCGCGGACCGCCTCGGCGAGGCCGCCTCGGGTCCAGTGCCCGGCAATCCTGGCTTCGGTTGACATCCGCCTGTCCGCCCTCTTTAAACGGTGTCCGGGATAACGCGATCGTCCGGCGCGCCCGGCTTTCCCGGACGCCAGTCTACGTCAAGCGCCGGTCGCCGTGCCACCCCGCCCAGCCGGCAGCCGCGAACGGCGGGCGCTTTACACGCCAAGGAGCGGTCCCCGGCCCGATGCCTTCCGCACTCCCCGCCCCGGCGCCTATCGACAACATGAAGGGCATCCTGTGGATGCTGGTGTTCACGCTCGCCATGGGCACCATGCACGGCTGCATCCGCCACGTGTCGGCGGCTCTGCATCCGTTCGAGATTGCGTTCTTCCGCAACGTATTCGGGCTGATCGTGGTGGTGCCGTGGTTGGTCCGCCTGGGGCTCGCGCCACTGCGCACGGCCAAGCTCGGGTTGTTGACGCTGAGAGGCGTGCTCAACGTCATCTCGATGCTGGCGTTCTTCACCGCGCTCGCGATAACGCCCTTGGCCGAGGTGACGGCGTTGTCGTTCTCGGCGCCGATCTTCGCCACGTTGCTGGCCATGGTCGTGTTCGGCGAGCGTGCCGGCATC
Source organism: Rhodospirillales bacterium (assembly GCA_036393575.1). Classification (GTDB taxonomy): domain Bacteria; phylum Pseudomonadota; class Alphaproteobacteria; order Rhodospirillales; family Casp-alpha2; genus JACPJY01. The sequence continues at coordinate 8,534 of DASWGT010000122.1, read as the reverse complement.
CGGCGCTGGACCGCCATCGTGGTCGGATTCCTCGGCACACTGGTCATTCTCAGACCGGGTTATGCCGAGGTCGGGCTCGGCGCCATGCTGACGGTGTTTGCGGCGCTGCTGTGGGGGGTGTGCATGGTGATCATCAAGTCGCTCGGCCGCACCGAATCGGCGGTCACCATCACCATCTACATGTCGTTTGTGATGGCGCCGCTGTCGCTGATCGCAGCGTTGTTCGTCTGGCAATGGCCGACGTGGGAGCAACTGGCGTGGCTGGTCGGCATCGGCATTCTTGGCGGCGCCGGCCAGCTGGCGATGGCCGAGGCGCTCCGGGTAGCCGAGACCCACGTCATCATGCCGGTCGACTTCATGAAGCTGATCTGGGTGTCGGCGATCGCGTATTTGTGGTTCGCCGAGGTACCGAACGCCTTCACGCTCGTCGGCGGCGTCATGATCTTCGCCGCCACCGCCTTCATCGCCTGGCGCGAGCACGTGATGCGAGCGGCGCCGAAACCGCCCGCGGAGCCGACGTGACGCGGCCGTCCCTCGCAAATACCGCTCAGTCGTAGCCGTAAAGCCAGCGGGTGGTGCCGGGCGCGACGTTTTTCACCGAATGCACCGTACCCTTGGGGATGAACACCTCGTCGCCTTTGCCGCAAATCATCGTCTCGCCACCGACGGTCAGTCGCAATTCGCCCTCGACGACGGTGACCAGCTCGTTGGTGGCGTGGCGGAAGCCGTTCCACTCCCGCCCCGGCGGGTCGGTGAACGGCTCGCAACTGAACCCGCGCGCCCGCCAGTCGCGGGCGACGGCGTCGCGGTCCACGGGAACGGCGAATTTCCGCTTTTCGATCAGCTGCGTCGCCATCGCCTTCTCCGCCGCTCCTATTCCACCAGGCACTCGGGCTCGTCCCTGAGGCCGCGCCCGGGCGCTCAGCCCTTTCTTTTCTTTGGTGGCGGCTGATCATCGTCCGGAATCTCGTTGCGGTGCTCGATCAGCCAGCGGCGATGGCGTTGCAGGACAAAACGGATATTGGCGCGTCGCTCTTCGGGTGTCCGCGAGGCAGCAGTGATGTCCGGCCACTCCTGAAAGGCGATTCTGGCGATCTCGGCAGCGTCGGTGGAAAGGCCGAAGGATTTATGGATTTTCCCGAGACCGGCGGCGAGTTCGGCGAACAGGTCATCGTCGTCAGTGAACGAGGGCGCCGGCGTTGAGTCCAGCGCGCGATAAGCATCGCCCGCCAAGCCGGGGCCGCCACCGCTGGCACCCTGTTGTTGTTCGTAACGCTCTCCGAATTGAAGCCACAGCCGGGAGCGGCCGAAAGCACGGGCCAGCCGGTCGAGCACGTCGCCGCGCGGCTGATCGACTTCGCCATTGGTGTACTTGATGACGCGCTGGTAGTCGACATTCGACCTCTCCGCGAGTTCGCGTTTCGTCCAACCCTTGTCGCGCCTCGCTTGCTCGAGCCGCTGCCACCATGTCCGCATGGAATTATCTTCCGACGGCGATGCGAACGACGGCAGGGAAAAAACATCTTGAAAAATGGAAATAAATTCCATTCTATTGACGTCATGCCCACATCCTTTTCCATCGAAGAGTTTATCAGATCCGCCGGCGGCTTCAAAAAAGTGGCGAAATGCGCCGGAATGACCGAGTCGGCGGTCCGGCGGGAAAATGGGTTCGATGCCGCCGACGTGGTAACGTAGCAGTCACCATGGCGGCATCGGCAAGGCCACCAGACTCGCCCATTGTTCCCGCCCAGCAAATCGGCGAGGCGTCCGACGACGATCTGAAGGCCTGGGACCTTGACCCTTTACTCGACTATTGGAACAAGGTCCGCGGCGACGCCTTCGCGCCCCGCTGGGAGGACTTCCACATCATCGACTTGCCCGCGGACGTCCGTGGCGGGTTGGTGGTGGTCGATCACGACCCGGGGAGGAACGACTTCCGCGTCCGTTTCTGGGGCATCGATCTGTGGGACATATTCGGCGCCGACCTGACGGATGCCTGGCTTTCCGACACCAAGCACATGGGCGTGATGAAACAGTTCCTCAAGCACGGCATCAAGATCCTGGAGACTAAAGAAGTACAAAAGGTGCTGTACCGCGCCGAAACGGCAACGGGCGAGACCAAAATCTACCCGGTTCTGAGGCTGCCGATCTCCGACGACGGGGTCAACGTCACCAAGATCATTACCGTCCGCAACGCCAGGCGTTTCGGCCGCCGGCGCGAGGCGCCCGGTGGCGGCTGGCCGCCGACCGGTGACGAAGTGCTGTGATCGCGGGCGTCACCGCCGGAAAATAGCCCTGATCATCGGTCCATGATATCGTGATGGCGTCATGTCGCCATTGTCACGACCTCCGAAGACGCGGATCGTACCGGCAGCGCAGGTCGGCGAGGCTTCCGACCGGGACCTCGAGGCATGGGGCCTGATGCCGCTGCTCGACTACTGGAACAAGGTGCGTGGCGAGGCGTTCGCGCCACGCTGGGCCGACTTCAACATCATGGAGCTGCCGCCGCAGGTGCGCGGCGGCTTGGTGGTCGTCGATTACGACCCGGCCAGGAACGATTTTCGCGTCCGTTTCTGGGGCGTCGATCTGTGGGACATCTTCGGCATCGATATCACCGGCGCCTGGTTGTCGGAGGTCGAGCACTTCGGGGTGATGACGCAGTTCCTCAAATACGGCACCGAAATGTTGAAGACCAAGGCGGTGCAGAAGGTCATGCACCGGGCGATGAAGGCCACCGGCGCCGCCGGGGTCTATCCGGTATTGCGGCTGCCGATCTCCGATGATGGGGTCAACGTCACCAAGATCATCACTGCCCGCAACGCCAAGATGCTCGGTCGCCGGCGCTGAGCGACTGGTGCCCGCAGCCGGTGCAGTCCTGGTTCGTGATCCAGGGCTAGCGGCCGGTCATTCCCCGGGCGCCGGGTGCGGCGCCGCCGGTGCCGCCGATTTCTTCTTCCTTTTCCGCCTGAAACGGGTCTGCAGCTGGTCGAGATAGAGATAGATCACTGGCGTGATGTAGAGTGTCAGGACCTGCGACAACAGAAGTCCGCCAACCACGGCGAGGCCGAGCGGCATGCGCGCCTCGCCGCCGTGGCCGATGCCGATGGCGATCGGCAGACTGCCGGCCAGCGCCGCCATAGTCGTCATCATGATCGGGCGGAACCGGGTCAGCGCCGCCTGGTAGATCGCCTTTTCGGGCGGCAATTTCTGCTCGCGCTCGGCGGCGATGGCGAAGTCGATCATCATGATCGCATTCTTCTTGACGATGCCAACCAGCATGATGATGCCGACGAAAGCGTAAAGGCTGAGCGGAACGCCGAACGTCATCAGCGCCAGGACGGCGCCGACGCCCGCCGCCGGCAGGCCTGAGAGAATGGTTAGCGGGTGGATGAAGCTCTCGTAGAGGATGCCGAGCACGATGTAGATGACCAGGATCGCCATCACCAACAGCAGCCCCATGCCCTGCAGCGACTTCTCGAACGCCGCGGCGGTGCCCTGGAAACTGGTGGTCAGCGTCGGCGGCACCTGCAGCTCGCGCTCGAGGTCGCGGATGCGGTCGAGCGCGGTGCCCAGCGTCACCTCCGGCATCAGGTTGAACGCAATCGTCACCGCCGGGATCTGGCCCTGGTGGGTGATGGTCAGCGGCCCGACGCCGCGGCGGATCGAGGCGACGGCATCGAGCGGCACCAGCATGCCCGAGGCGGCGCGGATGTACAGCTTCGACATCATCGGCGCGCCGGTCTGGTATTCCGGATCGACCTCGAGGATCACCGCGAACTGGTTGGTGGCGGAATAGATGGTCGACACCCGGCGCGAGCCGAAGGCGCTGGCCAGCACCGATTCGATCTGGTCGGCGGTGATGCCGAGCGTCGAGGCCTTGTCGCGGTTGATGTCGACGACGGCCGCCGGGCGGGCGACCGCGAGGTCGCTGGAGACGTCCTGGAACCCGGGCAGCTTGGCGATTTCGAGCTCCAGCACCTCGGCCCACTTGTAGAGAGTGTCGAGGTCGAGGTCCTGGATCGTGTATTGGTACTCGGCGTTGGCCAGTCGGCCGCCGACGCGGATCGCCGGCGGGTTCTGCAGCGACACCTTGATGCCGGCGATCCGACTGAGCTTGCGCCGGAGGTTCTGCACCACTTGGTTGATATCGGGCTCCGGCCGCGCCGCGCGGGGCTTGACCCGCAGGAACAGCAGGCCGGAGTTGCCGGTGATGCGGCTGCCCGACGCCCCGGTTCGCGACATTACCATCTCGATGTTGGGGTCGGCGGCGGCGATGTCGGCGGCCTCTCGCTGGTAGCGGAGCATGGCCTCGAACGAGATGTCCTGGCCGCCTTGGGAGAACGCGATCAGGCGGCCAGTGTCCTCGGCCGGCAGGAAGTCCTTGGGAACCACACGATAGAGGACGACCGTGGCGACGATGGTCGACAGGAACACGCCCATCACCGTCCGGCGGTGCGCCAGGCACCAGCGTAGGCTTACGTCATAGACCTGGCGCATGCCGTCGAACGTCTTCTCCGCGGCCACGTAGAACCGCCCGTGCGCGGCGCTCGGCTTATGGTCGGGGATGAAGCGGCTGCACATCATCGGTGTCAGCATCAGCGACACGACGCCGGACACGATGATGGCGAAGCTGATCGAGACCGAGAACTCGAACAGCAGCCGCCCCAGCATGCCGCCCATGAACATCACCGGGATGAACACCGCGACCAGTGACAACGTCATCGAGATGACGGTGAACGTGATCTCGCGCGAGCCCTTGAGGGCGGCTTCGAACGCAGACTCGCCCTTCTCGCGGTGGCGCATGATGTTTTCGAGCATGACGATGGCATCGTCGACGACGAACCCTACCGACAGCGTCAATGCCATCAGCGACAGGTTGTTGAGGCTGAACCCGAACGCATACATGCCGGCGAACGTGCCGATTACCGAAATCGGCAACGCGATGGAAGCAATCACGGTGGCCGCCAGGTTGCGCAAGAACAGGAAGATCACCATCACCACCAGCGCGGCGGCCAGCACCAGCGTGAACTGCACGTCGGCGATCGAGGCGCGAATGGACGCGGCGCGGTCGTACATGACCTCGAGATTGACGGACGCCGGAAGCTGCTGGCGGATCTTGGGCAGCAATTCGTTGATGGCGTCCACTACCTGGACGGTGTTGCTGCCCGGCTGGCGCTGGACCGCCAGCATGATGCCCTGGACGTTGTTGAAATAGGAGGCGACCTTGTTGAACTCGACGTCGTCGATGGCGCGGCCGACTTCGTTGAGACGCACCGGCGCGCCGTTGCGGTAGGCGACGATCAACTGGTTGTAGTCGGATGCGTTGTTGAGGCGTCCCGTCGTCTGCACCGACAGTACCCGCTGCGGGCCGCTGAGCGAGCCCGTCGGCAGATAGCTGTTGCCGGCGCGCACCGACGCCGCCACCTCGTCGAGGCCGATGCCACGGGTGGCCAGCGCATCGGGATTGACCTGAACGCGCACGGCATACTTCTGCTGGCCCCAGATATGCACCTGGGCGACCCCGGGGATGGTGGAGATGCGCTGCGCAATCATGGTTTCGGCGTATTCGTCGACGGTCGAGAGCGGCAGCGTCGCCGACGTCAGCCCCATCAGGAAGATCGAGAAGTCGGCGGGATTGATCTTGCGGAAGCTCGGTGGGTTGGGCAGGTCCTGGGGCAGCAGGCGGAGCGCCGCCGAGATCGCCGACTGGACGTCGAGCGCGGCGGCGTCGATGTCGCGGTCGAGGGCGAATTCGAGCGCGATCCGGGTCGAGCCTTCGGCGCTGATCGAGGTCATCGCCTCGACGCCGGCGATGCGCGAGAAGCTGCCCTCGAGCGGCGTCGCCACCGACGCCGCCATGGTTTCCGGGTTGGCGCCGGGCATCAGCGCCGTCACCTCGATGGTCGGGAAATCGACTTTGGGCAGCTCGCTGACTGGCAACGCCCGGTAGGCGAACAAGCCGAACACCACGAGCGCCGCCATCACCAGCGTCGTCATCACCGGCCGGCGGATGGAAAGCTCGGACAGGTTCACTGGCGGGCCTCAGGTTTGCCGGAGGCCTTGCCGGAGTCGAGTTTCGCCGCGTCCTTACTATTGGAATCCTGTTTACCGGCCTGCCCCTTGCCGGCGCCGGACTTCTGCGGCTGCACGGGGGCGCCCGGGAACAGCCGGAGCTGGCCGTCGGTGACCACGGTTTCGCCGGCGGCGAGGCCGCTGCGGATAACGGTGCGATTATCGACGGCCGGGCCGATGGTAACGTTGCGCGGCTCCACCGTCATGTCGGCGCGGACGACGAATACGTAGGATCCCTTCTGGCCGTCCTGGATGGCGCCGGTCGGCACCACCAGCGCGTCGGTCAGCATTTCGAGATTGACGGCGACGCGCACAAACTGGCCGGGGGTCAGGATCTCGTCGTCGTTGGCGAACGTCGCCTTCAGCTGAATGGTGCCGGTGGTTGTGTCGACGGCGTTGTTGATGAAGGTGACGTCGCCCGTCATCCGCTTGTCGGGACGCTCGGGCAACGACACCGTCACCGACAGCGGCCCCTTGACCATTCGCGCCTTGAGGTCGGCGACGTTGCTTTCGGGCACCGAGAAGGCGACGTGGATCGGCCGCGTTTCGTTGATGACGACCAGCGCCGGCGTATCGTTGGCCTTAATCAGGTTGCCCGGCGTGATCAGCATGTTGCCGGTGCGGCCGTCGATCGGTGCTCGGATCTCCGTGAACTCAAGCTGCAGCTTGGCCATCTCGACCGTCGCCTGATCGGCGCGGATGATCGCCTGCAATGCCGCCAGGGTCGCCTTGGCCTCCTCGTACTTCTGTTGCGACGAGAACCCCTTCTGCGAGAGCTGCGCGTAGCGGTCGAGGTCCGAGCGCGCTTTTTCGTGCTGCGCCTGGTCGCGGGCGAGGTTGGCCTCGGCTTGGCGCAGCTGCGCCTGGAATGGCCTGGGGTCGATGCGGAACAGCGGATCGCCCTTCTTGACCCACTGGCCCTCGCGGAATTCGGCGGCGATCAATTGGCCGTCGACTCGGGACCGCACCTGCACCGTCGAGCGCGACTGTACGGCGCCGATGGCCTCAAGCCGGATCGGCACCGATCGTGTTTCGACCTTGGCGACGCGCACCGGCGCTGCCGCCGTGCTTCGTTTCGATTTCTTCGCGGAATCGCCCGTCGAAAGGGCCCGGCCATCGCCGATGAAATACTGATAGCCGAAGGCAAGCGCTCCGACGACAACGATCAAGGCGACGATGCGCCGCATCAGGTGCTGGTTCATCCATGCTCCAGAGATTGCGCGGGGGCCCGCTCCGCGGACACCGGCCGCCGGCTGTGGCGAGTATAGCGCCCGTCAAGGCGGCCGCCTATTGGGATTCGGCGATGCACGGCCGGAAGCCGCGCCAAACGCGGTCTCGCGCCGCCGCCGAGCCGCTCGCGGGCTAAAGTTTCAGGGAATCCGCCTGCAGTTCGATCACCAGCCGCTCGTCCTCGCGCCGGAAGCCGGTGATATGGGCGACGAAGCCGAAGCGGGCGCCTGCTTTCAGGCGGTCGGCATCGCCGATCTTGATGTGAACGAACGCGTCGGCGCCCGCCTTGCCGTCAAGATCGACCGTGGCGCCTGCGGCCTTCATGTAATCGTCCTCGAACCACCGCCGCACCTCGACGACGGTGCCGGACCAGTCGATCTTGCGGTTGGAAAGCGTCTTCAGATAGGCGGTGAACGAGTCGTCGCCCTTGCCGAGTTCGCTGCCGACCTGTTCGAACGTTAGCTTGCTCGGCTCCTTCTCGCCACAGGCGGCGAGCAACGAAAGGGCACCGGCGGCCGCCAAGGCCATGCTGATTACGCGCATCGTTCGTAATGCTCCGGATCTTGGGTCGGTCGGTCGACAGGGCGGCAACCGGGCACGCACCCGGACCGCGCCGAAGGCGGAAATTTGCGGCCATGCCGGGTCCGCGTCAAGGGACATCGATCGCCGACCCGGGGCGGCCCGGCGGCCGCGGATCTCCCGATTCTCTTTGCGTTCCAGGCCGAGTTGGAATAGAACGTCCGGCCGTTCCGCGTACGCCGCGCAGCCGAGCCGCCAAGGCCATGACACGCATTATCATTTTGTTGCTCGTCGCCGCTGTCGCCGGCGGCGTTGCCATGGAGACCCGCGCGCCGGCAGTGGCGCAGACGCCCACCGAGCCGGTGCCGTCGGCGCAGCCGGTCCCGTCGCCGCCGAAGCGGCCGGCGCCGCCGGCAAAACCGTCAGCCGGCTGTAGCTGGCTAGGCGTCCGGACGGTGCAGGCGTTGATGCGCGACGACCTGGTCGCCGCCGGCGACTTTCAGCGGCTTTATCAGTCTTTCGGCTGTCCGCCGCAGCAACTTCGCATCACCCTCGACTGCGTCGTCAAATTCGGCACGCCGATCTCCCCCGGCCAGGTGCAGGAGCTGGTCAACGCCTGCTGGGATCGCCCGACACAACCGGTAATACCGGCGCCCGGCCCGCAAAGGTTGGACAAGCCGCAACCAGAAAAGCCGAAAACGGACAAGAAATAA
>DASWGT010000121.1:0-10573 GCA_036393575.1 Rhodospirillales bacterium | reverse complement strand
CGCATCGCCTTGCTCCTTGTCGCGGCTGCCGATACGGTGACAGTCTACAAGGCGCTGCGACCGTTGGGAAACCCGGACGCGACGGCGCTAGCCAAGCTCGACCCGCAACGGCTCGGACTCGCCCGCATCATTGCTGGCGGTGAGGATCGCCACGCATCCGTCGGCGAGACCTTTCCGCGGTACGACATAGGTGATGTCGCGCGGTGTCTGTTGCTTGCCGGCGGCGATCGCGGACCCGTCGAACGCCCTCTTGCCCTCGCCGTCCTCAACACGGCAATGAAGTTTACTATCGGAGCCCATGGCGGTCAGCCGCACTATCAGCGTCGTCGCCTCGGCATCGGACTCGAAGACGCGGGCGTGATGCAGGAGCGGCACCGCCGTTGCCGACAGCGTCACCGAACGCACCGGCCCTTCGACGCGCCCGGCCCGGTTCTCCGCCACCAACCGATAATGCACCGTGGATCCCGGCGTCAGTCCACGAACTTCTACCGGCAGGTTCGCCGGTGCCGGCTCCGGACACGGTGGCGGCCCGTGGCCCAAGACCTGGATGGCGTCGATGCCCCAGTAATCGTCCCGGTGGCCGGAAAGGATGGACAGCCTGAGAAACCGCGCCCTCACCGGACGCTCGAACTCGGCGACCGTCGCCGAGCCTTCGTAGGTGTTGGCCCAACCGGCCCGAAGCGTTCCGGTAAAACGGGTCTTGAAAGACTTTCCGTCCCTGGACGTTTCGATGGCGATGTCGGCGGCGGGCCTGAGCACGTTGTTAAAGAGGCGCACCGCACAGAGTTGGACCACGGCGTCGAATTCCCAGACGAATTCGAGCGCTCCCTCTGGGTCGGGGCCGCTGCACCACATCCGGCCGAGATCGCCGATCGAGCCTTCCGTAAGCAGTCCAGGGTCGCTGATCGCGCCCGTTGGCCACGCCACCAGCCGTACCGGTGCGCCGGGACCGAGCAGCGACCAGTTGCGGCAGCGCAGCGTCAGGTCGTAGACGTCGATGGCGCCTTTCGGGGTTTCGCGCTCGTTGCCGAACAGGAACAGAAGCACCAGGTTGCCGCGGTGGCGCCCCAGTGTCTCGCCAAGCGGCAGGTACGCGTAACACTCGGCCTCGGCACCCTGTTCGGCGACGTTGTTGGCACCGTAGCTCCAGGCGTTGGTGTCCGCGTCGAGCGTGAACGAGATCCGATGCCAGCCGCCGTCAGTCAGCACCGGATTGGGGACCGGCTGCCCAGTCAGGCACCACGACGTACATCGAAACGAGATATCTGTCGTGTCTTCGGGCGGCACTAGGTAGGTCTGGCAATTGGCAAACAGATGGAAATTCCGTGGTTGTAGCATGTAACCGCGCATCCCGATGTCGAATACTGCGTCACGCAGGTCGCTCTCCAGTCCCGCCCCCTTTTCCGCCCGTTCGGGATTCGCCTCGAGAAGACTCCACCAGCCAAGGACTAGGTCGACGACGCCGACGCCGTCGAGGTGGTTCCGGTCTTTTCCGAAGGGCGACAGGATGCGCAAGGCGCGGTCGTTGGCCGCGTCCGACGCCGGTTCCGGCCGCCACGGCGGTCCGCTGTCCTTCGCGAGCGGAACAAATTGCATGCGCAGCCCGTGGGTGCCGACGCGCATCGGCGCGTGGGCGGCGATCTCGTGAACCCTGGTGCTGCGCCCGGGTGGCACCGGCTGGCTCGGGGTTTTGTTGTCGAGGCGGTCGGGATCGACACCGTATTCATAATGCCACGATGTCGGTGCCGTGGTGCCGCCGACCGATCCGTTGAAGGTGATGCCGTCCAGCCCAACCGGCGTCGCGTTCCCGGTTGCCACATCGGCGGCGCTATCGAGGCGGGTTTCGAATTCGATTGCTTGGCCGGAAACCTCGCGTTTTCCCTTGCCGAGGCGCAACCGGCAACGGTAGCGCGTTCCGGGCGCGAGGCCATCGACATCCACCCGCCAATACGCGACACCTGCGGGATCTCCGTCGCTGCGCGGCATTCGCTCGGCAGCGACGGTCTTTTCGCGCGATTGCTTCCTGTCACATGCGGAGAGCGCGAACGTCGCCTTGCCGGCTCCGGCGGCCGTAGTGGCGCCGAGAAGCGTCGCGGTGTGCTCGCCGACGGCGATGGGCGACCATGTTTCAGCACTCGGCCGCACATGGCGTTCGGCAAGCTGAAGTTCCCGCCACCGTGCCGCATGCCAGTCGGCGATGTCCTTGACCATCGGCTCCGGAAGGTCGGCCGGATGGCGCGGCTGGAAATTGATCATCCGCTCGGCGTCGCGTTGTGCCTTTTCCAGATACCCCGCCACACCGGCCGCATCGCCCCGGTAGTAGCACGCCAAACAGAGGCTTTGATAGGCATCCGCATCCGTCGGATCCCGCGCAACGATCTGGGCCGCATAAAGGGAAGCGCCGTCGTAATTTCCCAGTTTCCTAAAGCTCACCATCAATGCACGGCTTATAAACAGCGCATCTGGGTCGTCGGGGTCCAGGCGTTCGAGGACGAACTGAAAACCGGCCACCGATTTGTCGAATTGGCCGGCCCGGAAATCCAGTATCGCCGTCGCGTAGATGGCGTCGAGATCTTGGGAGCCGGTGGAAAGGGCTTTGGCAAAGCCTTTCCGGAGCCGATCCGCTTCCGCCACGCTAAGCTCGCCCTGTACGGCCGCCTTCAATTGTTGATCGAGGTGGAAAGGAGCGCGCTTGGTCATCCCATGCCCATGTCGGATTTCATTGTGAGATCAGTTTGACCACTGCCGGTTGTAATATCAATGACGTTGTCGTCTGTTACGCCTTGCCAGGGCCGAGGAAACCGCTACATTTTTCAAAGCGCGGCGATATATGTCTGCGCTCCGGAATACGCAATGCAGATCGACGTCATCTTCGACACCGTGTGTCCTTGGTGCTACATCGGCAAGCGCCGGCTGGAGAAAGCCCTCGCCATGCGGCCGCAGGTCCGCGCCCGGCCGCGCTGGCGGCCGTTCCTGCTCAACCCGGAGATGCCGCCGGAAGGCATCGACCGCAGCGCCTATCTGATGAAGAAGTTCGGCAGCGAGGCGCGGGTACGCCGCATCTACGGCGCCATCGGCGAGGCCGGGCAGTCCGTCGAGATCGAATTCGCCTTCGACCGCATCGGCCGCACCCCCAATTCGGTCGATTCGCACCGCATGGTGCGCTTCGCCGAGGCACGCGGGCGCGCCGACCAAGTGGTCGAGGCGCTGTTCGTCGAGTTCTTCGTCCACGGCCGCGACATCGGCGAGAGGAGCGTGCTCGTCGACGTCGGCGCCGCCAACGGCCTGGAGCGCGACGAGCTCGCGGCGTATCTCGAAAGCGACGACGACGTGGCCCTGGTCCACGACGAGAACGCGCGCGCCCACCGGCTCGGCATCAACGGCGTGCCGTCGTTTGCCTTCAACGGCAAGCTGTTGATCTCGGGCGCCCAGGAGCCGCAGGTGCTGGTGCGCATGCTGGACGCGGCGCTGGCCACCGACGCCGCCTGAACACCGCTCCGTATTCGGGAGTTTTCCCCACCTCTCCCCGGCCCTCTCCGCCCCATTGGGGTGGAGAGGGAGGGGCCCGGCGAAGCCGGGAGGGTGAGGTGGGGAGCGGCGATCCGACAATCTCGCAAAACCCTGGACCCCCGCTTACGCGGGGGTGACAATCGCGACGAGACGACAAGAGTTCGACCGCCACCGCCATGACCAGCGCCCTGCACCAAATCACCATGAGCTTCTCCGCCGAGGAGGACCGGCTGCTGCTGCGCATGAGCACCGCCGACAAGACCGAGTTCCGGTTCTGGCTGACCCGCCGCTTCGTGCGCGTGCTGTGGGGGGCGCTGATCAAGACCATCGAGAACGAGCCCGACATCCGGCGCGCCATCCAACCGGCCGCCCGCAAGGCGGTGATGGCGATGGAGCACCAACAGGCGGTCGGCGCATCCGACTTCTCCCGCGCCCACGAGCAGGGCCACCGCAACGTCACCGGCGAGAGCGGGCCGCTGCTTGTCACCGGCGGCTCGGTGCGGCCGGGCAAAGGCAAGAACGGGCTCACGGTCCTCAACCTGCAAACCCGCGGCGGCCCCGACGTCAAGCTGGGGTTGAACAAGAACCTGCTGCACGCGCTGTGCCGGTTGCTGATCGACACCACCACCCACGCCGGCTGGGATCTGGGCCTCACCGTCGGCGACGCCGGCTCGCTGGCGCCCGGCGACCGCACCAGAGTGCACTAGGCGCCGGTACCGCCGTTCCCTGCCGGCGCTCAGCCGCTGGCGGCAGCGCCGGCGCCCTCGCCCGCCCCCGCCGCCTCCTGCTTGCCCTCCTGGGCGACGCGGGCCAGCTCGCCGACCAGATACCGCACCCCTTCCAGGCGCTGCTTCGGCGTCTCCCAGGTGCGCATGAACACCAGGTGATGGTCGGGGCGCAGCTTCGCCGTCCCCTGCTGGCCGGTGATCCACTTCACCAGCCCGGCCGGGTTGGCGTGGCGGTCCTTGCGGAACGACACCACGGCGCCCTTCGGCCCGGCCTCGATGCGCTCGACGCCGGCGTCGCGGCAAGGCTGCTTCAAGGCGACCACCTGCAGCAGGTTCTCCGCCTCCGCGGGCAGCGACCCGAAGCGGTCGATCATTTCGGCGGCGAACGCCTCGATCTCGTCGCGCCCCGCGAGCCACGCGAGGCGTCGGTAAAGGCCCATGCGCACGCTCAAGTCGGCGACATAGGTGTCGGGGATCAGTACCGGCATGCCGAGGCCGATCGACGGGCTCCACTCGTCGTCGGCCGGTCGGCCGGCGTCGAGGCCGCGCGCCTCCGCGACCGCCTCCTCCAGCATGTGCTGGTAGAGCTCGATGCCGACCTCGCGGATGTGGCCCGATTGCTCGGTGCCTAGCAGGTTGCCGGCGCCGCGGATATCGAGGTCGTAGCTGGCGAGCGAGAAGCCGGCGCCGAGGGTATCGAGAGTCTGCATCACCTCCAGCCGCCGCTCGGCGGCCGGCGACAACAGCCGCCCCGGCGGCAGGGTCAGGTAGGCGTAGGCGCGCACCTTTGAGCGCCCGACCCGGCCGCGCAGCTGGTAGAGCTGGGCGAGTCCGAACATGTCGGCGCGGTGGATGACGATGGTGTTGACCGCCGGCAGATCGAGCCCGGATTCGATGATGTTGGTCGATACCAGCAGGTCGAAGGCGCCGTCGTAAAATTTGGTCATGGTGCCCTCGAGGGCGCGCGCCGCGAGTCTGCCATGCGCCACGGCAACCTTGACCTCGGGCACTAATTCCTTGAGCCGCTCGGCGACGCGGTCGAGGTCCGAGACCCTGGGGCAGACGTAGAAAGTCTGTCCGCCGCGGTACTTTTCGCGCAGCACTGCTTCGCGCACGATCACCGGGTCGTAGGGCAGCACGAACGTGCGCACCGCCAGCCGGTCCACCGGCGGCGTCGCGATCAGGCTCAGCTCGCGCAGGCCGGTCAGCGCCAGTTGCAGGGTGCGCGGGATCGGCGTCGCAGTCAGCGTCAGCACGTGCACGTCGGCCTTGAGTTTTTTGAGCTGTTCCTTGTGGGCGACACCGAAGTGCTGCTCCTCGTCGACCACCAAGAGGCCGAGATTCTTGAACGCCACGTCCTTGGCCAGCAGCGCGTGGGTGCCGATGATGATGTCGATTTTTCCGGCGGCGAGGTCGGCCTTGATCTGCTTCGCCTGCGTCGCCGGCACCAGCCGGGAGATCTGCTCGATGACCACTGGCAGCCCCTGGAAGCGCTGGCGGAAGGTGTTGAAGTGCTGGCGGGCGAGCAGCGTCGTCGGCACCACCACCGCCACCTGGCGGCCGTCGAAGGCGGCGGCGAAGGCGGCGCGCAACGCCACCTCGGTCTTGCCGAAGCCGACGTCGCCGCAGATCAGCCGGTCCATCGGCCGCTGGCGCCCGAGATCGCCGATCACGTCCTCGATCGCCTTCGCCTGGTCGTCGGTTTCGGCGAACGGGAAGCGGGCGCTGAACTCGTCATAGAGCCCGGCAGCCGGCGTGATGCGCTGGCCGGGCCTGAGCTCGCGCGCCGCGGCGACCCGGATCAACTCGTCGGCCATCTCGCGGATGCGCGCTTTCAGCCGCGCTTTCCGCGCCTGCCAGGCGGCGGCGCCGAGGCGGTCGAGAGCGGCACCGGCCTCCTCGGAGCCGTAACGCGAGATGACCTCGATGTTCTCGACCGGCAGATACAGCTTGTCGCCGCCGTCGTACAGCAGTCTGAGACAATCATGCGGCGCCTTGGCCACCTGGATGGTCTCCAGGCCCTCGAAGCGGCCGATGCCGTGGTCGACATGCACCACCAGATCGCCCGGGCTGAGCGCCGACGCCTCGGCGATGAAGTTCTCCGGCCGCACCCGGCGTCGGGCCGGACGGCTCAGCCGGTCGCCGAGGATGTCCTGCTCGGTGACGACGGCGAGCCCGTCGGTGACGAAGCCGCGCTCCAAGGCGACCACCGCCAGCGCCACCGCGGATTTGTCGAGCGCCGCCGCCTCCGTCCAGCCGGCCACCGGGCGCAGGCCCTCGACGCCGTGCTCGACCAGCACCGCCGCCAGCCGGTCGCGGGAGCCGTCGCTGGCGGCGGCGATCACCACCCGCCGGCCGCGCTTGCGCTCGGCCGTCACGTGATCGCGCAGCGCGTCGAAGACGTTGGCGCCCGGCTGCACGCGCACGTCGGCGAAGTCGCGCCCCTGACGGCCGCCGGCGTCGGCGGCGTCGCCGCCTTCCCTAATCGCCTCTGGGGCCGCGAACGGCGACAGCATAGCGACGGCGCGGTCCGCGAGCAGCGCTTTCCACTCGCGCGCGTCGAGGAACAGCGCGTCGGGCGGCACCGGATGATAGACGGCGCCGCCGGCACCCTTGGCGCCCATCGGGCCGGCGGCGATGTCGCGGCGGGCGGCGTAGTACTCGGCGATCAGGTCGAGCCGGGCGTCGCGCGCCTCCTCCGCCTGGTGGTCGAGCACCACGGCAGCGCCCGGCAAGTAGTCGAGCAGCGTTTCGAGAGAGTCGTAGAACAGCGGCAGCCAGTGCTCCATGCCGATATGGCGGTGACCGGCGGTGACGGCGCCGTACAGCGGATCGTCGTCGCCCGCCTTCCCGAACAGCACCCGGTATCGCGAGCGGAAGCGCGAGATGGCGTCCTCGGTCAGCGGCACCTCGCTGACCGGCTTCACGGTCGCCGCGTCCAGGCGGCCGGTGGTGCGCTGGCTCGCCGCGCCGAAGGCGCGCAAGCCTTCGAGTTCGTCGCCGAAGAAATCGAGGCGCAGCGGATCGGCGGCGCCGGCGGGATAGAGGTCGACGATGCCGCCGCGTTGCGCGTACTCGCCGGGCTCGCGCACGGTGTCGGCGCGCCGATAGCCGTGGCGATCGAGGAACGCGACGAGCGCCACCGGGTCGAGCCGCTGGCCGGGCTTCAGCGCCATGGTCGCACCGGCGAACGATTGCCGGGGTGGCACCCGCTGCAGCAACGCCGAAACCGTGGTCAGGATCACGCGTCCGTTGTCGTCCCCCTGGTCGTCCCCTTGCTCGACGCCCGGTTCCAGCAGCCGCGTCAGAGTGTCGATGCGGCGGCTGACCAGCTCGGCGCGTGGCGACACCCGGTCGTAGGGCAGGCAGTCCCAGGCCGGGAACTGCAGGCATTCGAGCGCGGGCGCGAAGAACTGCAGCGCGTCGGCGCGCTTGGCCAAGCCGACATCGTCGCGGGCGACGAAAACCACCTGCCGCCCCTGCTTGGCGAGCGCCGCCAGCAGCAGCGCGTCGAAGCCTTCCGGCGCGCCGCCGATGGCGAGCCGGCCGGCCTCGATGAGGCCGAGGCGTTCGACGGTGCGGTTCAGCGCATCCACGGAGACTCCAATGGCGTTTGCCGCTTCAAATCGTGTTGTTGAACTTCCTGATCCGGCTCATCAGGTCGTGGTCGTGGGCGGCCGGCACCGGCGACTTGCCGGTGATCCAGTCGTAGAGGTCGTTGTCCGGCTCCTCCAGCAGCGCCTCCAGCCGCTTGAGCTCGCCGTCGTCGAGGGCGGCGGCATGGCGGGCGGCAAAGCCACCGAGCAATACGTCGTTCTCCTTCATGCCGCAGTGCTGGCAGCGGTAGATCACGCGTTTTCGGCGGGCGTCCATGGGATCGGCGGCGTTTTCCACGTTGCCTCGGCGACCAGGCGTCCTAGGATATAAACAACTCCGCCCCCGATGCCAGCCCCGTCACACCGGACCGCCATGCGCCCCGAAATTCTGTTCCCGCTGTTCAAGCCGGTGACGTCGCTGAAAGGGATCGGCCCGCGCCTCGCCAAACTGGTGGAGAAGGTCGCCGGGCCGAACGTGGTGGATTTGCTTTGGCACCTGCCGGTCGGCGTCATCGACCGCCGTTACGCGCCGAAAGTGGCCGAGGCGCGGCCGGGCGTCATCGCCACCATGACGCTCACCGTCGAGCGCCACCAGCGGCCGCCCAACAAGCGCCTGCCCTACAAGGTCTACTGCTCCGACGACACCGGCAAGATCGCACTGGTGTTTTTCCACGCCCACGAGGATTACTTGAAGAAGGCGCTGCCCGAGGGCGAGGTGCGCGTCGTCAGCGGCAAGGTCGAGAGCTTCGGCAAGGAGCTGCAGATCACCCATCCCGACCACATCGGCACCGCCGACGAGCTGAAGCGCCTGCAGGCGGTGGAGCCGGTATATCCACTGACCGCCGGGTTGACGCTGAAGGTGCTGGCGAAAGCGGTGCGCGGCGCCCTCGAGCTGGCGCCGGCGCTGCCGGAATGGATCGACGCCGGCTACCTCGCCAAGCAGCGGTGGAAGCCGTGGCGCGAGGCGCTCGGCGAGGCCCACGCGCCCACCGACGAGGCGGTCCTCGATGCCGGGACGACGGCCCGCCAGCGTCTCGCCTACGACGAACTGTTCGCCAACCAGTTGGCGCTCGCCCTGGTGCGTTCGGCGATGCGCCGCGCCAAGGGTCGCGTCATCGCTGGCGACGGCAGCTTGCGCGCCAAGGCTGTTTCGGCGCTGCCGTTCGAACTCACGGCCTCCCAGCAGACGGCGCTCAAGGAGATCGCCGCCGACATGGCGGCAACGTTGCGCATGCTGAGGTTGCTGCAGGGCGACGTCGGCAGCGGCAAGACCGTGGTGGCGCTGCTGGCCATGCTCAATGCCGTCGAGGCCGGCGCCCAGGCGGCGCTGATGGCGCCGACGGAGATCCTGGCCCGCCAGCACCTGGCGACCATCGCGCCATTGGCCGAGGCCGCCGGCGTCGATCTCGTGTTGCTTACGGGGCGCGAGAAAGGCAAGGCGCGGCAGGAGATTCTGGAGCGGCTCGAGTCCGGCGGCGCGGCGCTCGCCGTCGGCACCCACGCGCTATTCCAGGAGGACGTCGAGTTCCGCGACCTGGCGCTGGCGGTGATCGACGAGCAACACCGCTTCGGCGTCCATCAGCGCCTGACGCTCGCGGCCAAGGGCCGCGCCGTCGATATCCTCGTCATGACCGCGACGCCGATCCCGCGCACCCTGATGTTGACCGCCTACGGCGACATGGATGTGTCGCGGCTGACCGAGAAGCCGGCCGGGCGGCGGCCGGTGGATACCCGGGTGATGCCGATCGAGCGCCTGGGCGAGGTGGTCGGCGCGTTGAAGCGTTCCCTGGCCCAGGGGGCGCGGGTGTTCTGGGTGTGCCCGCTGGTCGAGGAGTCCGAGGTCCTCGACGTCGCCGCCGCCGAGGACCGTCACGCGCACCTGAAGGGCGTATTCGGCGCCGTCGTCGGGCTGGTGCACGGGCGCATGAAGGGCAAGGACAAGGACGCGGCGATGGAGGCGTTCGCCACCGGCGCGATAAAGATACTGGTCGCCACCACGGTGATCGAGGTCGGCGTCGACGTGCCCGACGCCACCGTGATGGTGGTCGAACACGCGGAGCGCTTCGGCCTCGCACAACTGCATCAGCTGCGCGGCCGCATCGGGCGCGCCGACCGGCCGGCGACATGTCTGCTGCTCTACGCGCCGCCGCTGACCGAGCCGGCGCGGGCGCGTCTGAACATCATGCGCGACACCGACGACGGTTTCCGCATCGCCGAGGAGGACTTGCGGCTGCGCGGCGCCGGCGAACTGCTCGGCACCCGCCAGAGCGGCCTGCCGGAGTTTCGCCTCGCCGACCTCGCCCGCCACGATGCGCTGTTGGCGGCCGCCCGCGACGATGCGGCGCTGGCGCTCGGCCGCGACCCGGAGCTCGAGTCCGAGCGCGGCCAAGCGCTCCGGGCGCTGCTTTACCTGTTCGAACGGGAGGCGGCGGTCCGGAATCTGCGTTCGGGGTGAGCTACTTATGGTCCTTTTTCGTGTTCCGGTCGCCGTCGGCTCTGTGCTTTATTCTTGGCGGATGATTGCTTCCCGCCCGGCCGGGCGTCCTTCGGCACCAGCACCGGAACGCCGCTCTTCTCGCGCAGGATGTCCACCCGCTTGTAAATCCTGGCGGCGGTCACCGGCACTTTCCGCTCCTCGACCGGACGGCGGTCGGGCGGCGTCAGGATGCCGCCGGAGATCACCATCTTGATCGCTTCCTGCACCGACATCGACAGCGGAATGATGTCCGGCTTCGGCAC
>DASWGT010000120.1:0-1512 GCA_036393575.1 Rhodospirillales bacterium | reverse complement strand
GCCCGCGATGTCCGGCGCGGAGCCGTGACAGGGCTGAAACAGGGCGTGGTCGTCGCCGATGTCGGCCGAAGGCGCCAGGCCCATGCCGCCCACGAGACCGGCGCAAAGATCGGAGAGAATGTCGCCGAACATGTTCTCCGTGACCAGGACGTCGAACTGCCAGGGCGCGCGAACCAGGTTCAGGCTGGCGGCGTCCACGTACATGCATTGCGCTTCAATGCCGGGATGGCGCGCCGCGCGTTCAAGAAATATTTTTCGGAAAAATGCCGTCGAGGCGAGCACGTTGGCTTTGTCGATGCAGGTGACGAGACCGCGATGGCCGTCGCGTTTCCTGCGAGCGGCCAGGCCGAACGCGAAGTCCACCACCCGTTTCGATCCCCGGCGGGTAATGACCATGCGGTCCACGGCGGTCTCGTTCTCAACCCGCACCTTGCCGACGTCGCTGAACAGTCCCTCGGTTTGTTCGCGCACGATGACCAGATCGATGCCGCCGGCACGGGGATCCTTGAGCGGCGCGGGAACGCCGGGCATGGCGCGAATCGGGCGCACGCCGGCGTAAAGATCCAGCATCACGCGCAAGTCGAGCTGCGGCTGGATCTCCGTGCCCTCGTCGGTGCGCACCTCCGGCAGGCCCATGGCGCCGAACAGAATGGCGTCGGCTTTCTTCGCCATCTCAAGTGTTTCTTCGGGCAGCGCCGAACCCGTCTCGCGAAAGTGCCCCGCGCCTGCCGGCAGTGTGTCCACCTGCAAGGCAAACGTGCCAACGCGGTTGCAAAGCGCCTCGAGCACCGCCAGGCAGGCGTCGGTGACCTCGATGCCGATGCCGTCGCCGGGAAGCGCCGCAATTAGAAACGCGTTGCCGCTTGCCATGAAAAACGATTCCGTGATTTTTCCGGCCGAACTATACCGCGCGGCGAGCGGGCGCGTCTGGCGACATTTCCAACGGCGGCGGGTGTCGCTACTGGCGGCGGTTTGCTGCACTATTGCGCCGTTTTTAAGGCCATGCGGCAGGAACGAATCGTGGAATTGAGCATTGGATTTATCGGCCTGGGAGAAGCAGGGTCCGCCATCGCCCGCGGTCTCGTCGACGCGGGCGCCGGCACGGTACGCGCATACGACATTGCCGTTGAATCCCCGGCGCGCCGCCGCGAGCTCAAAAGCCGCGCGGAGTCAGCCGGCGTCGTTCTGTGTCCCGACCTCGAGGCCCTGGCCGGCGAATCCCGGATCCTGATGTGCACCGTCGTCGGATCCGTCGCCGTCGACGTCGCAGAATCCGTTTGCCCTTTCCTGACGCCGGATCATGTCTATCTGGATCTCAATTCGGTTTCGCCGGAAAAGAAACGGCGCATCGCCGCCGTCATCGGGGCCGCTGGCGGGCGTTTCATCGAGGCGGCGGTCATGACCAACGTGCCGAAATTCGGTCACCGCGTGCCGATGCTGCTTTGTGGCGATGCGGCGCCGGAACTCATCGGGAAGCTCGCGCCCCTGGGCATGGTACTGGAGGACTTCGGC
>DASWGT010000119.1:0-2146 GCA_036393575.1 Rhodospirillales bacterium | reverse complement strand
CGAGACGCCGCCGTCGGTCGACCACATCGACCAGGTCACCGACTTCAGCGGCAATATCGACGGCGACACGCTCGACATCTCGGACCTGCTGGCCGGGCTGGGCGCCAACGCCGGTAACGTCGACACCTTCTTCCAGGCGGTGATCGACGCCGACAACACCAAGGTCGACCTGCAGATCGACGTCGACGGCGCGGTCGGCGGCGAGACCTGGCAGACCTTCGCCCAGGTGACCAGCGGCGACGGCCTGACCGGCCAGGACTTGCTCGACGACGTCAACGCCAACACCGAGACCGGCTTGTAACCGGGCGAGCGAAGACCCGGCGAACCAGAGGATCGGACCAGGCCCCGCGGGATGCACCCCGCGGGGCCTTTTCCTTGCGCGCCGGGGCGGGACGGCGCAACCTGCGGCTGTGCGGTAGCCGATGGTCGCCGTCGTGTGCCTCGCCTCGCTGTCGCAGAATCGAGACGTCGCAGAACCGGGACGCAACAGCGCCCGGTCGCGCCGCTGCCAACGCCGATCGGCGTGGCCGCCGCGACGCGGCGTCTCGTTTCGGTGACAAGCGTGGTCTCGGCAACCTTCGCCGCGCACGCCCGGCGGCTCGGATTCTTTTTGGAGTCCAATCACATAGGCGGTGCCCGCCCGTGTTGGCATGAGGCTTGCTAGGAGACTTATCGTGGGCCGGCGCGAAAGGCGACGGCGTTACCTTTCGGTCGCGCCCCGGGTCCCATGTCGGCGAGGGAGGTTGGGTCGTGCGGAGCTTGATGACGGCGAGGCGCGTGATCCGCCCGGCACTGGTCCTGGCGCTGTTGGCCGGGGCGGGAACCGCCGCCCGGGCCGACGAGACGGGCGCTGAGGCTGCCGGGGCGGCGTTCGCGGGCCTCGGGACGCCGGTGCACGCGGCGACCGAGCTCGATGCCGTGCGCGCCTTCGGCGACGAGGACGGCGACGTCCTGACCGGCGACGCGGTCGGGCTGCTCCAGGAGCTCGACAGGGCGCTCGAGATCTCGAGTGGCGGGATCGCCCAGCACGCCACCAACCCGGTCCTGAACCCGCGGGAGGCCGGCGGCATCGTCGACCAGGTCATTCCCAGGGTGACCACGCGCTCGCGCTCGTTCTGAGGCCGGGCCGGCAGGCGCGGCCGATCGAGGCGATCCCGAGATAGGCGAGACCGGCGGCGCGCTGCCGGGTCCGGGCGCCGGTGGCGACGCGCGGAAGCGCGGCGCGCGCTTCGCCCCGGCACGGTCCCGCCCACCCCTGAAGTGTATTGGGAAGTTGACAGATCGGGGTTTCGGGCCGCGCTCCGCAACGGCCCGCCGACGGAGTCCCTAACCTTATGATTTTGCGGCTGTTTTCGAGTCCGGCGCGGGGTGGCTCGACCGCCCGGAGCGGCACCATCGCACGGCGGCGCGATTCGGCCCCCATGACTGTCGCCCGATCTTGACAGTTTCAGCCGCCGCCGCCGCCGGGAACCCCGCGACGGCCGGCCTTGACGCCGGCCAGATCGGTAAATCCAACGTAATATCAATGGCTTGATAGAAGTTCGTCGGCGTTGGCACGCCGCTTGCTTCGTTGAGGGCGGTTAATATTGGGTTAACGTGGGGGCGTCGGGACCAATTCGGCAAATCCGCGTTAGAAGCGCCCGCGAGGGTTCGCCCGAGCGGGCGCGGCCGGTGCCGCCAGCGCCGGCGGTGGAAGCGGCAGCCCGCAGCGTTTGCGGGCCCGACAAAGTGAGAAAAAAGGGGCCTTTTGAAGGCCTTGCAAAACCCAGCCTTGAGAAGGCCTCGAACTACGGGAGACGACGATGAACAGACTCACATTGTTAGGGAGCATCCCGGTGCTGGCATTGGCCTTTGCCGTGGGCAGCTCCTATTGGACTCCAGCGCACGCCCTTTTGGATGGCGGCGACACGAACACAGACGTAGCCATAGACGACACGCTGAACATCTGCGCGACCCTCAACTCCTGCAACTCGGGCGAGAACGGCGCAGGTGCCGACCAGTCCGATAACAACGACCCGGATGTCGAAGACGGTTCGTCGAACGTCGGCAGTGGCACCTCCACCGCCACCTCGGACAACGACGGCAGCGCGGTCTCGCAGGGCCTGAGCACCGCCAACAACGCCGACGACGGCGGTCAGGCGACCCT
>DASWGT010000118.1:0-41900 GCA_036393575.1 Rhodospirillales bacterium | reverse complement strand
TACCTGCGCAGGACCATTGCGAAAGCTTTGATGAGTTAGGAAATCAAATTGTCAGCTTCTGAAGAAATAATGAGCCTCGTGAACAGGCACCTCAACAAGCTACTGACGATTGCGGAAGCGGCATTGCCGCACGCCCAGTTCAGAGCATTTAGAAAAGCGGCATTGGACGAGTTTGGTCGGAATGGATTGGAAACCGAAATTAGGGACCTAACGCTAAGGATGGAACGGGCCGGTTTTGAAAGCGGAGAGAGAATAAGTGACCGGTCCAAAACGTTCCCAAGCTGAGGAACAACCTTTATCTCGAAGCAAAAAAAACAGCTGGCAAGTTAAAGATAATTTGCCGCAGCATCTCCCTGTCACTAAACATGAAATCAGCCTTTTTCGGGATTACGTTTCAGACTCTCTCCGTGATATAATTCGGGCAGCGAATGAGGATTCTTAAAGATGCGCGCTGTTCTCTACCTGAGAGTGTCCACGGCAAGGCAAGCTGAAAAAGATTTGTCAATTCCTGACCAGCGCAGACAGTCTCAAGAGTTTTGCAAGTCGAAAAGCTGGCTCATTGTCCGGGAATACGTTGAGCCTGGCGCAAGCGCCACCGATGAAAAGCGGCCAGCGTTCCAGAAGATGATTGAGGACGGCTGCGGCAAGCCCAGGCCGTTTGACGTGGTTGTGGTGCACAGCCTTTCCCGGTTTTTCCGGGACGCTGTTAAGTCAGGCTGGTACGAGCGCAAGCTGGAAAAGAACGGTGTCAGGCTAGTTTCCATTACCCAGGACGTTGGGGACGGGCCAACTGGCAGGATGATTAAGCACATCATTAGCGCGGTTGATGAATGGACGAGCGCTGAAATCGGCAAGCACACGCTGCGCTCGATGAAGGAAAACGCCAGGCAAGGTTTTTGGAACGGGTCAAAGCCACCATATGGCTACAAGGTGGTGGAAGCGGGAAAGCGCGCGGACAAAATCAAGAAGCGCTTGGAGATTGAGCCTCAAGAAGCCCGAATTGTGAGGCAGATCTTTGGGTTGTACCTGCACGGGAGCGGCAACGGCCCAATGGGCCTTCAGACGGTAACTGAGCACCTGAATGAGCAAGGCATTCTTTTCCGAAACGGACGACAGTTTTCTAAAGGACTCGTTTACAGGCTGCTGACGAGGCCAACGTACAACGGAAAACACTACTTTAACCGAACGGAATTCAAGACCGGAAAGCCGAAACCTCCGAAAGAATGGATTGAGGTCAAGGTTCCCAGCTTGGTTGATGCAGAGGTCTTTGCAGATACGCAAAGGATGTTGAAGGAGCATAACCCAAGAAAGACGCCTCCACGCATTGTAAGCGGCCCCACGCTGCTCTCAAGATTTGCAAGGTGTGGGATTTGCGGGGGAGCAATGAGCGTTAGAACCGGCAAGGACAGCTCAAGGTATCGCTACTACGCGTGCTCCAACAGGCTCAGAAAAGG
The DNA here is from genome assembly GCA_036393575.1 of Rhodospirillales bacterium. GTDB lineage: Bacteria > Pseudomonadota > Alphaproteobacteria > Rhodospirillales > Casp-alpha2 > JACPJY01. The sequence goes on along the minus strand of DASWGT010000118.1, from coordinate 40,446 downwards.
CAGATTTGTGTGCAAGGGCCACACCATCCCGGTGGACGTTCTGAATGAAATTGTCCTGGGCCGTTTCGAGGAGCGGATTTTAGCCCCGGACAGGCTAAAGACCATTTTGGAAGAGCTTCTGGCAAATGACGTGCGGATCGATGAACGGGCGCTGAAACTCAAGGATTTACGGAAAGAGCTGCGGGAAGCGGAAGCCTCGCTCAATCGCCTCTATGAGCTGGTCGAGAAGGGCATTACCAACCTTGACGATACCCTTACGGGCAGGATTACGGCCAAGAGGCAGCACCGAGAGCACATCTTGGCAGAGATTGGGTTGGCAGAGCGGCAGCAATTCCTGCCCAGAAAGGCCCTTGCCGAGAAGCATATTCGCGCAGCGTCGAAGGTCATTAGCAACAAACTCAGAACATCTGACATGAGATTCGCGCGCCAATACCTTGCGCTTTTCATAGACCGCGTTGACGTGGATGACGATGAGATACGGATTATGGGCTCAAAGGCAGCCTTGGCGGACGCGGTGTTGAAAGGCCAACAGCGCAAGGGAGAAGTTCGCAGTTTTGGTCGGGAGTGGCGTCCCCAACGGGAATCGAACCCGTGTTCCCGCCTTGAGAGGGCGATGTCCTAGACCGCTAGACGATGGGGACGTCGCAGGGTCTTCGACCCTGTCTTAGCGAATCGGCGTCTGGCCGACAAGCCTTTCGACCCGCGTTCAGCCCTCGATCAACCGCTGTTCAACCCCGGGCATGGCGGCGCGCCGAGGCGATCAGGGCGTCGACGTCGGCCTCACTGGTGTCGTAGGCGCAGATCAGCCGCACCACGTGCTCGCCGCCGCGCTCGTAGAACTGGAAGCCGTCCTTCTTGAGGCCGGCAACGATGGCGGCCGTAAGGCGCGGGAACACGATGTTGGCGTCGACCGGGTGGGTGAGCGTCACTCCCTTGATGGCGGATAGCCCCTTGGCCAGGCGCGCCGCCATGGCGTTGGCGCGGCGGGCGTTCTCGAGCCACAGGTCGTCCGCCAGATAGGCCTGCATCTGCGCCGAGAGCAGCCGCATCTTGGAGAACAGATGCCCGCCGCGCTTGCGCCGGAACGCGAAATCGCGGCCGAGGTCATCGGCGAACAGCACGACGGCCTCAAGCGTCAGCGCGCCGTTCTTGGTGCCGCCGAAGCTGAGCGCCTCGACGCCGGCCTTCCACGTCGCCTCCGCCGGCGAGCAGCCAAGCCGGGCGACAGCGTTGGCGAAGCGGGCGCCGTCCATGTGCAGGCGCAGGCCGCGGTCGCGGCATACCTTGGAAATCTCTCTTACCTCGTCGAGGCCGTAGACGGTGCCGGTCTCGGTCGCCTGGGTGATGCTGACGGTGGCCGGCTTGACGTGATGGACGCGCCCCGGCGCCACGGAGCCGACGGCGGCATCCAGCGCCTCGGCGGTGATCTTGCCGTGGGCGCCCGCGAGCGGCATCAGCTTGGCGCCGCCGGTGAAGAACTCGGGCGCGCCGGTCTCGCTGTCCATGATGTGGGCGTGTTCGTGGCAATAGACGGCGCCGTAAGGCGGCGCCATCGCCGAGAGCGCGAGCGCGTTGGCCGCGGTGCCGGTGGCGACCAGAAACACCTTGGCGTCGGTTTCGAACAGTTCGGCCAGGCGCTTCTCGGCCAAGCGGGTGAGGTCGTCGTTGCCGTAGGGCATCAGCCTGTCGGCGTTAGCGGCGGCGATGGCGGCCAGGATCTCGGGCGCGGCGCCGGTGGTGTTGTCGCTGGCGAAGTTCACGGGACTAGCTCCGTTTCAAGGGGTTCTCGGTGACGATTTCGATGGCCCGGAATTGATTGGATTCCTCGTCGAGCCGATGCGCCCGGGCATCGGTGGCGTGGCCGTCCTCGACGGCGACGATCACCCACACCATCTCCGGCTCGTACGCCATCTCCAGATCGCGCGCCGACGGCAGGGGCGGGTGGTTGGGGTGGGAATGATAGTGGCCGACGATGCGCTCGGTCTGGCCGCCCTTGGTGTTCATCTTATCGAGCCGGCGCATGACGTCGAAGCGCAACTGCGGGTCGACCTCGAAGCTGTCGCGGCGGTCGCCGGCGGCGCGGTTGGGGCTCGGCTCGACCGCCGTCACCACGATGTTGTCGGCGTCGCCGTCGCGCCCGACCAGCAGCCCGCAGCATTCCTCCGGATAGGCGGTCTCGGCGGCCGCCCGGATGGTGCTGAGGCAGGGTGCGGGGATGCGGATCACCGGCCAGGCTTTATGACGCCGAGGACGCGGCCGACGACGACGTCGAAGACAACGACGCGGGCGCACGGCCCATCCTCGGGGCCGATGGTAAGGTAAGCGCGCTCGCCGTCGGGCGCGACATCGTCGATGGTGCAGCCGGCCGGCAAATCCAGGCCGACGGTGCCGAACGGCGCCGACGGTACGGCCGACGGCTCACCCGGGGCGGCGGCGGGGAACATGCGCCAGCCCGGATCGCGGGCCTGGTGATAGAAGCCGTACGCCAACAGGCCGAGGCCGGCGAAAATCAGCACGCCGAGGCCGATGACGAGGCCCTTCAGGAATTGCATGGTATTCTCCGCATCCGCCGGCGGCTCCGGCGCCCGGAACGTGCCCGCATTGTCCAAGGAAATGCGCCCATGAGCGAGGTCACCACTTATACCGTCCGCGTGCCCCAAGACAAGGCCCGGCTCCGCCTCGACCGGGCACTCGCCGACGCCTTGCCGGCGTTGTCGAGGACGCGGCTGAAGGCGTTGATCGAGGCCGGACGGGTGACGCGCGACGGCCGCATCGCCGTCACCGACCCGGCGGCCAAGGTGTTGGGCGGCGACACGTTCACGGTGGCGGTGCCGGCGGCGATGCCGGCGGCACCCAGGCCGCAGGCGATGCCGCTCGCCGTGGTCTACGAGGACGACGACCTGATCGTCGTCGACAAGCCGGCCGGGCTAGTGGTGCATCCGGCAGCCGGCAATCCGGAAGGCACCCTGGTCAACGCTTTGCTCGCGCATTGCGGCGCCTCCCTTTCCGGCATCGGCGGCGTCATGCGGCCCGGCATCGTGCATCGGCTGGACAAGGGCACCAGCGGACTGATGGTCGCCGCCAAGAACGACGCGGCGCATCGCGCGCTCGCGGCTGAGCTCGCCGAGCGCAAGCTGGAGCGCGCCTACAAGGCGCTGGTGTGGGGTGTGCCGAAGCCGCGCGCCGGGAAGATCGAGGGGCTGATCGGCCGCGATCGGCGGCAACGCAAGAAGATGGCGGTGGTGAAAAGCGGCGGCAAGCCGGCGCTCACCCGCTACCGGGTGCTGATGCCGGTCGGCGCCGCCGCCAGCCTGGTGGAATGCCGCCTGAACACCGGGCGCACCCACCAGATTCGCGTCCACATGGCGGCCATCGGCCATCCGGTGGTCGGCGATCCGGTTTATGGTGGCCGGCAGGGACGGCGGTGGAAAGGACAGGCGGCGGCGCTGCCGGGGGGCCTCAATCACCAAGCGCTACACGCATTCTTAATTGGTTTTGAGCACCCTCGGAGCCACCGACGGCTCCATTTTCAAAGCAGTTTACCAGTTTATTTCAAGGAATTGATTGACTTCTTAGAGAAGATATAAAATGCTTCTATACTTGAGCGCCTTGTTCGGGTATGATTGCTCCCATCAGCAATATTCAACTCACGGGCGCCGCCTTCGTCGCCGCCAAAGCGTGCGACCGGCGGGCGCGACCGGCTAACAATCAGGAAACCGACAGGCGATGGCGAGCGCGACCTACAGACCGGACATCTCACCGGGACGGAACCTGACCCGTTACCTGCAACGCATCCGCCGCTACCCGATGCTGGAGGTGGAGGAGGAGTTCCGCCTCGCCCGGCGCTGGCGCGACCGCGAGGACGCGGAAGCGGCCGAGCGGCTGGTGACCAGCCATCTGCGCCTGGTCGCCAAGATCGCCATGGGCTACCAGGGCTACGGGCTGCCGCTCGGCGAGCTGATCAGCGAGGGCAACGTCGGCATGATGCAGGCGATCCGGCGCTTCGACCCGGACCGCGGGTTCCGGCTCGCCACCTACGCCATGTGGTGGATCCGCGCCGCCATCCAGGAATACATCCTGCATTCGTGGTCGCTGGTGAAGATCGGCACCACGGCAGCGCAGAAGAAGCTGTTCTTCAACCTGCGCAAGCTGAAGGGCCAGATCCAGGCGATGGAGGAGGGCGATCTCATCCCCGATCACGTGGCGACCATCGCCGACCGCCTTGGCGTCCCGGAATCCGAAGTCGTCAACATGAACCGGCGGTTAAGCAGTCCCGACCAGTCGCTGAACGCGCCGCTGCGCAACGACGGCGAAGGTGAATGGCAAGACTGGCTGATCGAGAATTCCGACGACCAGGAATACCTGTTGGCGGCGCACCAGGAACTCGGCAACCGGCGACGGCTGCTGGCCCGCGCCATGAAGGGGTTGAGCGAGCGCGAGCGCGACATCCTTTTGGAGCGCCGACTCAAGGACTCGCCGACGACATTGCAGGATCTGAGCGAGCGCTACGGCATCTCCCGCGAGCGGGTGCGCCAGATTGAAGTGCGCGCGTTCGAGAAGCTCCAAAAATCGGTGAAGAACGCCGTCATCGAGCGGCACATCAACTACTGACGGAATCGGCGACCACCTCGGTCGCGGGGCGGCAGGCCGAAGCGGTCAGCGGCGGGCGCGGCCTTTTTTCGGTTGCACCTGTTGGACCGGTTGCTGTTGGGCGGCGACCAGCATCGAAACGCCTTCGCCCCATTCTTCAATGATCTTCTGCTGCTGTTCGCGCAATGTCGCCACTCGTTTTTGCAGCATCGCCGAGATGAACTGCGTAATCACCGGCGGTACGGCGATGAAGATCATCCATCCGAACGCGGCGGTGCCGTAGATCACCGTCAGATCGAAGACATTGGTCAGGATTCGCACTGCGGCGTCGGTGCTATGGTCCTTGAACCAGACGTCGCTGAGGAACGGGAATACGCCCGAGAAATTCATACCGCAGACGCAGAACGTCGCGTATTTCTGCTGCGAACGGTCGACCACCCAGGCGACGATGGTCGGCAGCATGCCGAACAGCAGCAGCAGCACCGTCGGCAGCGAGATCACCAGCAACGCCACCAGGCACAGCAGAATCCACACAGCCTTGCGCATCGCGCGTCCGGGTGGGGTCGGAGCCTTGGCCTGGGTGTCGGCCGCGGGAGCCGGCATTCTTGCCATCTAGAACATCCTTGCGATCAGCAGTACCGAAATCACGATCATCGCCATCATGATTGACATCACCGCCGCGGTTTGCTGCCCGGACAACTCGGCCTTGGTCTGGCGCTCGGTGCCGGAGCCCTCGATTTCGCGGATTTCCTTTTCGGCGGCGGCGAATTGCGCGCAGGCGATGGCGAATCCCTCCTGGTCGGCCTTGCGATTATCGGCGTTGTCGATCATGTCGAACAGCTCCGGGAGGCTGCCCTTGCGCACCAGGCGTGGAATCTCCTTCTCGATATCGCGCCGCTTGGTGCGGCTGTGATAGGTGTTGATGGCCGGGCCAAGCAGCCCGCCGACCCAGCTCGACAGCCCGAACAGCGCGTTCAGCCGCAGCTTCCATTGCAGGAATGCCAGCAGGCTCAGCATGCCGATGGTCGACGTCTCCGGCGTGGGCGCCGCCAAGGCCTTCAGGTGCGGGTGGATGTCCTCGTCGAAATTGGCGGCGATGAAGGCGGCGACATGCCGGTCCATCGGCGTCTGCTTGGTGTCGACGCGGTTGGCGGCGGCGTCGAGGGCCGGCAGCAGGGTTTCGATGTCGATGACGTAGTCCTTGACGATATGCTCGCTCTGGCACGGCAGTGTCGGATTGATCTCGTAAAGACAACGCTCCCAACCGTAGCCCGGGTCGCGAATGTTTAAAAATCCCTTCATCTGCAGGTATTCGCGCTGCTGTACCGAGGCGCCGGGGAACACCGTCGTCTGCAACGAGTACCAGATGGAGGGAATTTCGTAGGACAGGACTTCCGTCGGCACCTGCACATCGCCGCGGCGCAGAATCTCGACCGCCATTGCCGGGCCGAAGCCGTCGGGCATGAACGAGAAACCCTTGTAGCGGATCGGCGCTCGCGGATCCAGGATCATGCAAATCTTCGCCAGCAGATATTCGTCAGTGCCCTGCGGCTCGTCGCGGTGCAGCGCTGCCAAATCCAGCGCCGCGCGCACGCCGTCTGCCCTCGCGGCTTGGCCGAGACCGCGATTGAGCCACGCCAGCAGCGCCTCATCCTTCATGATCTCGATGCCTTTTTCGCGATGGCGTGCCATGTCGCGGGCCAGCGTGCGCGGCGTGACGTGGTTGCGGCCCTCGAATTCGAACGGAAATTCGGATCTGGCGATCGGGGTCTGGCGGATCGACGGCTGCTTGCGGCCCGCCAACCAGCCTTCAAGCTCGTCGAGCCCCCAGCGGTCCTCGACCACGTCGTTGAGCATGCCGCGGAGCGGCTCCAGCATCGGGATCGGCAGACGCAAATTGCCGCACAAAGCGGCGTAGCTGCCTTGCTCCATCTTCGCCTTCAAGATGTCGTCTTCGCTCATCCGGGTAAATGGGTTGTAGCCCAGCATCAACACCACCAACGTGACGCCGAGCGCGTAGATGTCGTCGGCGAGCCCGCCGCGGCCGCGACCGCCCGGCTGCGCCATCCCCCGGTCGATCGGCTCAAACAGTGGCGGCTGGTCGAATCCCGGCGGCACCGTGGAGCAATCGCCGAGCACCAGGTTCTGTAGCTCCTCGTCCATGAAGAACACATTGCGCGGCCGGATCGAGCGATGCGGCATGTCGAATATCGACATGCTCTTGATGCCGTTGATTAGGGGCTCGATGACCCGCCGCGGGAATTCGTACTCGTTGAACTTGAACTTGCCAGCCTCAATGGCGGTGAGAAGCCGGTCGCCGCGCGGTCGGTCGTAGATGACGATCATCGAGCGCTGGCCGAGCGGCACCCAATCCAGGATGTCCCATTCGACCAGCGGCATCAGCCCCGGCAGTTCCTCGCCGCGCAGCACGCCCATGACCTCGGTGCGGGTCGGCAGGCCCGGCGTGCACACCAGCCCGTACAGTTTGCGTCCCAGATCTTTCCGATCCTCGACGGCGTAGGCCTTGGCCGACGGCGTGTCGAGGTCGGGGATCGGCGTGCCGGTCTCGACCACGAAGCGGTCGCGGACGATAACCGGCGGGCCGGCCGGTTGTGGGGGCGGCGCTGGGGTTGCGGCTTCTGGCGGAGGCGCCGCCTCGGGGGGCGGCCCGGCCTCGGGGGGCGGAATGACCTCCCCGGGCTCCTCTAGAAGGGCGGCTTCTGCCATGACATTCGCTTCCTTACGGACAGGGCTTCGACTCATTCAGAGCCCCCGGTCCGATTCTGGGCCGTGATTTTAGCCACTAGGCCGTTGCAAAACAATAGAAGTTTTTCGATTTCCCGACGGAGGGCCGGAGCGCCGCATGAACCCTTGCTAATCGGCGAACGGATCGTGGACCAGGACCACGTCCTCGCGCTTCGGGCTGGTCGACAGAACTGCCACCGGCGCGCCGATGATCTCCTCGATGCGGCGGATGTACTTGACCGTGGTTGCCGGCAGCTCGGCCCACGAGCGCGCGCCCCTGGTGCTCTCCGACCAGCCTTCGAGAACCTCGTAGACCGGCTCGACTTTGGCCTGGCGCACCGTCGAGGCCGGCAGATGGCCGATCGCCTCGCCGTCGATGCGATAGCCGGTGCACACCTTGATTTCGCGCATGCCGTCGAGCACGTCGAGCTTGGTCAGCGCAATGCCGTCGATGCCGTTGACCTTCACCGCCTGACGTACCAGTGCGCCGTCGAACCAGCCACAGCGCCGCGGCCGGCCGGTGACGGTGCCGAACTCGAGCCCACGCTCGCCGAGCCGGCGGCCGATGTCGTCGTTAAGTTCGGTCGGGAACGGGCCGCCGCCGACGCGCGTCGTATAGGCCTTGCAGATGCCGAGGACGTAGTCGATGGCGTTCGGCCCCTGGCCCGAGCCGACGGCCGCCATTCCGGCCACCGTGTTCGACGAGGTGACGAACGGATAAGTCCCGTGGTCGACATCGAGCATGGTGCCCTGGGCGCCTTCGTAGAGGATGCGCTTGCCGCGGCGGCGCGCCGCGTCGAGCTCCTGCCACACCACGCCGGCATAGGGCAGGATCTTCGGCGTCACCTCGACCAGCGTCGCCAGCATCGCGTCGGCGTCGATCTCGGGCTCGCCGAGCCCGCGCCGAAGCGCGTTGTGATGGAACAGCAGCGCCTGTACGCGTTGGCCCAGCGCCTGCGGCTCGGCGAGATCGCCGAGCCGGATGGCGCGTCGCGCCGTCTTGTCCTCGTAGGCCGGGCCGATGCCGCGCCCGGTGGTGCCGATCTTGGCGGCGCCGAGCGCCTTCTCGCGGGCGAGATCCAGCTCGCGGTGCAACGGCAGGATCAGCGGCGCGCTCTCGGAAATGCGTACGTTCTTCGGGCTGACCTCGACGCCCAGGGCACGGACGGTGTCGACCTCGTTCAGGAACGCCCACGGATCGACGACCACGCCGTTGCCGATCAGCGACAGCTTGCCCGGCCGGACGACGCCCGACGGCAGCAGGCTGAGCTTGTAGGTGACGCCGTCGATGACCAGCGTGTGGCCGGCATTATGGCCGCCCTGGAATCGCACCACGACATCGGCCCGTTCCGACAGCCAGTCGACGATTTTGCCCTTGCCCTCGTCGCCCCACTGCGAGCCGATGACCACGACATTTGCCATGACAGTTTAGTCCTTGCCCCGCTTTTTCAACTTGCGGACCTTGCCTTTGATCAGCACGTGGCTGCAGTTGAGCCGTCGCGCCTCCCGCTCGGCGTCGCCGCCGGCAAACCCGCCGACGGTGGTCCAGCCTTTCCTCCTCAGCTTCGCCGCGGTCGCCGCCGGCGTTGCCGCCGGCAGAAAGACGCGCGGGCCCGGCGCCGGCGGCGGCAGCGCCCTGAGCACGGTGTCCATGAACAGCGTCAGCCCGGTCGCCGGCTCGTCGCCGGCCATGTAGCGGCCGCCGTTGCCGAGCTCACCGCGCACGCGCTTGGCGAAGAAGGTGAAGGTGACGCCAGTGTGATATTCGAAGCCGCGGTTCTCGACCGGGTCGATGGTGACGGTCAGGCCGGAGGCGTCCCTGCCGACGCGCGCGACGACGTCGGCAAGCGCGTCGCGCTCGCGGGCCGCCTTCCTGCCGAGGCCGAGAGCATGGAGAGCCTTCAGTGTCTTCGCCGCCGGTCCGGCGGCGATCAGCATGGCGGCGAGCAGGCGCGCCGTGTCCTTGCCCAATGCCCGGCCGAGGCCGGCGACGGCGGCGGCGTCCTTGCGGTCGAGTGCCTGGCGCAGTTGCTTGAGCGTATCCGCGTCCGCCGCTTCCTTGCCGACCACCGCCGGCACCAAAGTCGGCATGCCGAGGTCGACGGACAGGCCCTTGACGCCGAGATCGGCGAGCGCGCCCGCCGCCATGACGATGACCTCGGCGTCGGCGGCCGACTCGGCGGCGCCGATCAGCTCGACGCCGACCTGGGTGAATTGGCGCTCGGGACGGAGCTGCGAGCCGCGCACGCGCAGAACCTCGCCGGCATAGCCAAGCCGTAACGGTCTCGGCGTCCTGGCCATCCGGGCGGTGGCGATGCGCGCCACCTGCGGCGTGATGTCGGCGCGCACGCCCATCATCTTCTGCGACACCGGGTCCATCAGCCGGAACGTCTGGCCGTTGAGGCCGGCGCCGATGCCGGTGAGGAGCCCGGCCTCGAACTCGATCAAGGGCGGCTTGACGCGATCATAGCCGTGCCGGGAAAACCACGCCATCAGCCGTTCCAGCATGGCCGCCTCGAAGGCGGCGTCAGGCGCCAAAACGTCGGACATTCCGGCCGGCAACAGGGCCTTATCGGCTGAATCCTTCATCGTCGGATGCTGTCCAGGTGAATGCCAAATCAGACGCGACGGGGCGGTGGCGGATCGGCGGCCACCTTCCCGGACACTAGCAAAACCGGGCGCGCGTTGCCAGACCCGCGGCCGACGGCGGTGATCACCGGACGCAGGCGACCGGACGACCTATGGAACCTGGAACTGCTGCTGGCGGACGGTCTTGCCGACACCATCGACCATCACCGGCACCATCGACCGGGTCATCTCGCGGTTGTCGCCGGCGCCGATGTCGATGCTACCCCAGCCGTGCCACAAGCGCTTGCCGTCGGTCAGGCTGTCGATGGTGACGTCGATGCGGAAGCTCGACGGCGTCACCATGCGTGTGACCTCGGTGCGGTCGGGATTGAGGATACCGCCGCGCTCGGTGTTGAAGAGATTGAATTTCACGCGCGGCGCCTCGATGCCGGTCTGGTCGGGATTGTTGCTGAGCTCGACGAACGGATTGGGGCCGCCGCCGGTCCACGCGCCGGCGGTGTCCATGGTTTCGAACGTGAACACCAGCTTGGCGTCATTCGCGATGGTGTAGCCTTTCCCCCTGAGCGCCCTTTCGAAGTCGGCCTTCAGGAGCATGTTGTGGTCCGAGTTGTCGAGCGGCCGCACCAGCAGCGCCGAGCCGGCCGGCATCGGCTGGTAGGAGACGGCGTTCATGGTGCCGTCGGCCGACGCCGCGGTCGCCATCAGGAGGACGGCAGAAACCAATGCCGGCAATGATCCAATTCGCCTCACGTTCGACCCTTTCGGACAAGGTTTTCCCGCCGGCGACAGTGCTGCGATGGCGGGGGGAACAGCAACAGTTTATACCAGCCGCGCGGAAATAGGGAATCATACTTACGGGCGGCCCTCAACGGCGTGGTTTCCAGGCGCCGTGGATACGGCCGCCGCCCAGGCGCAAATCGGCCGGGTGTCAGCGGCGCTGTTGCGGCGGTTGCCCCATATGGTCGTGGTGCTGCTGGTGTTCGTGCGAGCCCTGATGGCGCTGGTGCGGGTCGCTCGGACCCATGTCGCCGACCTTCAGCACCGACACTGTCAGCGTGATCTCACCCGCTTTCTCGAATCGAAGCGTCAGCGGAAACGTCCCGCCTTCCTTGAGCGGCGCCTTGAGTCCCATCAGCATCACGTGCTTGCCGCCCGGCCCGAGCGTCACCCGCGCCTCCGGCGTAACGTCAATCGGACCCGACGGCCGCATCTTCACGACGCCGCCGTCCATGATGTGAGCGTGCAGCTCGCTCCGCGCCGCCGCCGGCGTCGAGACGCCGAGCAGTCGGTCGGCGGGCCCATGGTTGTGGATCGAGACGTAAGCCGCGCCGTTCGGCGCCGGTCCCGCCGAGGCGCGCGCCCAGGCGTCGTAGATCACCAGTTCGCCCAGCTTGATCCCCTCGGCCGCCGACGCGGCAACGGCGGTGAGCGCGAGGACCAACGCGGCGAGGACAACGTTGACAGATCGCATGCGGATTTACTCCGTCGGCGAAAGGCAGGGTTGTATCAGAGCCTCGGTGCGCGGCCAAGCGCGGCTATTGTGATGGCCGGGACCGTGTAGGATGATGCCGGCTGCAACCGCAATCCGGATTCCTGAGCGAAGGTCCCGCATGAACCGGCCGCGCATCCGTTCGAACCGCGAACTTGCGGCATGGGCGTCGCTGCTGGTGCTGCCGGCGTGTACCGTGCTGGCGGCGACGGCGGCGCGGATCGCGGGCGGGCCGTCGTGGCTGTGGTTCAATCTCGATCCCGACTACTTTTATCTCCTCGACGCCGTCAACGTCGTCAACCTGACGACGCCCGGGCACGTCTATCATCCGGGAACGACCGTCGACTGGCTCGGCGCGCTGATCCTGAAGGCGGCCTATCCGCTCAGCGGCGGTGAGGCGATCGCCGCCGCGGTGCTGGCCGATCCGGAGCGTCACTTGCGCCTGATCGGCAATGCGTTCGTCGTCTTCGCCGGTTTCGGCGGGCTGGCCCTCGGGGCGGCCGGCTGGCGCACATTCGGCGCGCTGCTGCCGGCGTGGATGCTGCAGACGGCGCCGCTGCTGTCGACGGTCATTGTCAAGCACGGCCATCACGTCAAACCCGAAGCGCTGCTGGTGACGGCAACGCTTGTGCTGATCGCATTGTCGGTGGCGACGCTCGAGCCGGGGCGGCTGGAGCATCACCGCCACCGCTTCGCCGTCGCCTTCGGGGGGATCGCCGGGTTTGCGGTGGCGACCAAGATCACCGCGCTGCCGGTATTCGTGCTGCCGCTTTTCGTGCTGGCCGGCGCGCCCGGGGCGTGGCGCGCGATGGTGCTTTACGGCGCCGCCGCCCTCGTCTCCCTGGTCGTGTTCACCCTGCCGGCAGCTGGCGCCCACGACGTGTTCTTCGCCTGGATGGCGAAGGTCAGCCTGGGTACCGGCGCCTACGGCGGCGACGCGCCCGGCGTCGTCGCCTGGACAACGTATCCGAAGAGCATCGCCAAGTTACTGGTGCGGCCGGCGTTTCATGTGCCGCTGGCACTCGCGCTGGTGACGCTGGCTTGGGCGTCGGTACGGCGACGCCACGGCCGGCCGCTGCCGGCGTCGGAGGTGCGGCTGCTGGCCGGCACCGTGGCGGCCCAACTGGCGCAGGTACTGGTAGTCGCCAAGCAGCCGAACGCCGTCTACATGATCCCGGCGCTGATGCTGAGCGCACCGGCGTTCGTCGTCGCCTGGCGGCTGTGGTCGGTGGCACTGGCCGGACGTGGCGGTCGCGCGGCCGCCCTCGATCGCGGGATCGCGGTGCTGCTGGTGGCGCTGCTGGCGGCGCAATGGTTCGCGGTGGTCAAGCTGACCCGCGGCCTCGCCGACGAGCGGGCGCGGGCGCTCGCCGCCGACGACTCGCGCTTCGCCCGCTGCGCTCGGGTCTATTCCTACGCCGCCTCCAGCCCGGCGTTCGCGCTGCTGCTCGGCGATTACGTCACCGGCTCCCGGTTCGCGAGTCGGCTTGCCGAACGGGGCCCGGCCAACGTCTACTGGCTCGATCACTGGTGGGACCAGAGCCGGGTGGTGTTGCGCGACTGGCGCGGGCCGGCCGACCTCGCCGAGGTGCTGGCGACGGCCCCGTGCACGATGTTCCGCGGCAGCCAGTGGTGGGTGACCGAGCCGTTGCTGAAGAAGCTGGCGCCGGGATTGACTTTCGACGCCGCCTGCTCGACCCGCGACGAAACCATCGTCACCCGCGGCATCGGTTGCGACGGCCGACCGCTGCGCTAGCTGTCGGCACCGGTCACAGAATCGGATGCACCGGCGTCCGCGGCACGCTGCGGGTATCGTGATTGATGAAGGCGATCAGGAATTGGCTGCCGAGGATGATCGGCAGCGCCGCTAGCACCACCGTGCCGGCGGTGGCGGGCACGCCAGTTACGGTGCTGTCATGCCACCAATAGGCACCATAGGCGACGCCGAACACCAACATCAACACGCCGAGCACCAGCAGGATGGAGGCGAACGAGAATTCGCGCACGAAATAGGCGTACCAGATGCGCTTCCAGGTGTTGACGGTGTGCTTGATCAGAAATTCGGGGATGATCCGGGGAATGTTGATGGCGCTCGTCTCGTTGCCGTAGCGGGCCTGCATCGGGATGTCCCGGACCACGGCGCGCATCAGGCCGAGCCGGAACAGCATGTCGGATTCGAAGAAGAAGCCCTCGGATATCCCATCCAGCGGCAGCGCGCGGGCGACGCGCGCGTGGATCGCCGTGAACCCGTTGGTCGGGTCGAAGATATCCCAATAGCCGCTAGACAGCTTGGACAGGAACGACAAAAACATGTTGCCGGTGGCGCGCACCGGAGGCATGCCGCCGACGGCGAAGAACTGGTGGAAGCGGTTGCCTTTGGTGTAGTCGGCCTCGCCAGCGGCGAGCGAGCGCACCAGGATCGGGATCATCGCCGGGTCCATCTGGCCGTCGCCGTCGATCTTGACGATGATGTCGGCGCCGAGCTCAAGCGCACGGCGATAGCCGGTCATGGTGGCGCCGCCGACACCCTTGTTGCGCTCATGGGTCAGCACCTCGACCCGCAGATCCTTGCAGTGCGCCCGGACGTGACGGCCGGTGCCGTCGGGGCAGGCGTCGTCGACCACCAGCACGTGGCGGACTTCGTCGCCGATGGCGGCCAGCACGTCGAGCACGTGGGCAGTTTCGCGGTAGCACGGGATGACGACTGCGACCGCCGGCGTCCGGGCGCCTTGCGGCCGGCCTTGCGAGGCCCGGTCTTGTGAAGATGGCTTGGGCGACTTCGACATCACAATATAAGTGCATCTTTCGGGCGGTTCGCGACCCCGCGCGGGCACGATAGACGCGGCTCATCGCGGGTGCAAGCGACGCCCGCGCTAGCGGCAAAGCCTCGCCGCGCGGCCTTCTGACACTCGCCTTTGCCGGCGAATGTCTATACCATCACAGGGAATCCCGGTTAGGGGGACTCCGGACGTACGCCGGGAAAGGGAGAGGGCGCCGGTGTCGGAAAAAGCGCAAGAAAGCCTGTCCAAGGTTGACCTGCTGGTGGATCTCAGCCAGGCGGAGTTGAAGAAGCTCGAGAAATCGTGCAGCTTCAAACACTATTCCGCCGAGGAACAAATCATCGACCGGCAAAGCGAGACCAAGGACGTGTTCTTCGTCATCGACGGCAAGGTGCGGGTGGTCAACTACTCGCTGTCGGGCCGCGAGATCACCCTCGACGATCTCGACGCCGGCGACTATTTCGGCGAGCTGGCGGCGATCGACGGACGACCGCGCTCGGCCAGCGTCATGGCGCTGACCGATTGCTTGGTGGCTTCGCTGCCGCAGGAGCGGTTCCTAGCGGTGCTCGAGAAGCACCCGAAGATCGCGCTGAAAGTGATGCGGACGCTGACGCGCATCGTGCGCACCGCCACCGACCGGATCATGGATTTGAGCACGCTCGCCGCCAACAACCGGGTGCAGGCAGACCTGCTGCGCCTGGCCCGCGCGCATATGGCCGGCAAGAACCAAGCCAAGATCGCGCCGATCCCCAACCACAGTGATATCGCCAGCCGCGCCTCGACGACGCGGGAGACCGTCGCCCGGGTGCTCGGCGACCTCGCCCGCCACGGCGTGGTCGAACGCCAGAAGGATTCACTGGTGATCCACAACGTGCAGCAGCTGAGCGAGATGGTCGAGCAGGTGCGTGGTGACTAGCCGCTCCGGCCAACCCCACTAGGCTCTCCTCCGTCGCCCCGAAGCCCCCGCCACCGCGATTTTTCTGCATTTGTGATCTCGGTCACAGGCGCCACGCGCGAGCTGTGGCAGCATGGTCGGCGTCGGATGCACCGGCATCGCCGGGGTTCCCGGGGTTACTCCCCGGACCGCGGCAGGGCGCCGGAGCGCCGGGAAGCGGGAGCACGGAAATGTCGACGTTGAAGGCACTTGGGGTTGCGGTGACCCTGACCATTCTATCGCTGGCGATGATGCCGGGCGGATCTGTCTTCATCGGCAATTTCTGAAATCGGCAGGCACCGGGAAGAATACCGGAGGAAATTCTCCGGCCTTTTTCACGGTGCCCCAAGAAACCCGGAACAAGCGCCCGCGTTCGGGCGGTGATCGTCCCCGGGCACGGGTTTGACTCGTTTGGGGTAATATTCCATCATCCTGATTGCAGACGGGGATTCCGCCGTTTTCCCGGGGAAGGGAACGGCGGAAGCCGGATTCGGATCCATCCGCGCGACGGCGGCGCACCGGTTATCCAGAATGCCGGATTTCGATGCGGCAAACTGCCCGGAATCGTGGTCAGCGAGGGACGATGCCAAAAAAAATCCTCATTGTCGAAGATAACGAATTGAACATGAAACTGTTCAACGATCTTCTTCAAGCCCACGGATATGAAACCGTACAGACGATGGACGGCCGTGACGTACTGCAGCTGGCGCGCGACCACGGCCCCGACCTGATCATCATGGACATCCAATTGCCGGAAATCTCGGGCCTCGAGGTCACCAAGATGCTGAAGGCCGATGATGGGCTGAAGGGGATTCCGGTGATCGCCGTCACCGCGTTCGCCATGAAAGGCGACGAGGAGAAGATCCGCGAGGGCGGCTGCGAGGGATACATTGCCAAGCCGATTTCCGTTCCGTCGTTCCTGGAAACAATCGCGAGATTCTTGAATTAAACTTATTTCCGGCAGGGATTGACAAGAGGACCGCCGATGTCGGCGCGCATCCTAATCGTTGACGATGTCCCCAGCAGCGTCCGGCTGCTGGCGGCGAAGCTCAGCAACGAGTACTACGAGACCCTGACGGTCTCGGACGGCTATCAGGCGCTGAAGGCCGTGGCTGAGGACCACCCCGACCTGGTATTGCTGGACGTGATGATGCCGGGACTGGACGGTTTCGACGTCTGCCGACGAATCAAGGAAAACCCGAAGACCACCCACATCCCGGTGGTCATGGTCACCGCGCTCGGCGGCCGCGAGGACCGCGTCCACGGCCTGAACGTCGGCGCCGACGACTTCCTGACCAAGCCGGTCGACGACACCACGCTGTTCGCCCGCATCCGGTCGCTGATCCGTCTCAAGCGCACGCTCGAGCAATGGCGATTGCGCGAGGAGACCTCCGAGCGTTTCGGCTTCAACGCGGACGCCGACCTGCTGGTCGACAGCGGTACCAGGGCGCATGTGATCCTGGCCGACGACTCGACGATCCAGAAGTCCAACATCTGCGAGGCGCTTGCCGCGGAGAACGACGAAGTTACGGTGATCGACGACTACAACACCCCCGGGCGGATCGTCGACCTCGCCGGCGACGTGGTCGTCATCAGCCTGTCATCGGACAGTGACGCGCCGCTCAGGCTCGCCTCGCGGCTGCGCTCGCTGGAGCCGACCCGGCAGATCCCGATCCTGCTGATCGGCGACGCCGAGGACTCGGATCGTTTCATCAAGGCGCTCGAGCTCGGCGTCAACGACTATCTCGTGCGGCCGATCGACGAGCAGGAGCTGGTCGCCCGGGTGCGTACCCAGGTCAGGCGCAAGCGCTACCAGGACCGGCTGCAGGCGACGTTCCTGCAGCACCTGTCGATGGCGCTCACCGACAGCCTGACCGGCCTGCACAACCGGCGCTACCTGTCGTCGCACCTGGATTCGGTGATGCGGCGGATGGGCGACAGCGAAAAACCGGTGTCGCTGCTGATGATTGATGTCGACCACTTCAAGAGGGTCAACGATACCTATGGCCACGGCGCCGGCGACGAGGTCTTGCGTGAGGTTGGCCAGCGCATCCTGCGCAACATCCGCGGCTTCGATTTGGCCGTGCGGTTTGGCGGCGAGGAATTCGTGGTCGTGATGCCGGACACGCCGATCGCGGTTGCCCTTACCGTCGCCGAGCGGCTTTGCGAAATGATGGCCGACGAGCCGGTCCGCATTTCAGATTCGCAGGACAAGGTTGCAGTCACGCTGTCGATCGGGGTCGCCGAAAGCCGCGACCGCGGCGACGTCGGCGAGCGGCTACTGAAGCGCGCCGACGAGGCGCTCTACGAAGCAAAGAAATCGGGGCGCAACCGGGTGGTGCCGACGCCGCCGAAGATGACCAAGTTCGGCGCCGAATCGCTGCCGGGCTGATCTTCTCTCGGAAAAGTCGCTCACCTCGTCATGCGACGGGGCGCGCTGTACCTTTTCGCCGTGCCGGTAAATTAGCCGATAAATTAAAGGTCCGACCGACGGTCGGACCGGATTCGAGCGGAAAAAATCGTTGGGCCGAAACGCGGGCTTTCTCGCGAAGCCCTACTTGATCTTAGATTCCTTGAACAGGACGTGCCTGCGGGCGACCGGGTCGTACTTGCGGAACTCGAACTTCTCCGTCGAGGTGCGCGGGTTCTTCTTGGTCACGTAGTAGAACCCGGTGTCGGCGGTCGACAGGAGCTTGATCAGGATCGAACTCGGTTTCGCCATCGTCGTTGTCCCAGTTGCGGACCGCCCGGCGGCCCTTCGGAGGGCGCAAAAATACATGCCGCCCGCCGCCTGTCAAGGCCCCCAGTCATAATGGGGGTCGCCAACCTGGCTCGGTAACGGCGTTTCAGTAATGGGCCTGATGGGTGGCGGCCGAAAGGCGCAGGGCCTCGGCATAAAGTGCTTGGTCACCAAGCAACTGGCGGGCCATCTCGATTTCCAGATCGTCCTGCCGGCGCTGCGACGGGCACGACTCGCGGAGCTTGCCGCGTTTGGCGTCGTCGAACGCCGCCGACAACCTCCAGGCGTTCAGCGCCTCCTCGGTCTTGGCACGTTGCGCCATCCGCGCCCGGATCGCGGAGCGGGCATCTTCCTTGACGCCGCTGGTGCAGATCGCCGGCAGCACGCCGAGCCCGTGAAGCAGGTAACCAGACGGTGCGTACAGACGCGACCAAGTGAGCGTGATCTCGCCGTCGTTGGGAAGCCGGATCACCGTCTGCACCGATCCCTTGCCGAACGACGAGGTGCCGATGACCACGGCCCGTTCGCGGTCCTGCAGCGCCGCGGCGACGATCTCGGCTGCCGAGGCTGACTTGCCGTCGACTAGCACGATCACCGGCATCCCGAACGCCAGGTCGCGGCCGCCGGCCTCGTAATAGTGGATGCTGTCGGCGTGCCGGCCGCGGGTGCTGATGATCTGACCCTGGGTGAGCAGCAGGTCGGCGACCTTCACCGACTGCTTCAACAGCCCGCCGGGATTGCCGCGTAGATCCAGGATCACGCCCTTCATGCCGTCGCCGAGCGCGGCACGGCCCTTTTCGATCTCATCGGCCAGCGCCCGCGCCGTGTCCTGATTGAAGCTGCCGACCTTCAGATAGAGGATGCCATCCTTGTGCGACGCCGTCACCGTGACCCCGAAGATATGGCCGCGCTCCATGCCGATCACCATCAGCTGCGCCTTACCCGGCCGGTCGATGGTGAGCTCGACCGAGGAATGGATGGGACCGCGCAGTTTGTCGCTGACCTCGTTCCGGGCGAGGCCCTTCAGCGCCGCGCCGTCGACGGCGACGATGCGGTCGCCCTTGCGCAGCCCGGCGGTAGCAGCAGGAGTTCCCGCCAGCACGTCGTTGATCACCGGTACGCCGTCCTCGATCTGGTAGCGGATGCCGATGCCGCCGAACCCTTCGCGCTTGGCGCGGTTCTTCCTGGCTTCCACGGCGCCGGCATAGCGCGAGAAAATGTCGAGGCGCGACAGCACGCCGTCGAACACGGCCTCGTACAGCGCTTCGACGTTGGCGGAGCGCAGGTCCGAGGACGCCCCGCGTGCGGCGAGCGAAATGTCGGCGGCGACGTTGGCCCAGCCGACGACGTCGCCGTCGTTGGGTGCCGGCCGGCGCGCCACCTCGCGGCCCGAGGCGAACAGCACCACCCGGCCTTCATCGCGGGCGACGGTCAACGCCGGATCGATGGAGGCGAGCCCGCGCATGCCGTCGATGGCGATGCTGTGCACTGCCACCGGCTCGATGTACTTGTCGGCGACGCCGCCGAAGCCGGCGACAAACACCTCCGCCGCGCGCGCCTTGAATTCGTCGTCGCCGAACGACGCCAGATCGCCGGTCCCGGCGCAAGCCGAGAACAGCAGCAACGCCGCCGCGATGAGCACGGAAGCCCGGTATGCGGGTGCGGGTATCATGGCCCGATTGTCGGATATTTTCCGACTTTCGTCACTAGTCCGCCCGGTGCCGGGTGGAGCCGGCGGGGATAGCGGAGGCCGCCGGCGGTCAGCGGCGGCGGTGCTGCCGTCCCTTGCCGGTGGGGCGGCGGCCGCGACCTTGGGCGGGACCGTGCCCCGTGGCAGCCTCGTCGACGAGGCGGAAGATCATGCCGCCGGTCACCGGGTTGGCCTCCATCAGCATCACCTCGACTGGATCGCCCAAGCGGAACACCTGCCTCGTCCGCTGCCCGCGCAGCACATGGCGGGTCTCGTCGTGGACGAATCGGTCGCCGCCGAGCGTGCTCACCGGCACCAGCCCGTCGGCGCCGGTCTCGTTGAGCGTCACGAACAGGCCGAATCGGGTGACGCCGTTGATGCGGCCCGCGAACACGGCGCCGACCCGGTCGGCGAGAAACAGCGCGGTGAAGCGGTCGACGGCGTCGCGTTCGGCGTCGGCGGCGCGGCGCTCGGTCATCGATACGTGCTCACCGACGGCGGCGAGGTCGAGCTGGCCACGCCCCAAGCCGCCTTCGCCCAGGCCGCAGCCGTCGATCAGCGCCCGATGCACCACCAGATCCGAATAGCGGCGGATCGGCGACGTGAAGTGGCAATAGCGGCGGAGCGCCAAGCCGAAATGGCCGATATTGTCGGGCGCGTATTCGGCCTGCGCCTGGGTGCGCAGCACGATCTCGTTGATCATTTCGGCGTGCGGCGTGCCGGCCGCCTTCTTCAGCACCTGGTTGAAGCGGGCCGGCGTCACCACCTGGCCCTTGGCGAAGCGGATGCCGACGCCGTCCAGCACCTCAGCCAGCGCCCTGAGCTTTTCGGCCGACGGCTCGTCATGAATGCGATAGAGGCAGGGCATGCGTTGCTTCTCCAGCGTCTCGGCGGCGGCAACGTTGGCGGCGATCATGAATTCCTCGATCAGCTTGTGGGAATCGAAGCGGTCGCGGACGGCGATGCCGGCGACGCCGCCCGCGACGTCGAGCAGCACCTGGCGCTCCGGCAGATCGAGCTCGAGCACGCCGCGCTCGTGGCGGTGCCGCTTGAGCGCCCGGTAAGCGCCGTAGAGCGGCCCGATCGCCGTTTCCATCAGCGCGCCAGTGGTATCGTCGGGGCGGCCGTCCGCCGCCCGCTGCACCTGGTCGTAGGTCAACCGCGCCGCCGAGCGCATCAGCGCCCGGCGGAAACGGTGGCGGAGCAACCGGCCGTTCTCGTCGATCGTGAGATCGGCGACGACGCACGGCCGGTCCTCGCCGGGCTTCAACGAGCACCAGCCGTTCGATAGCGGCTCCGGCAGCATCGGCACCACGCGGTCTGGGAAATACACCGAGTTGCCGCGCTGATACGCGTCGCGGTCCAGCGCCCCGCCGGGGCGCACGTACCAGGCGACGTCGGCGATCGCCACCACCAGGTGCCAGCCGCCGGGATTGCCGGCGCCGCAGTCGGGCTCGGCCCACACGGCGTCGTCGAAGTCGCGGGCGTCGGCGCCGTCGATGGTGACCAGCGCCAGTGAGCGTAGATCGTCGCGCCCGGCCAACGGTGCCGGGCCGGCCACCCCCGCCTCTCGTTCGGCCTCCGGCGCGAAGGCCGTCGGCAGGTCGTAGTCGGCGATGGCGATCATCGACGGCGCCGCCGGTCCCTCGCCGCCGTGCAGGCGCTCGACGACGCGTGCCTGGCGCAGGCCGAGCCGCCGCCCGGTCAGTGGCTCGGCGCGCACCAGGTCGCCGGGCTTGGCGCCGCGGGCGTCGCGCTGCTCGATAAGGAATTCGCCCTTCGAGCGGCGGTCGGTTGGCAGCAGCCGGCCCTGGCCGCCGATCAGCCGATAGACGCCGAGGATCTGGGTCGGCGCCTCGGCGATGCGGCGGATGGCGTGGCCCTCGTAGGTGCCGTCGTCGGCCAGCTTCAGTTTCGCCAGTAGCCGGTCGCCGCGCCCCGGCGCCGGCTGGCGGCCAGACGGCGCCATATAGATGAGCGGCGGCTCGCGGTCGCCTTCCCACGTCACCGGGCGCGCCAGCACCTCACCGTCCATGTCGGTGCCGGTGATCTCGACCACCGTCACCTTCGGCAGCATGCCGGCGGCATGCACCCGACGGCCGCGCCCGCGCTCGAGGACACCTTCGTCCTGCATCTCGCGCAGCACCGTCTTCAGCATCCGCTTCTGCTCGGAATCGAGCTTGAAGGCGCGCGCGATGTCGCGCTTGCCGACGCGCCGTTGGCTATCCTGGATGTACTGCAGGATTTGTTGGCGGCTGGGGAAGGGGGCCCGCTTCGTTCGCGATCTGCTCAAAGGTTCGGTTCGTCGGCGGTTGGGGTGCGCCCCGGAGTCTTAACGGGCGGTTCAATCGTAGATTTTGGCGTCGATTTGCCCTTGGTTGCGGCGGCTTTCTTGGCCGGTTTCTTGGCGGGTTTCTTCGCTCGCCCGGCGGCCGGTTCGTCGGCGCCGGCCTTGCCCTTCCCCTGCTTCGCCGCCTTAGCCGCCAGCAACGCCACCGCTTGATCGAGGGTGTAGGAGGCGGCATCGGCGCCCTTCGGCAGCGTCGCCATCACCTTGCCGTGCTGCACGTAGGGACCCCAGCGTCCCACCTTCTGGGTTACCGGCTTGCCGTCCTCGGGATGGTTGCCCAGCAGCTTCGGCGCCGCCTTGCGCGGCTTCTCGGCCAGCAGGTGAATGGCGCGGTTGAGGCCGATGGTCAGCACGTCGTCGTCGCCCTTCAGCGACACGTAGGTGCCGCCGAGCTTGATATAGGGGCCGTAGCGACCGATGCCGGCCAGGATCGACTCGCCGGTCTCGGGATGGATGCCGAGCTCGCGCGGCAGCGCCAACAGCCCGATCGCCTTCTCCCGCGTCACCTGGGCCGGCGGCAGGCCTTTCGGGATCGAGGCTCGCTTTGGCTTCACCTTGTTCTTGCCGATGCCCGTCTGCTCGCCGCGTTGCACATAGAAGCCGTAAGGCCCCTTGCGTAGCGTGATCGCCTCGCCGGTGGCCGGGTCCTTGCCGAGTTCGACCGGGCCGCTGCCAGCAGTAGTGTCGCCGTCGCCATTGGTCACTTCCAGCGGCTGGGTGAAGCGGCAGCCGGGATATTTCGAGCAGCCGATGAAGGCGCCAAACTTGCCGAGCTTCAGGCTCAGCCGGCCGTCGCCGCAGGCCGGGCAGCGGCGCGGGTCGGCGCCGTTCTTGCCGGGACGGAAGAAGTGCGGCCCCAACAGGTCGTCGAGAGTGTCGAGTACCTCAGAAACCCGGAGGTGCTTGGTGTCGGCGACCGCCTTCGAAAACGCGCCCCAGAACTCGCGCAGCACGGATTTCCAGTCAATGCGGCCGCCGGAGATGTCGTCGAGCTTGTCCTCGAGCTCGGCGGTGAAGTTGTATTCGACGTAGCGGCTGAAGAAGCTGGCCAGGAACGCGGTCACCAGCCGGCCGCGGTCCTCGGGCGTAAAGCGGCGCTTCTCGAGCCTAACGTAGTTGCGGTCCTGCAGCACCGAGATGATGGAAGCGTAGGTCGATGGCCGACCGATGCCGAGCTCCTCCAGGCGCTTCACTAGGCTGGCCTCGGTGAAGCGCGGCGGCGGCTGGGTGAAATGCTGCTCCGGCGCGATGCCGGTGCGCTGGAGTTGCTGGCCGGAGTCGAGCTTCGGCAGAATCGCCTCGCCGTCGCCGTTCTCCGGATCGTCGTAATCCTCGTGATAGAGCCGGTAATAGCCGTCGAACAGCACCACCGAGCCGGTGGCGCGGAGCCCAACCCGCCCGTCGGCGGAGAAGATGTCGGCCGCCTGCTGGTCGAGCACGGCCGATTCCATCTGGCTGGCGACGGTGCGGTTCCAGATCATCTCGTAAAGTCGGCGCTGCTCGTCGTCGAGGTAGTGGGCGACGTCGGCGGGCCGGCGGAACACATCGGTCGGGCGGATCGCCTCGTGCGCCTCCTGGGCGTTCTTGACCTTGGTCTTGTAGACCCGCGCGTGCCCGGGCAGGTAGCGGTCGCCGAACTGGCGGCCGATCAGGGCGCGGCAGGCGCCGACCGCCTCGCCGGCCATCTGCACGCCGTCGGTGCGCATGTAGGTGATCAGGCCGACCGTCTCGCCGCCGATGCTGACGCCCTCGTACAGCCGCTGCGCCACCTGCATGGTGCGCTTGGCGCCGAGGCGGAGCTTGCGCGACGATTCCTGCTGCAGGGTTGAGGTGGTGAACGGCGGCGAGGGGTGGCGGCGGGTCTGCTTGCGCTCGACGTCCTTGACCGCGAACGCACGCGCCTCGATGGCGGCGACCGCGGCCTTCGCCTTGGCTTCGTCGCCGATGGCCATCTTGCCGAGCTTGGCGCTGTCGAGATGGGTGAGCATGGCGGCGACCGTGTCGCCGGCCGGGGTGCGGAAGTCGGCCCTGACGGTCCAGTATTCTTCCGCCTTGAAGTTCTCGATCTCGGTCTCGCGCTCGCAGATGAGGCGCAGTGCCACCGACTGTACGCGCCCGGCCGAGCGGCTGCCCGGCAGCTTCCGCCACAGCACCGGCGACAGCGTGAAGCCGACCAGGTAGTCGAGCGCCCGGCGGGCGAGATAGGCGTCGATCAGTTCGCGGTCGAGCTCGCGCGGGTGGCGGAAGGCGTCGAGGATGGCGCTCTTGGTGATCTCGTTGAAGACGACCCGCTTGACGTCGACGCCGTCGAGGACGTCCTCAGCCTTCAGCACTTCCTTGACGTGCCACGAAATGGCCTCGCCCTCGCGGTCCGGGTCGGTGGCCAGATACAGCCGCTCGGCGCCCTTCACGGCGCGGGCGATCTCCTTCAGGTGCTTCCTGGCCCGGGCGTCGACTTCCCAGTCCATGGCGAAATCGGCCTCGGGCTTGACCGAGCCGTCCTTCGACGGCAGGTCGCGCACGTGGCCATAGCTGGCCAGCACGGTGTAATCCCGGCCGAGGTACTTGTTGATGGTCTTCGCCTTGGCCGGGCTTTCGACGATGACGACGTTGGTCATGCGGTATCCGTTACGGCCCTTGAATCAATGAAACCTGGTTGCCGGGATGGCGTTCGAGGCGGCCCGCCAGCTCCAGTTCCAGGAGCACCCAGGAAACGACGGACGGGGAGAATTGGCAGTTACGAAGGATTTCGTCAACCACCAGGGGCGCGGAAGTAAGCCTTTTTTCAATGGTTTCGCGGGCTTTTTCGAGCTCGTCGGGGGCCGGCGGGGAAGGCGAAACCCCTTTGAAATCAAGGGGTTTTGACTCGGCCAACGGCGGCCGCTCGGCTTCGTTAACGATTTGCAGCACGTCTTCGGCCGATTCGGTCAAAAACGCGCCTTGGCGGATCAAATGGTTGGTTCCCTTGGCCCGGGGGTCGCCGGCCGCGCCGGGCACCGCGAATACGTCGCGCCCCTGCTCGAGCGCCATGCGCGCGGTGATCAGCGAGCCCGAGCGCGGGCTCGCCTCGACCACCACGACGCCGCGGGCGACGCCGGAGATCAGCCGGTTGCGGCGGGGAAAATGCCGGGCCTGCGGCTCGGTGCCCGGCGCCACCTCGGACGCCAGCACGCCCTCGGCGCGGATGCGGTCGTAAAGCTCCTGGTTCTCCTTCGGGTAGACGACGTCGATGCCGCCGCCGAGCACGGCCAGCGTGCCGGTGGCGAGCGCGCCCTTGTGCGCCGCGGCGTCGATGCCGCGCGCCATGCCGGACACCACCAAAAGCCCGCCCTGGCCGCAGTCGCGGGCCAACCGCTCGGCCATCCGGCAGCCGTGGATCGAGGCATTGCGGGCGCCGACCACGGCGACCGCCTTCTTGGCCAACAGACCTAAGTTGCCGAGCACTGACAGCAGCGGCGGCGGATCATCGATGTGCGCCAACAAGGGCGGATAGTCGGGCTCGCCCCAGGCGATCAGCTTGGCTCCGAGCGCAGCCAGCGCCGCCATCTCGGCATCGGCCTCAGCCTTGCCGTAGGGTTTCAGGCCACGGGTGCCGCCGCCGCGGCGGGCGAGCTCGGGAAGCGCGTTAAGAGCCCGGCCGGCGTCGCCGAAGCGCTCGAGCAGGCGGCGAAACGTGATCGGGCCGACGTTGTCGGTGCGGATCAGCCGGAGCCAATCGCGCTTCTCGGCCTCGGTCAGGGTGTGCGGTCTGGGTTGGATCATGGGCGGCAACCGGCGGGCATTGGCGCAAAACGCGGGGAAGTTGAAAAGTTCTCGTTATGTTCTAACCCGGCGGGAGGCTGCCTGGCAAGGGGAAACGGCGGACGGCAGGAATATTGCCGGCTTACGCGCTTTTTTAAGCCGCTGCCGGCACCAGGGTGCGGCGGGTGCGGCGCAGCAGCCACGCCGGCACCAGGGCGGCGACGAACACCAAGGCAATGACCATGAAGCCGTCCTGGAAGCCGGAGGAGGTGGCCTGGGCGTGGATCACCTTGCCCAGGTAATCGATGGCGCCGGTACGGTGCAGGGCCTCCGGCACGCCCGACTCGGCCAGCAGGTGCTGGGTCTTTTCGAGGAACTCGCGGGTCAGGCTGTTGGCCGAGGTCTGGGTCGCGGCCAGGTGCTCGGCGTGGCGGGCGGTGCGCAACTCCATGATCGCCACCAAGCCGTTGACGCCGAAGGCACCGCCGAGCTGGCGGGTGAAGTTGTAGGTGCCGGCACCCTGGTTGAGGCGCTCCATCTGGATCGACTTCATCGCCGCCGAGCCCATGTTGGGCATCACCAGGCCGAGGCCGAGGCGGGTGCCGATGGCGAACAGCGCCATGCTCAGGAACGGCGTGTTGACGTCGGCGGCGGCCAGCAGATAGGACGCGTACGCGAACAACGCGCATCCGATCATGATCGGGTAGTGTTCGGCCACCATGTCGGCGAGCCGGCCCGAGAACGGGATCATCACCACCAGCAAAATTCCCGCAGGTACCAGCACCATCCCGGCGTCGGTGGCGCTGAAGCCCTGCACGGCCTGGGTGAACACCGGGATCGCGTAGTTGGAGGCGAAGTTGCCGGCGCCGAAGACGAAGGCGATGACCATAGCGGCGGCGAAGCGGCCGTTCAGGAACAGCGTCAAATCCAGGAGCGGCGCCGAGGTGTGTGCCTGCCAATAGACGAACAGGATCGCGGTCGCGAATCCGACCACGAACAGTCCGACGATGTCATTGGAAACCCAGCCCCAGCGCTGGCCGTTGCCGACGCCGGTCATCAGGCACACCAGCGCCGTGCACAACAGCGCGAAACCGGCCCAGTCGAAACGCGGCAGGCTGCGCGACAGCTTCTTGGTCGGCATGAACGCGAGCCCCATCACGAAAGCGACCGCGACCAGCGGCAGGACGACGATGAAGATGTCGCGCCAGGCCATGGCGTCGATGGTGATGCCGCCGAACAGCGGCCCGAAGCTCGGCGCCAGCGTCACGCCCATGCCGTAGAGGCCGACCGCGAAACCGCGGCGTTCGGCCGGGAACACCTGGATGATGGTGGCCATGACAAGCGGCTGGATGACGCCGGCCGAGAAGCCCTGCAGGATACGGCCGACGATCAACACCTCGATGTTGGGGCTGACGGCGCAAATCAGCGCGCCGACGGTGAACACCACCAGCGTCATCGAGAATGCCAGCCTCGGCCCCATCGCCGTCACCATCCAGACGTTGAGGAGTTGGCTCGCCACCATGGTGGCGAGGAACGCGGTCGACGCCCACTGAGCCAGATCCTGGCCGACGCCGAAGGCGCCCATGATCGACGGCACGGCGACGTTGACCATGGTCGCCGCCAGGATCATCGTCATGGCGCCAATCAGCCCGCCGATGGTCACCAGCCAGCGATAGGCCGGGCCAAAACGCTCGAACTGGCGTTCAACGCTTGCGGCTACGGATGTCAATGTTGATTTCGACCATCATGCCGGGACGCAGCAGCCCCGCCTGCTGGTCGATCACGATGCGCACGGGCAGGCGCTGGGTGATTTTGGTGAAGTTGCCGCTCGGATTCGGCGTCGGCAACAGAGCGAACTGGCTGGTGGCGGCATGGCCAACCGTCAACACGCGGCCGCGGAACTCGCGGCCCGGGTAGGCGTCGACGCTGACCTCGACCACTTGGCCGGGCTTAAGGTTGCGGATCTCGGTCTCCTTGATGTTGGCCTCGATCCAAATCTTCGACGGGTCGTGCACCAGCGCCAACCGTTGCCCCGGCGTGACGTATTCGCCGATACGCACGAAGGTCTTGTCGACAACGCCGTCGATCGGGCTCTTGATGGTGCGGTCGGCGAAGTCGAGCTTCTGGTGATCGAGCTTGGCCTGCAGCTCGGCCTTGCGGTGCTGCAGCTTGACCAGCTCGGAATCGATGACGTCGAGCCGGGCGCGCTCGGCCTCGGCCTTCTCCAGCTTCGACTTCGCCGCCGCCCGCTCGGCGACGGCCATGCGGTGCTGGCGCTGGATCAGCTGTTCGGCGGTTTCCGCTTGGTCGAGCTGACGGCGCGAGAACACCTTGCGCTCGTACAGCGACTTGGCGCGCTCGAGCTCACGCTGCGCCAGCGTCCACTGCGGCTCGAGAGACGACACCGCGACTTTCGCCGCCTCGTATTGCGACATCTCGGCCGAGTACAGGCTCTTCGTCTGCTTGTCGACGAGGCGGCGCTCGGCGATCAGCCGGTCGCGCTCGGCGTCGATCCCGGCGACCTGCGATTCAAGCTCGGCGACGCGTAGGTTCGATTCGCGGGAATCGATGGTGGCCAACACCTTGCCCTGGGCGATCTCGTTGCCCTCGACCATGTCGAGCGACGTCACCCAGCCGGCGACGCGGCTTGATACCGTGATCAGATCGGCGTCGATGCGCGAATCGTAGGCGTAGACGTAGTTGACGCGGTGATAGACCTCGCGACCACCGACAAACGCCGCGATCGCCAGCACGACGCCGATGACGCCGATGCGGATGGCATGGCGATGGCGCGCCCACAGGGCGACGAGGTCGGGCCGCGCGCGCGGCGGCGCCGCTGGCGCGTCCTCGGCGCCGCGAGGGTTGAGCTGCTTGACTTTTGAATCGGCGGCGTCGGGCATCGGGGCTGGGAGTCCTGTCATTTCCGGCCGCGGTTGCCGTTTCGTCGAGGAAGGCCAAAGGACGGCTTCGGGACGGCGCGGCCCGGCGCGGGGATCCGGGGACCGGGCGGATTGTATACACTTTACCATCGCCGGGGGCGAGCCGGAAAGTGGGGTTTTCCCTAGGGAACCCTGGGTTCAGCCGCCCGTGGACGGCTCAGCCGTCGTCGCGGGCGCCGATCTTGGGCTCCACGCCCTTGAACAGCCTTTCGATGTTGGCGTGGTGACGGACGATCACCAACAGCGCCAGCGCCGCCGCAGCCATCGCCACCGGCACGGCACCGAGCCAATAGGCGACGAACGGCGCCGCCGCCAGCGCCGCGATCGACGCCGCCGACGAATAGCGGAGCGTGCCGGCAACCAGCAGCCACACCGCACACGCCGCCGCGCCAACCGGCGCCAAGGCACCGAACAGCACGCCGAGGGTCGTCGCCACGCCTTTTCCGCCCTTGAATTTCAGCCAAACCGGGAAGTTGTGGCCAACCACCGCCGCCATGCCGGCGATCAGGCCGGCGTCGAGGGGGCCCAGGAACCCCCAATCGCGGCCGACCGCGACCACCGCCGCCCAGCCCTTGCCAATGTCGAGCAGCAGGGTCAGCGCCGCCAGCCACTTGCTGCCGGTGCGCAGCACGTTGGTGGCGCCGATGTTGCCCGAGCCGATGGCGCGAATGTCGCCGCGGCCGGCGAGGCGGGTCAGCAACAGCCCGAACGGGATCGAGCCCACGAGATAGCCGCCGGCGACGGCAAGCGCGAGCAGGAGCGGCGCATCCATGGCGCTCAGGCCTGGGGGCGGTACACCGGGCGGCCGTCGACGACGGTCATCAACACCCGCCCCTGCACCGGCCGCCCGTCGAAGGGAGAGTTTTTGGCCTTGCCGATCAGCCGGTCGGCGTCGACCTTCCAGGCGGCGTCGGGGTCGAACAGGACGAGATCGGCGGGCGCGCCCTTCTCCAACCTACCGGCGCGCAAGCCCAAAAGCCCGGCCGGCGCCGAGGTGACGAGGCGCAGCACGTCCAGGAGCCCGAGGTGACCGTTGTGATAAAGCTCGAGCGACACCGCCAGCAGTGTGTTCAGCCCGATGCCGCCGGGCGCTGCCTGCGCGAACGGTAGGCGCTTCGATTCCTCGTCGCGTGGCGTATGGTCCGAGGCGATGGCGTCGATGGTGCCGTCGCGCAAGCCCTCGACCACCGCCTTGCGGTCGTCCTCGGCGCGCAACGGCGGCGACAGCTTGGCGAAGGTGCGGTAGTCGCCGACCGCGTTCTCGTTGAGCGCGAAGTAGGGCGGCGCGGTGTCGCAACTGACATTGAGGCCGCGCTTCTTCGCCTGCCGCATCGCCTCGATACCGGCGTCGGTGGAGAGATGCGCGATGTGCAGCCGCCCACCGGTAAGGGCCGCGAGGCGAAGGTCGCGCTCGATCATGATCACCTCGGCCTCGGTCGGGATGCCGACGAGCGCCAGCCGCGTTGCCGTCTCGCCGGCATTCATGGCGCCGTTGGCGGCGAGGCTCGGCTCCTCCGGGTGCTGGACGATCATCAGCCCGAAGGTCGAGGCGTAGCTGAGGGCGCGCCGCATCACCTGGGCGTCGGCAACGGCGCTGGTGCCGTCGGTGAAGGCGACAGCACCGGCCTCGGCCAGCAATCCCAATTCGGCCAGTTCCTGGCCCTTCAAGCCCTTGGTGATGGCGCCATAGGGATAGACCTTGGCCAGACCTTGTTTGCGGGCGCGGCGGGCCACGAACTCGACCACCGACATGTCGTCGATCACCGGATGCGTGTTGGGCAGGCACACCATCGAGGTGACGCCGCCCGACACCGCGGCGCGCACCGCGGCGCCCAAATCGCCGATCTCCATGCGCATGTCGACGAGGCCGGGGGCCAGGCACTTGCTCTGGCAATCGACCACCCGGGAGTCCTTGGGCAGGCCGCGCCCGCGCTCTTTGGCCAGATGGGGGCCAAAGTCGGCGATGGTCTCGCCGTCGATGAGGACACCGCCCATGTCGTCGAGCCGGCTCGCCGGATCCAGGAGTCGGGCGTTGACGTAGGCGGTGCGGACGGCGCTCTTTCCCTTGCGCGGCGACATCAGCGGCGCACCTTCTTTTTCTTGGGCTTGTTGTTCGCCGGGGCGGTGGCCTTCGGCACCGCCGTGCGGCCGCGGTCGAGGTTGTCGGTCAATAGCTCGAGCACCGCCATGCGCACGGCGACGCCCATCTCCACCTGCTCACGGATAACGCTGCGGCCGACATCGTCGGCGACTTCGGTGTCGATCTCGACGCCGCGGTTCATCGGCCCCGGGTGCATAATCAGTGCGTCCGGCTTAGCGTTGGCCAGCTTCTCGTAGTCGAGGCCGAAGAAGTGGAAGTACTCGCGGATTGACGGCAGGAAGTTGCCGGCCATGCGCTCCTGCTGCAGGCGCAGCATCATCACGATGTCGCAGTCCTTGATGCCGGCCGCCATGTCGTGGAACACCTCGACGCCCATGCGCTCGACCTCGAATGGGATCAGGGTCTTCGGCGCGATCAGCCGCACCCGCGCCCCCATGGTGTTGAGAAGATGGATGTTGGAGCGCGCGACGCGGCTGTGCAGGATATCGCCGCAAATGGCGACTAGGAGCCCACTCAGCCTACCCAGCCGGCGGCGGATGGTTAGTGCGTCGAGCAACGCCTGGGTCGGGTGCTCATGGCTGCCGTCGCCGCCATTGATGACCGCGCAGTTGACCTTTTCCGACAGCAGCTGCACGGCGCCCGAGTCCGGGTGACGTACCACCAGCACGTCCGGGTGCATGGCGTTCAGCGTCATCGCGGTGTCGATCAGGGTCTCGCCCTTCTTCACCGAGCTGGTGGCGACTGCCATGTTGATGAGGTCGCCGCCGAGGCGCTTGGCGGCCAGCTCGAACGACGTGCGGGTGCGCGTCGATTCCTCGAAGAACAGGTTGATGACGGTGCGGCCGTGAAGGATGCGGGTAGTCTTGTCGGCGCGGCGGTTCTGCTCGACGTAGCTTTCGGAACGGTCCAGTAAAATCGAGATTTCTTCCGGCGAGAGACCTTCAATGCCGAGCAGGTGACGATGTGGAAAATGGACGTTGTCCATGCCGCCTTGGGTCATCGGCGCGTACCACCTCGCGGTTTCGCGGCCGCACTATATGGATTGGGGCGCACGCGCGCAAGCGCCGCACCCCCCGGCGGCTGTGGTGCGGGGGCCTTAGATGGGCTATTTTGCCCGGGCCGCCAACCCCCGTGAGAGAGGGACCGCCACCGGCCGATGGAGGAATACCGCGTCACCCACGGACGCCTGGCCCAGGTGTTCGAGCATCAGATCGTGTTCGTCGTCGGGGCGACCCGCTGGGGCACCGCCTGGGTGCAACAATGCCTGGACGCGCACCCGGAGATCTGCTGCAAGGGCGAGGCGCACTTCACCGATTCGCTGTTCCCGCTACTCGCCAAGGCGTTCGACGACTACAACGCCGGCGCCGAGTCGGTCGGCAACCGGCTGGTGAAATCGGGGCTGCCCGGCAACGCCGCCGGCATCATGGTCGAGGACGTGGACTACCTGATGGCAAGCGCCGTCGGCGTCATGTTCGACCGCTGGCTCAAGGGCTCCGGCGACGGGGTCAAGGTGATCGCCGAGAAGACGCCCGAACACGTGCTCAATCTGAAACTGCTGGACCGCGTGCTACCGGGCCTGAAGGTGGTGCACGTCTACCGCGACGGCCGCGACGAAGCGGTGTCCGCGTGGGACTTCAACAACGAGCTCAGCCACGGCGAATTTCGCCGCCAATATCCCGCCCTCGGCGATTTTGCCCGCGCTTTTTCCGACAACTGGCGGCGCGCCGTCGACGCCGTCCGCGACTTTGACCGCCGACACAAAGGGCAATGCTTCCATCTCAAGGCCGAGGCGCTCGCCGACGCGGTAGCGCCGGCACTGCGGCCTTTGTTCGGGTTCCTCGGCGTCGATGCGGCCGACGCCGTCGTCGAAGCGGCCGCCGAGCGGGCGTGGGAGGCGGCGCCGCTCGACGTCGACGCCGGCATCTGGAGGAAGAAATTCGACGCCGAGACGACGAAAGCGTTCGGCCGCGACTGCGGCGAGCTCCTGAAGTTGCTCGGCTACGAGGTGGAGGCGAAGCCATGATCAAGGTCTCGGTCGTCTACATCGGCGCCGCGCTGGCCGAAATCGGCGGCTGCTACGCGTTCTGGGCGTGGCTGCGACTCGGCAAGAGCGCGCTATGGGCGATTCCCGGCATCGCGGCGCTGGTGGTGTTCGCGTACCTGTTGACCCGTGTCGAGGCCCTCTACGCCGGCCGCGCGTTCGCCGCCTACGGCGGCGTCTACATCGCCGCCTCGCTCGCTTGGCTGTGGGCGGTCGAAGGCGCTCGGCCCGACCGCTGGGACCTGATCGGTGCCGTCGTCTGCGTGGCCGGCGCCGCCGTCATCCTGTTCGGCCCGCGCGCCGCCTAGGGGCCGCCGACCATCACCGCTAGCGGCAGGGTGACCGCCGCGACGACGGTGGTGGCGGCGACGACACCGGCCATCAGCCGCGAATCGCCGCCCATCTGCGTGGACACCACGTAGGCGGTCGCCGACACCGGCATCGCCGCGAACAGCACCGCCGCCGAGCGCGTCACGCCGTCGACCCCGAACACCCAGCATGCGACAACGACCGCCGCCGGCATTGCCACCAGCTTGAGCAGCGCCGTACCGGCGACGGCGGCGCGGGCGTCGCGGGCGGCGGCGAGGTCGAGGCCGGCGCCGACCGCCATCAGGCCCATCGGCAGGGCGGCGCGGCCGACGATCTCCAGAACCGGGCCGATCACCGGCGGCACGCCGATACCGAACAGATTGAGCGCCGCGCCGACCAGGCAGGCGATGATGATCGGATTCTTCAGCGCCGGCACCACTGCCTCGCCCCAGCCGGGCGCCACCGCGGCGCCCGATGGCGAACGCGCCCAGCGCAGGTGCGCGACGATGCCGAGGAAATTCACTAGCGGAATGACGGCGACGATGGCGACGGCGGCCAGCGGCAGTCCGGCCTTGCCGTAGAGCGCCACCAGCACCGCGATGGCGACGTAGGTGTTGGGGCGGATGGCGCCTTGCAGCACCGAGGCGAACTGGGCGCCGTCGAGGCCGCGGC
Organism: Rhodospirillales bacterium; assembly: GCA_036393575.1. GTDB lineage: Bacteria > Pseudomonadota > Alphaproteobacteria > Rhodospirillales > Casp-alpha2 > JACPJY01. Next base: position 6,736 of record DASWGT010000118.1, on the reverse strand, counting down.
CGGCTAGCCGGGGCCTGAGCCAAACCAGCACGCCGGCGACGATCAGGGTCGCCGCGGCCAGCGCGGCGGCCATCGGCAGCATGGCGAGGCCCTTGACATCGGCGCCGCCGATGCTGACCACCAGCAGCGCCGGGAACAGGAAATAGAAGGTCAGCCGCTCGGCGCCGTCCCAGAACGCGGCGCCGAACACGGCGCGCGCCTTCAGCAGATACCCGAGCGCGATCAGCGCGAACACAGGCGCCAAGCTGGAAAGCGTGCCCGCCATCTACATCGCGTCGAGCGCTCCCTGCAGGATGTAGGCGGCGGCCATCTTGTCGACCACCTCGGCGCGGCGCTTGCGCGACATGTCGGCCTCCTCGATCAGCACCCGCTCGACGGCGGCGGTCGACAGCCGCTCGTCCCAGAACGCCACCGGCAGGTCGACGACCTTCAGCAGGTTGTCGGCGAACTGACGCACCGACTGGCAGCGCGGTCCCTCGCGGCCGCTCATCTCGACCGGCAGTCCGATGACCAGCGCGCCGACGTCCTCGGCGGCGATCATGCGGGCGAGGCGCCTGGCGTCGTCGGCGAACTTGCCGCGCTTGAGCGTGTCGACCGGCGAGGCGATGGTGAGCCGAACATCCGACAACGCCAGGCCGATGGTCTTGGCGCCGACGTCAAGGCCCAGCAGCCGCTGGCCCGGCTTCAGCGCGTCCTGCAACCGATCGATTCCGGTGATCGCCAACAAACATTCCCTTGAATAGAGAGGCCTCCATCCAAAAGAGGGTGGAGGCGAAGCCCGGCGTTGGTTATCATAATCATAAGCCACTGTAATTCCTAATCCCTGGGCTTGGGGGAACGGGGCACCATGGTTGCGGCGGCAGCTCACCCGCGGCACACACATCTTCCGGGGAACCGCGATCGTCGGGGGGCGGCGCTGGCGCTGCTCGTGGTCGCGGCGGTGCTGCTATCCGTAAGCTTGGCACCGGCGGCCGAGAAGACGGTCACGTTCCTGGGCCAGAAAGTGCCGGCTTACGCCCACGGCTATATCGTGCTCAAGGACGTCAACGTCCGCGCTAAGGCCGACACCAAGAGCGAGAAGGTGGGAAGCCTGAAGGAAGGCGACCACGTGCAGTCGGTGGCCAGGGCGCAGGGCGGCTGGCTGGCGATCCGCGACGGCGCCACGGACCTCGGCTACGTCCACGAATCGGCGCTGCTGCCGCTGATCGACGGCACGCTTGCCAAGGACATCAGGGGCAAGACCCAGGTCAAGGACGGCCCGATCTGCGATTACGTCATCCGTTTCGAGGGCAAGAGCCCGGTCGAGGGCCAACTGTTCGAAATCGCCGATTACGACGTCTCCTGGGACTGCCTGCTCGACGGCCACAAGATCGGGTTCCGCACGCCGATGTTCATCACCGAGGCGCCGTTCCAGCTCAACCAAAAGCGGGTATTCCAGATCAACGTCGATGTGCTCGACCTCTACGGCGGAAATGAGGACATCCTTTCGACCATCATGCTCTTCGACCAAGACAAGAATCGCGTCGTCTTCGACAGCGTGACGCTGCAGAAATACGGCCGCGTGCCGCCGGCCAAGGAGGCGCCGGCGAAGACGGTCGCCGAGGCGCTCGACGGCGCCGCCCAGATCGCGGTCGCGGCGTGGAACAAGTCGGCGTGGAGCGACCTGATCAAGAACCTGAGGTGACAAAACCCTTGACGGAAATCCGCAAGGCGCGAGAGTGGCCCCCCGGGCCGGCAAGCGCCCACGGCACCGCACCAGTTGGTTAAAAATTGACCACAGCCTTTGTTTGTGGTTATTAATTAATCACCCAAAGGGGGAAAAGCCCTCTGCCGCGAATCGGCCCAACGACGGGTGTCGCAGAGTTTTTCCTTTAAAAACAACGATGTTGTCGGGAACCCGGATGAGTCCATGGGACTGGTCCGGTTCTTGCTCATTTCCTGCGGTAAGCTCCGCTCGCCGGGGAGCCGCGGGTTAAGGAAATAAAGGAAGGATTTGAAACATGGCCAATTGCAAAACATGGGTAGCGATATGGGTTGCGTTTTTAGTTGCCGCCGCCCTCGGCGTGGCGCCGGCGCTCGCCCAGGAGAAGAAACAACTGCTGCCGGGCAACTTCTCCACCAACTTCGGGCTTTATTCGGACTACACGTTCCGCGGCATCTCGCAGACCGGGAACGATCCGGCGGTCCAGGGCAGTATCGACTGGTCGATCGACACCAGCATGCACGGCATCGGCATCTATGCCGGCGCCTGGGGGTCCAACGTCAACCTGACCGACGGCGACCTCGAGATCGACTTCTACGGCGGCCTGACCAAGACGTTCGGGCCCGTCAACGCGAAGGCCGGCTTCATCTATTATCGTTACCCGGGTGCCAGGGGCTCCCTCAACTTCGACTACGTGGAAGGCACGGTCGCCCTCAGCGGCGAGATCTATCCGGGCCTGACCCTCGGCGTCAGCTACAACGGCTCACCCAACAACTTCGGCGACAGCGGCGACGCCCACTACTTCAACGGTGGCCTCAGCTACGCGGTGCCGGTGAAGGAGGTGAATCTGACATTGTTCGGCAACGTCGGCCGGCAGATGATCCAGAGGAATGCCGTGTTCGGCACTCCCGACTATTGGGACTTCAAGGTCGGCGCCACGCTTGGGTTGACGAAGAATCTTTCGCTCAGTGCCTTCTACACCGATACCGACATCGACACGGCCGAATGCTCGGGCGGTCTCAACACCTGCGACGGGCGCTTCCAGGCTTCGTTGGTGGCAGCGTTCTAGTCGTTGCGCCACAATCGTCGAAATTCGAGGGGCGGCCCCGCCGGGCCGCCCCTTCGCTTTCCGGGAGCGCGCGTCGCCTCGTCGGCGCCGTTCAGCGGCCCTGGCCGAAGTAGGCGGCATGCACTTCCTGGGTGCGGCCGAGCTCCCCGGGCGTGCCGGCGGCAACGACGCGGCCCTTTCTGAGCACGTAGCCGTAGTCGGCGATGGCCAGCGTCTGACGCACGTTCTGCTCGACCAGGAACACGGTGATGCCGTCGCCGTTGATGCGGCGGATGATGTTGAAGTTTTCCTTGACCAGGATCGGCGCCAGTCCCAGCGACGGCTCGTCGACGATCAACAACTTCGGCGCGCTCATCAGGCCGCGGCCGATGGACACCATCGCCTGCTCGCCGCCCGACAGCGTGCCGGCGATCTGCGCTTGGCGCTCCTTCAGTCGCGGGAAGGTGCCGTAGACCTTCTCCAAGCGCCGGGCGACCACGTCGGGGTCGGACTCCTGGTAGGCGCCGAGGCGCAAATTCTCCTCCACCGTCAGCTTCGGGAATACCTGCCGGCCTTCCGGGATGCAGGCGATGCCGGCGGCGACAATGCGATGGGTGGGCAGTCCGGTGAGATCGGCCCCGTCGAAGCGGATGCGGCCGCGGTTGGGCCGGGTCAGCCCGAGCACCGAACGGATCAGCGTCGTCTTGCCAGAGCCGTTGGAACCGAGGAGACAGGTGATCCTGCCGGGCTGGGCCTCGAGCGTCACGTCCTCAAGCACGTCGGCCTTGTCGTAGGCGGTGTAGACGCCCTCCACGGCCAGTCCGCCGGTTGCCGTCGTCGCGGTTGTCTCAGCGGCGCTCATTCGATCCCCAGATAGGCTTCCTGCACCAGCCGGTCGCGGGCGATTTCCTGGTAGGCGCCCTCGCTGATCTTCTGTCCGAAGTTGAGCACTACGCAGCGCTCGGTGATGCGCTCGATGACGCCCATTTCGTGCTCGATGATGACGATGGTCAGGCCATGGAATCGGTCCTTGACCTCGAGGATGTCGTCCATCAACTCCGTCGTCTCCTCCTGCGTCATGCCGGCAGACGGCTCGTCCAGCAACAGCAGCTTCGGTCGGCTAATCAGCGCCCGGCAGATCTCGATGCGGCGGCGGTCGATCATCGGGAAACCGCCGATGGCCTCAAACATGCGATCCGCAAGCGGCGCGTCGAACACCTGCACCAGCTCGCGGGCCTCCTCGAAACTCTCCTCGAACTGGCGGCGAAAGGCGTCACGGCGGGCGAGGTTGAACCACAGCCCCTGGTTCAGCCGCTTGTGGTTGCCGATCATGATGTTGTCGAAGATGCTGAGCGCCAACGACAGCCGCGAGCGTTGGAAGGTGCGCGAGATGCCGGCGCGGTAGACCGCCTGGGTCGAGAGATTGGTGATGTCCTGACCGTCGAACACGACGCGGCCGGCGGACACCGGATAGATGCCCGTCGTCACGTTGAAGAACGTCGTCTTGCCCGACCCGTTGGGGCCGATCAGGCCGAGGATCTGGTTCGCAAACACCTGCAAATCGAGCTTGTCCAAGGCGACGACGCCGCCGAACAACTTCGAGAGCCCGGTTGCCGCGAGCAGCGGTATGGCGCCATTGTTGTTGGGCGTCGCGCTCATTTCGTCCGCCAACCGGGAAAGTAGGCGCGGAGCGACCGCGGCAGCAGGCCCTCGGGCCGGAACAACAGGATCAGGATCACCATCGCCGCGAACAGCAGGAAACGGTATTCCTGGATCGCCTGCAGCTTCTCCGGCACCACGATCAGGATCGCGGTCGCCACTACCAGCCCCCACGGATTGCCGATGCCGCCCAAGAGCACGATCGACACCAGGATCAGCGAATCGCCGAAGGTGAAGTTGGTCGGCGCGATGAAGCCGAGCATCATGGCGAACAGAGCGCCGGCCAGCCCGATCAGGAAGTTGCCGAGCGTGAACGCAGTTATCTTCCAGCGCGTGATGTTGAGCCCGAAGCAGGCGGCGGCCGTCTCGTCGAGCCGCACGGCGTCCAGGTTGAGCCCGATCCAGGAGCGTTCGACCCGGCGCACGAAGGTGAAGGCGAGCGCCAGCAGCACCAGGCCGAGCACGATGTAGTTGACGTAGAACGACACCTCGATGCCGCCGATGTCGATGTTGCTGTTGAACTTCCATCCCAGCACGTTCATGCCCTTGACGCGCAGGCCCTGCGGGCCGCCAAGCGCGTCGTTGACTTCGAGGAAAATCTTGAACAGCAGCCCGAAGGCGATGGTGATGACTGCCGAATAGTGGCTGTAGGTGCGCAGCACCGGCAGGATCAGGATCGAGCCGATGGCGGCCGCCATGGCGCCGCCGGCGAACAGGATCAGCAGGTGCGGCACCGCGGTGTGTGCGGTCATCACCGCCGAGGTGTAGCAGCCGATGCCGAAGAATGCGGCGCCGGCGAAATTGAGCACGCCCGAATAGCCGAACTGCAAATTCAGCCCCAGGCAGGCAATGAAATAGATGATCACGGTGGCCACCAGCAGCAGCACGAAGGAGTCGCCGTGGAAGAACGCCGTCACCACGAGGGTGCCGGCGACGACCAGCGTGTTCAGGAGGGCGTCGCGCTCGCCCAGGAACCGCCCCAGCCGTGCCACCACGCCGAAGCGCGCCGCGACCGCGACGGCGGCGATACCGGCGGCGAGCAGGCCTGCGATCTCGAGCTGGGATTCGACGCCGAGCAGCAGGATAACGTAGAGGACGACCACGACGGCGGCGCCGATGGTCCACGCCAGCGACCGGGGATCCTGGGGCGCGGTCATCGCTCAGACCCGCTGGCTGATCTTTTCGCTGATCAGCCCGGTCGGCCGCCACGCCATGATCAGGATGACGACGGCGAAGGCAAACACGTCCTTGTAGGCGCTGGCGAACGGCATCGCCAACACGCCGATCGTCTGCAGGGCGGAGAACAGGAAGCCGCCGAGGATGGCGCCGTAGATGTTACCGAGGCCGCCGACGATCGCCGCCGAGAACCCGATGACGCCGAGGAGCAGTCCCATGGCGAAATTGACTTCGCTGTAATACAAACCGTGCAGAACGCCGGCGAACGCGGCCAGCCCCGAGCCGATGGCGAATGTCGCCAGCACGATCAGGGTGTAGTTGATGCCCATCGTCTTGGCGGTGTCCTCGTCTTGGGCGACGGCGCGGATGGCGAGGCCGAGCTTGGTGCGGTTGATCAGGAGATGGATGCCGACGATCAACAGGAGCCCGGTCGTCAGCACGAGCAGGCTGTCGATCCTGAGCGTGAAGTGGCCGAAGCTGTAGGCATCGGTCGGCAGCAGCGACGGGAAGCGCTGCGGGTTGGCACCCTGCGGGTAGAACAGCCGCACGCCCTCGTGCAGCGCGGTGCCGAGCATCAGCGTGATCAAGAGCGTGTTGAGCGGCGGCGCACCCTTCAGCGGCAGCACCAGCGTGCGCGCGATCACCGCGCCGAGGGCCGCCATGGTCGTGACGGCCACCAAGGTGGCGCCAGCAAGCTGGATCCACGGGCTGTCGACGCCGATGCCGGCCAGCCCGAGGATGGTGGCGAGCGCGGCGAACGCGCCCACCGTCAGCACGTCGCCGTGGGCGAAGTTGATGATGTCCATGACGCCGAAGAACAGCGTGAAGCCGACGGCGACCAGCGCGTACATCATGCCGAGCATCAGGCCGTTCATGACGTATTGGCCGAGCAGTCCGACATCCATGGCGGGGATCCCAGATCGAAAAAAGCGGCAACCACGGCAGCGGAAAGGCAGCCGGGCGCAGGGCCCGGCCGCTCCGCTACCATGCCGGCGGTTACTTGCCCTTCAGCTTGCGCTTGCCGGAGGCGTACTCGCTGTCCTCCCAGATCACCCACTTGCCGTCCTGCGCCACGTACTTGGAGATCAGCGGGACGATGTTCTGGCCGGCGTCGTCGAAGGTGATCTTGCCGATGATCGAGTCCTTGTCCC